>JALRFY010000248.1 GCA_023253625.1 Akkermansiaceae bacterium | reverse complement strand
ACACTGCCGGTGGAAAGCGCCAATATCACCACCACCATTCAAGTGCCTGACGATCGCTGGGTGCTGTGGACCGATGGCCCGCTGCGTGGCCCGGCAGTGCGTTTCTGGGGTATTCTGCTGAGCTCGCTACTCGCCGCGTGGGTTTTGGGACGTCTGCGCCGCTCGCCGCTCAAAATCCACGAATGGATGCTGTTGGCGGTGGGCCTCACCCAGATCCCGCTGCCCGGGGCACTGGTGGTAGCCGGCTGGTTGTTCCTGCTCGCTTGGCGCGGCGGCCCGTCATTTCCACGCCTGCCAAACTGGCTGCATAACACCCTGCAAGGCTTGCTCGCACTGGTATCGCTGGGGGTATTGGGCATTTTCATCGGCATCGTCGCCGCCGGTCTGCTCGGCAGCCCGGAAATGTTCATCAGCGGCAATGAGTCCACGCGCACCGTGCTAAACTGGTATCAGGCCCGCAGCGATGGAACGCTGCCGCAGCCCGCATGTCTCTCGATCTCAGTCTGGTGGTATCGCCTGCTCATGCTGCTGTGGGCGCTGTGGCTCGCCGCCTCGCTGATCCGCTGGCTCGCCTGGGGTTGGCAACAGTTCAATGCCGGCGGGTGCCTCCTGCGCAGTCCGCAGGCCACCAAGCCACCACCGCTGCCGCCGCGTTGACATCCGCCCCGGGGCCAGCCACCGTCCCGCGCATGGACACGATGAAACTTCTCCTCGGCGCGACCGTCGCCCTCTTGCTGGGCGCGCTGGTGATGTCGTGGCAGGGCATGCACCGCGGCGTGGAAAACGCACCGGCGGAGGAACTCGATCGCCTGCGCAAGCAGATCGCCGAACTTCGCGCCGAGCAGGACCGCATCCAGCTCGAAAAACAAATCCAGCAACTCAAGGCGGGCACGCCCGAAACGCCTGCCGCCAGCAGTGCGGAAATGGAGGAGATGAAAGCGCAACTCGCCGCGCAACAGGCCGCCCTCGCCCAGATCGAGGCCCGCAAGGCCGAAGAGGAACGCGCCGCCCGCGATGCAAAGGTGGCACAGGATGAGGAGGGATTGCTCAACCAGCGCGATCTGGAAAAAAGCGATACGGAACTGCGCCGCGCCCGCATGATCGCCGAGGCCCTGCTCATCGGCACCGTCCAGGAATACGTGGCCGATGCCGACTACGGCGGCTTCGCCACCTTCCAGATCCACATGCCGGAACAAGTCCAGCCCGGCACCATCCTCGCCGTGCGCCGCAAGACCGGCATCCTCTGCCAGCTCAAGGTCAGCGATGTCACCCCGGAAGGCGGCATCGCCAATCCGCTCCCCGGCTTCGGCGCGGTGGAGCCCAAGCCCGGTGACGAACTCATCCTCCCGCCGCCGTTCTGATTTCAAATTTCAAATTTGAAATATCATATCCCATGTCCACCACCGTAGGCCTTATCTCGCTTGGCTGCGCCAAGAACCTCATCGATTCCGAAGTCATGATCGGCTACCTCGCGCAGGCCGGCATGATGCTCACGCCCGATCCGGAACTCGCCGATGTCCTCATCGTCAACACCTGCTCGTTCATCGACATGGCGAAGAAGGAATCCATCGATGCCATCTTCGGCGCAGTCGACGCACGCAAGGAGGATCCGGACCGCGAACGCCAGAAAATCATCGTCGCCGGCTGTCTCTCGCAGCGCTTCGCCACCGAGCTGCCCGGCATCATGCCCGAGGTGGACGCCTTCATCGGCCTCGACCAAATCACCAAGGTCGCCCCGATCATCGAGAATCTGCTGGGCAAGGGAAACCCCGCCGAGGTTTCCAAAACCGAAGGCCCCGCCGCCACCGACGACCCGCGCGATTTCGTCACGCTCAAGCCGCAATACGTGCCGGACTATTCGACGCCGCGCATGCGCCTCACGCCGGACCACTATGCTTATGTGAAGATCGCCGAGGGCTGCAACCACACCTGCACCTTCTGCATTATCCCCAAGATCCGCGGCCAGCACCGCTCGCGCACGCAGGAAAGCGTCTTCCGCGAAGTCGAAGCGCTCGTGAAATCCGGCGTGAAGGAAATCAACCTGATCTCCCAGGATACCACCTACTTCGGCATGGACCAGTGGGAGGACCAGCGGCCGAAACCGAACTCGCCGGTCGATTCCTCGAAAGGAAATTCGCTCTGCACCCTGCTGCGCCAGATCAATACCATCGAGGGCGATTTCTGGGTGCGCCTGCTCTACACCCACCCCGCGCATTGGTCGGACGAACTGATCCAGACCATCGCCGAGTGCGACAAGGTGGCGAAGTATGTTGATATCCCGCTCCAGCACATCTCCGACCGCATGCTCACCGCGATGAAACGGGTGACCAGCGGCGACTACATCCGCGACCTGCTGCGCCGCATGCGCGCCGGCATCCCGGGCCTCGGAATTCGCACGACGTTCATCGTCGGCTTCCCCGGCGAGACCGAGGAGGATTTCCAGGAGTTGCTGGAATTCATCCGTGAGTTCCGCTTCGAGCGCGCCGGCGTGTTCCAATACTCGAAGGAAGAAGGCACCCGCGCCTACAAGCTGCCCGGCCACATCCACCACGCCACCCGAAAGAGCCGCTGGTCACGTGCGATGGCGGAGTTGCAAAAGATCGCCGGCGAGGTGAACCAGGCCCAGGTCGGCAAGCAGGTCCGCGTCCTCGTCGAGCAACCCGGCGTCGGCCGCACCGAGTGGGACGCCCCGGAAATCGACGGCTCGGTCATGGTGGATGAAAAGCTGCCCGTCGGCGAATTCGCCGACATCACCATCGGCGACTGGCGCGGCTACGATCTCGTGGCGGCAAGGTAAAATGCCCGGCACCACGACCAGATGTGTTTGGTGCGGCGATCTTCCTTGCGCAGAACCCCACCACGAAAGCGCAGGTTAAAACGCAATGCCTTCAAGGAAGGCGGATTTCTCCAGCACCAAAGATCCGGCGTAGTCGAACGAATGTATCCTGGGTGCTGCGCAGGGGGCTGGAAAACGTAGCTGATCGCCAAGTCGACGCCGTTGGCGCGCTGGCGGCTTGTTTCCCCGGTGGCAGCATCACGGGCGCACCAACGCAGCGGGCGGTGGAAATCAGCACCGGACTCGAACAATCACCGCGCGGCATCTACTGCAGCGCGGTCGGCTGGCCGTGGAACGCTGGCAAGCGCAGCCCTGCCTCAGCCGGGATTGATGGAGCGCCGGTTCAGGAAGGCCACCCACATCACCATCAGTCCGGCAGCCATGGCGGTGGCGGCGAGCGGCGAACGGCCTGCGGCCATCATGGCATAAGCCGCGCACGCACAGGTGGCGGCGATCCCGGCGAAGGGGAGTTGTGAGACGACGTGGTCCATCGTCCGGCAACCGCTGGCGAGCGCGCTGACGATGGTGGTGTCGGAAAACGGGCTGCAGTGGTCGCCCAGCGTGGCACCACCGAAGACCGCACCGATGACCATGGGTATCATGGCATGGATTTCATCCGGATGCAGGCCAGCAGCTGTGGCGGCGGCCACCGTGGCCGGCAGGGCGAGCGGCATCAGCAGGCCCATCGTGCCCCACGACGAACCGGTGGTGAAAGCCATCGCCGCGCCGGTCAGGAAAACCGCCGCCGGCAGCCAGGCCACCGGCGTGCCATCGGCCAGCAAATCCGCGACATGGCGGGTGGTGCCGAGTGCCGCGAACATGCCGCCGAGCGTCCATGCGAGCACCAGCACCACCAGCGCGGGCAGCAAGGTGGCCGCACCGTGCATGGCCGCGCCCGCCACTTCGCCACGGCGCTTGGCGGGAAAGCACCACAGCGCAGCGATCCATCCTGCAAGGCTGCCGAAAACCAGCGCATACGGGCCGGCATCGCCGCTGAATGCCTGTTTCCAACCGTCCAGCGTGAGCACGTCCACCGGCTCGCTGGCGAGCAGCGGGAAGCCTGCCAAAATGCCTGTCACCAGCACGGCGAGGGGCAGGAGCACCACCCGGGCGGGCGCGGCGGGACCGCTGGATTCCGCGCTGGCATCTGGTGCCAGCGGGCGGAATTTCCGCATCGCACGCGGTTGGTAATGCAGGCGGATCGCCAGCGGCACCAACAGCAGCGTGAGCAGGCAATAGGCGTTGGCCGGTATCGATTGGAAAAACAAGGCATAGGGCTCCACTTGGAATGGCGCGTCGGACAGCCCTTGCTCGATGAGGCTGAGCTGGGTGGCGATCCAGGTGGAAATAAACGCCACGCAGGCCACCGGCGAACCGGTGGAATCCACCACCCAAGCGAGACGCTCACGCGAAACACCGGCGCGGTCCGCCAACGGCCGGGCAATGCGGCCGGACAACAGGCTGCTCGCCAGTCCATCGAAAAAACACAGCAACCCCACCCCGTAAACGCCGCCTAGCAAATGCCGCCCACCGTTTTCGCCCCGCTTGAGCATCCGGCGCAGCAGCGACTCGAAGCCGCCAGAATGCTCCAAAATTCCCGCGAATGAACCGAGGATCAAAGTGAACACCAGCGCACCCACCCGCCATGGACCATGGACGGCCGGGAAACAATGATCCGCCAGCGCCAGCCGCAGCGCCGCCACCGGATGACCACCCGCCAGCAGCAAGGCCGCCGCCGCCACACCGCAGGCCAATCCGAGAGCCGCATGGCGCAGGATCACGATGCTCGCGATGGCCGCCACCGCCGGCCACAAGGCGCGCATCAACGAATCCTCCGCCAGCCCGCCCACGGCGAAGGTCGCCAGCAATACCGCCGCAGCCGCGATCCATCGTGTCTTGCCCATGCAGCGGTTTTTGACCCGGATCCCCACGCCTGGCCAGCGCGATGTGTGGGTCCGCCGTGCCGGTCTGATCGTCGCGGCTCTCGTTGCCCAACCGAGTGAATTCATCGCCGGACGGTCAGGCCCCGGTTGCCGGAAAGCATCCGAAAGACCCGTGAGCAAAATCCACGCATATCTTGCTTTGCCCTTGCGGCTGCAGTGGTGCAGCTCATGAAGCCGGCGTGTTCGCGCGGTTGCGCCATTTTGCGAAGTTGCTGGTGATCGGAGCGCTGTTTGTTTCGGTCGGCGGCCACTACGTCTTGTTGCAGACCGTGGCATGGGGGAACATGTTGTTTTCCTATTCCCAGGATGCCTCGTTCGCGGAAGCGGCAAGGAAAACCTTCGACGGCGAACATCCCTGCGGGATGTGCAAGCTGGTCAAGGAAAGCCGTGAGAAGGAGGACGAGCGCAAGCCTCACGCCAAGGCGGAGGCGAAGCTGGATGTGGTGCTCCCCATGGCTGTGCGCCTCAAGGTGCCAGTGGCGGACGCGCATGTGCCGGGCGTTCCGGCGTATGACCGCTCGATCCGCGAGTTCCTCGGGCCAGTGCCACACCCGCCGCCGCGGCTCTCCTGAAATTCGCGATTCCCGTCCCGTATCGGGATGGTCCCTTGGTGCCCCGGGCCTTGCCCGCGGCTCATGATGGAGCTCACCGCCAGCCTTCCATGGCATCGGCCTGTCCGTCACCCGCATTTCCCGTGCGGTGGAACACATCCGTTTCCCATGCGGGAACCGATGTGGCTACGGCCGTCCGTTCCGGGCGTCCATGCTCCGAATCCGTGTTTCAACACCACTTATCATGCCTTTATCCCGCGTCCACAGGGCGTTCACACTGCCCGAGCTTCTCGTTTGCATTTTCATCATCCTGGTTCTCGTCTCTCTCGCCTGGTCCGTGGGACGCAGCCTGCACGCCCGCAGCCATGCGGTGAACTGCGCGTCAAACCTGCGCCAGATCGGCTTGGCGGCGATGATGTATGCGGGTGACAACCAGATGACCCTGCCCGTCACCTCCCACCAACGCCGCCAGGGGGGCAAGTCGTGGACGCTCACGCTCCAGCCCTACTCCGCCGGCACGATCACATTCAAGTGCCCGAAGGATCCCGACGAACAACGCCCTTACACCTATCTGATCAACGATTTCCTGACGCCAAACCCGGCGGGAGCCCCGGATCTGGATTTCTCCCGACTGGCGAAGATCGAGCGGCCTGCCGAAACCATCCTGTTCGCCGAGGCGTCTCCGGCCTACCGAAACAGCGATCATTTCCACTTCGCGGGTTACCGCGACGGCGTGATGCCGCCCGCCGCTTTCGAGAGCCAAGTGGCCACGCGAGCCCATGCGCATAGCTCCAACTACCTTTTTGCCGACGGTCACGTCGAAAGCCTCCGCCGCGGCGAGGCGCTCTCGCGTCTTGACGCGCCGGGTAGCCGCTTCATCCAACCTGCCCCAACACCGAACCCCTGAAACGAATATGAAATACCAAGTTCTGCTTTCACTGGCCATCGTCATCCCGGCGGTGGCACACCAACACTTCTCCGCAGGCATCATTGACGCCAACTCGAACGGCCTGCCCGACGCCGGTGAAGCGCTTTGTTTCGCGGCCGCAGATCCGGAAACCAAGGTCTTCCGCCTGCTCGCGAGGCCGCGCGGCCAGCGCTGCGGCGGCCACTACATGCTCGATGAAACCCCACGGACCTTGTTTCCCGCGGACGCCTTCTCGATCGTCGTCCAGTCCGACGGCCAGTATGAACTCGCAGGCGACCAACACCCCGCGACGGGCTCGTGGCTCTGGGCGGAGATCGTCAGCGTGAGCGGTCCGCCCGGCTCGCGCTTCGGGTTTTGGGAAACCGCCGCTTTCACACCCACCCACCTGCTGCCCGCCAACGAAGCGGTGACGGATGTGGCCTTCGTGCTCAGCGAGGGAATCGATGATCCCGACGAGGATCCGCTCGGGCACATCCACGGCCGGGCATGGACCGCCGACAAGCCGGGCGACTACGTCATCGGCATCCGGTTGATAGACCGCAGCACCAGCGGTCCCGGCGGCGGTCCATGGCACCAGCCGAGCCGGATCTATCAATTCCGCTTCACCGCGGGTCCGTCGTTCCAGCCGCAGATCATCCGGACGGAAAACTCGGCCACACTCACCTGGCCGAGCCAAATGGGGATCTGGGCCGGCGTCGGCCAAAGCGGCCTCGTGTTCCGGATCCTTCGCTCCAACCGGCCCGACGGTGGCTGGCAACCAGTCGGATCGGTCACCGGCACAACGGCCGACACCGTCTCCTTCGTCGATTCCTCGCCTCCTGCGGGCGCCGCCTTCTATCAGCTCGCCTACGACTGGGCCACGCCATGACCACTCTCCCCCAAACACCAGACTAACAGAAAAGACCAAACATGCAAACCATCACCATTCCACTATTGCTTGCCGCCACGCTCGGTTGCGCCCCGGCTCACGTCACATACACCAACCGGGACCTGGGAACCTTCAGCCCGGGAAATGAAACCAGGAGCGCCACGAAGTCCGGAACCATCTCCAGCACCTTCGGCTGGGCCTACTCGACGGACGGCGACCTCGGCGACAGCCACCGCAACCGGGCCTTCCGCTTCACGCTGCTCAATCCCGGACAAGTGGCGATTTCCGTCCAACGCACCGGCATCGACAACATCCTGCTGCCCGCGCTCTCCGTTTACTCGGGACTCACCCATCTTTCCCCCGAAGCGCTGGCCCATGACGGCAGCCCGCTGTCACTGAGCTATCTGGCTACGCTTGGCGGCACGCAGCCCAAGCAGGGAGCGTTCAACGCACTGGGAGACTGGAGCATCGGCAACGATGACGTATATAATGTTACGGGTGATTCCGATAGTGGCGTCGCCGTTCCCGCCAGCCTGCGGTCGCTCATCTATCAGGGCAACGCCGCCGACGGCACGAGTGCGAATTTCGGCAGCGCCGCCGGGATCAACGGCGACGGACTCGCCGATGGGTTCGTCACCGGCACCTTCAACCTTCCTGCGGGTGACTTCACCATCATGGTCGGTGGCGCCGGATACCTCACCACACCGCCAGCCGGTCCCTACACGAGTTATACGGCGGATGTGACACTCTCGGTGATCCCCGAGCCCTCGGCGGCATTGCTGGGCGCGCGGGGCGCGGTCGCGCTGCTGCGTCGCAGGCGCTGAAGAATATCTCCCGGTAAAGGCGTGGTCCGCCCCCAGGGAACCGCGCCTCACAGGCCATCGCCGACGCTTACGGCCACCCGGGCGAAGCCGCGCGTGCGTCCCTGCGGCACGGGGCGGCGGGCGGTCACAAGTTCCCAATCGGCATCAAGCGATGACTGGTGCGACGGGAAACCCGCGACCGTGATAATCACGCCGTTATCCGACCATGGGCCGTCCGGGCTGTCGGAGAACATCGGCTGATAGACGTCGGGATCCAAGCGCGGGCCAGCCTTGCGCCGGGGATAGACCAGCGTTTGATGCACGAGCCCGCCGTCCTCGAAGAGCGAGAACGCGGGCATGCCCAATCCGTCGGCGAGCGGCATGGGACCGCCGGCGAGGGGGGCGGTGCCGAAGGCGTATTCAAGGCGGTTGTCCAGACCGTCGCCATCCGGGTCCGCGTCGGGTCCGCAGATCGCGGGATCGTCGAGTTGGATGGAGTCGAAGCGTTCGGCCTGCCAGCGGGCGAAGGTCCCCACCGCGAAGGTGACGGTGCGGGTTTCGCTCCATCCGGTGGGATTGCTCGCGCCCGGGCCGATGAAGGCGGAGGCGCGGAGCCGGATGCGATGGATGCCTTGCGCGCTGAATCCCCAGTTGAGGTGGTTGTGGGTTCCCTCGGTAAAGTGATAGGAATCTTCAACATTGGCATCGTGGGTGGACATCCAGACGGTGGGAGGATTGCCGGAGCTGGTGTTCCAGAGCGAGAAACGGGCGTTCTTGCCGTGCGGCGGCTGATAGGAGACCAGCGACACGCGGATCCACCGGCGGGCCGTCGTTTGCGAGACCCGTGTGTCCGTAGGAACGTAGGATCCGAGCACGGCCGATTGGTTGTTTTCGAATCCCGGCCAGGCCTCGCCATTGCCGGGTGTTCCCTGCACCGCAATCCACAGCGGCCCGCCAGCGGGCACACCGGTGAAATCGAAGTCCGGATTGGCCGGTTGGGTGAAGCGCGCGCCCGAAATCGAGGGGTTGGCGGCGCTGTAGGGTTTGTCGGCCAATGGCAGGAAAACGGTTTCCGGATCGCGCGAAATCTCGCCCCCTATATCCGTGACGGCATGGCAGGTCCACGCCGGGCTTTCCCATCTCCATCGCAGATCGACATGCTCGCCCAAGGGAATCAAACCCGAGGCCGCGAGCCGGGTGGCGGACAGCAGCAGGATGACATGGGAAACCGGCTTCATGGCGCGGGGTTCATTCCGGGTGGCAAGGCGATGTTGGCTCCTTGATCGGTTTTTCGTTTCAGTTCGGCGGCGGAAATGGATTCGACGCGTCCATCGACGTAGAGATAATTGGATCTGCCGCGCGAATGGTCGTGTGCCGGCATGTTGGAAAAGCGGTCGGGAGCGATGTCGCGGCAGACGCCGCTCCATGAGTCCCATTGGTTCGAGTGGGTATGGTCGTTGCCCGGCCCGACGCCGGTGGTGTCCGAGCACAGGAAGGCCACGAGCGTGCGGGATGGTTCAGGGATGCGGTTGAGATGGTTCATCGCAGACCCCACCGGCATGCCAAACGGATCGGTTTCCGGCACAAAAATGAAACTGTTGAGCAGGTAGCTCGTGCCGCGGGCGCGAAGGCGTTGGTCACGCAGTGGATCCGCCGGGCAAATCCGGGTTTCATCGAATTCCCCTAGGTATTCCTCGAGCGCGTAGATCCAAGATCCATCCAGCCCTGCAGTGTGGGTGGTCCCGGGAAGCGCGCCGCCCCGGTCCGCGGCATACAGATGGAGCGCGGTGCCGATGTTGCGCAGGTTGCCCATGCACTTCGCCTGCCGGGAGGAGGTCAACACGGCGCTTCCGCCCGCCACCGCCAAGACCGCGAGAACCACGATGATGGAGATGGTCACCAACAACTCCACCAGCGTGAAGCCCGGCTTGACATGAGGGATCAAAGGATAGCTCGAACGCATAAGTCAGGAATGGGTGGGTGCGGGCGACCAGGCGGGAAACGGATCGTCCATGCCCGCCCACGCCGAAGGCCCGCGTTGGAACTCATGGTCTGTTAGGAGCGCGCGATCGAGCATCGCCTCGAGTCCATTCCGGTCGAGCCCTTGGCCAATAAGCACGATCTCCTGGCGCCGGTCGCCCCATGGTTCGCGCCAGGCGCGGCGCAGCACCTCGGAGTTGGCGGTATCGAACGGTCGCTCGGATTCCGGCACGGCGGCCCAGAAGCGGCCAGCACACTGGTTTCTCGCGATGGCACCGGCCTGGGACCAGAACCCGGCGAAGTCGGGACGGGATGCCAGCCAGAAGAATCCCTTGGAACGGATCACGCCCGGCCATTCCGTTCCTAACAGACTGTGGAAGCGCACGGGATGGAAGGGCCGATGGCGTCGATAGACGAAATTAGAGATGCCATATTCCTCGCTTTCCGGCGTGTGATGGACGAGCGAATCGAGCCAACCGTGGGACTTCTCCGCTTCCGCGAGCGAGTAGAGGCCGGTCTTCAGGACGGCACCGGCGTCCACCGCGCCATGGCTGGTTTCGATCACCCGTGCCTTGGGATTGAGCGAGCGCACCATGCCGGAGACGGTTTCAAGTTCCAAGGCGGTTACGCAGTCGCACTTGTTGACGATGATGATGTTCGCGAATTCGATCTGATCGGCCAGCAGGTCCACCAGCGTGCGCTCATCGCCCTCGCCCATCTGTTGTTCACGGTCCTTGAGCCGCTCGACCGAGCAGTAGTCGCGGAGAAAATTCGGCGCGTCCACCACCGTGACCATGCAGTCGATATGGGCGATGTCCGATAGCGAGCGGCCGTGTTCGTCTGTGAAGGTGAAGGTTTCCGCCACGGGCATAGGCTCCGAGACCCCGGTGGACTCGATGAGCAGCGCGTCGAAGCGGCCTTCGCGCGCAAGGCGCGTGACTTCCAGCATGAGGTCCTCGCGCAGGGTGCAGCAGATGCAACCGTTGGACATCTCGACCATCTTCTCCTCGGTGTGGGAGAGCGCGGCATCGCCGCGGCGCAGGGTTTCAGCGTCCACGTTGACTTCGCTCATGTCGTTCACGATGATGGCGACCTTCATCCCTGCGCGGTTTTTCAGAATCTGGTTGAGAAGCGTGGTTTTTCCTGCGCCGAGAAAACCGGACAGGACACTGACGGGAAGAGTGTTCATCGGATCCGAGAAGTTGTGTGAGAAATGTGTTCCGTGGCAGCCGCGCGATGCCACCAGTCGAGAGCTTCCTTCGGGGCAAGCCATGGTTTGCCGCGTGGCAGCCGGCGGATGTGCCTGCGGCATGCCTGCCGCCATTGCGGTCCCAGCTGCCCATCGATCCATTTCTCGTAGCCGGCGATCCAGCGGAGCATCGGCAATGCCGCCTCCCAACGCTCGCTGACCGATCCCTGATGCCCGTATTCAAGCCCGGGAACCGGCGGACGTTCTCCATTCCACAGCGCGATCCGGCCCTGGTCGCGCGTGAAAACCATCCCGTCCCGCGAATCGCCGGAAGTCCACGAGGCCGCCGCGCCGTGAAGTTCGATCCATCCTCCCTCCCAGCCCATCTGGTAACAGCTGGTGCCCGTGAGTCCGGGCGAAGGAGTGCGGCCCATGCCGTAACGCACCAGCATATTGCCGGATGGGTGGCGCACATCGCAGCCCCACCAAACCATTTGCTGGGCCAGACCACGGGCGGCCTTGCCCAAGTCTCCTGTGTGGCTGTGCCGGGGCGGCTGCATGCGCGAATGATTTGCGTGAGTATAAAAATTGCAAGAATTATTCTTTTGCTCTTGCAATTAAATTGCGTTTGTAGGGTTTTTCCGAAGTCGCACAGCGACCCTTGCATTATGAAAGCAAAACACACACTGATACCCTTGTTGTTATCATCCCTCCCACTCCACGCGGCGTCGTTGATCACCGGGGGGCATATCGATTTCCCTGCCTTCGGATACGCGAGCGGAGAGGGATTCGAACCCCATATTCACAACGAAGGCGGCGCAGAGGGGGCGATCATCGACGGCGTCCGGATCGAGTCCGAATCCGAATACGAGCCTGACGAACTGATCCTGGTTGGTAAACTGACTTCCACCACCACGGTTGGTGCGACCGCCTACTACTGGCTGCCCGAGACCGAGCAGGACGCGGCTCTGCAAGGTGTGCCGTTCGTCGGAATCGGCCTGGAGGAATTGACCGTCGGCGATTGGCTGGATGGATTGGTCACGATCTCGCTGCTTACCTTCAGCGGCCCCGGTGATTTCCTGCTGTGGCAGGAAGACGGTATCGGCGGGCAGAACATCTTCATGGACACGGCGAACAATGTCACCTCGTTCACTCTCGCCGCAGGCAGCCACACGCATTACAACTGGGGCTTTACGGACCAGGGCGTGTTCGACCTGGAATTCGGAATTTCCGGCACACATCTTGTCGATGGATTCCAAAGCGGGTCAGCAACCTACATGATCGTCATCCCCGAGCCCTCGGCGGCATTGCTGGGCGCGCTGGGCGCGGTCGCGCTGCTGCGTCGCAGGCGCTGAGCATCGGGAACATCTTCCCCTCCGGCAGTCCACCGGCACAAACAGACATGTGCCGGTGGCTTGTCATCCGGGTCCCGGCCTGCTCGCACCGGGGGGATTGGCTGTTGGAACGCTCAGGACCCGAGCCGGTCCACGCCCGCGTCGTAGTCCCATTGGTGGTCCATGACCGGGGCGAGGATTTTGCGGACTTCCGCGACGAGCGCCGCATCGCAGGGCTCGCCATACCAGGCGAGGTTGCGTTCGAGCGAGGCGCTGCGCGCGGTGCTGAACATGGTGGTGTGGAATGGTGTGTCCTGGCAGGCAAACTGGAACGCGAGCCTGGCGATGGAAGTGCCTTGGTTTATGCAAAATGCGGCCGCCTCCGCGAAGATGGCGCGCTGCCCAGGGGTGGCCGGGTGCCAATCCGCCACCTTGCCGCCTGTTAGGACGCCGCTGGCGAAGGGCGAGGCGTTGATCATGCCGATGTTCCTGACGCGGCAGGGCTCGACGAGTTCGGTGCCGCGGGTGTCGTTGAGGCAGTAGTGGTTGTGGGTGAGGATGGCGTCCACGGGAGCCTCGGCGATGACACGCTGCCAGAGGTCGAGCGGATAGATACCCGCACTCACCGCGCCGATGCGGCCTTCTTCCTTCAGTTTGACCAAGGTCGGGAAACCTTCGGAAAACGCCCAGTCGGTCTTGCTGCGGTGTTGGTATTCGAAGTCGTGGAGATGGACGATGTCGATATGGTCCACGCCAAGACGGGCCATGCTTTCCTCGAGGCCCTTGCGGATGCGGGTTTCGGAGTAATCGAGCTCGTCCGAGCCGTAAGCGCCGGGCTGGGTGTATTTGCCGGCCTTGGTGGAGAGGAAATAACGCTCGCGCGCGATGCCTTTGAGCGCCTTGCCGAGCACGGTTTCCGCCACGGTGCCGCCATAGGCCGGGGCGACGTCGAAGTAGTTGATGCCGGCATCGAGCGCGGCATGCACGGCGCGGATGCCGTCGGCCTCGTCGATGTCGTGGAACACGCCGCCGAGCGCGGAGGCTCCGAAGCTGAGGCGGGAGACATTGAGGTGGGTTTTACCGAGGGTGGTGTAGTCCATGATGATGCGGGAATTTAAGATCCGACCGATCCGTCAGATCCGACTGATCTGCATTTTAAGCATTTCATTTCCGTAGCCCGCCGCCTCAATCGCATCTGTTAGATTGTCGAAGGGCATGACCTTGGTGATCAGCGGACGGGGGTCGATGCGGCCGGAGGTGACCATTTCAATGACGCGATCGAAGACGTTCGCGAAGCGCCATGAGCCCAGGTATTGCAGTTCCTTGGTGAGCAGCGCGTTCACCGGTACGGCGGTGCCGTCGGGCAGGGTGCCCACCTGGACCACGGTGGCACCGGGGGCGGCGTGGCGGATCGCTTGGTCGAGGGCGGGAGCCACACCCGCCGCCTCGAAGACGATTTCGAATCCGCCGGGCGAGAGCTTCGCTGCGTCCTCGGCCGCCGACGGGCTGGTGGGATCGAGCGTGCCGGAAGCGCCATGTTTTTCCGCGAATTCACGGGCGAAGGGTTTGATGTCGGAAACAACCACCTTGCCGGCACCGAAGGCGACGGCGGTGAGCAATATCATCTGGCCAATGGTGCCGCCGCCGGTGATGAGCACGGATTTTCCACCCACGCCGCCGCTGCGCATCACGGCGTGCATGGCCACGCTCATCGGTTCCAACAAGGCACCCCATGCATATTCAAAGCCATCGGGCAGCGGCCAGCAGTTCCGCGCGGGTGCAGTGACGAATTCGGCATAACAACCATCGCGTGGCGGGACCACGCTGGCGGTGCCGTAATACAGCATTTTCGGGCACAGGTTGTAGCGGCCCTGGCGGCATTGTTTGCACTGGCCGCAGGCGCGGGATGGATCGACAGCGACGCGCGTGCCGATGGCCGGTCCTTCGACGCCTTCGCCATGTGCAACCACTTCACCGGAAAACTCGTGGCCAAGAATGAACGGACGCGTGGGGATGAAGTTTCCGCATCTCCCATGGGCATAGTAGTGGAGATCACTGCCACAGATTCCCGCCGCGCGGACGGCGACGAGCACCTCGCCGGGGCCGGGCACAGGCCTGGGGACTTCTTCGAGACGAATGTCCTTCGCGCCGTGGAGCACGAAGGCTTTCATGGTGGTGGAGACGGGTGCGGACATGGAATTTCGCACCCAGCGTAGGGGTGCCGCTGCCTGAGATCAACGCCTGCTTTCCGGCGCCGGCTCCGTTGCCGGAGACCACAAACCACTCCCGCTCCATCCTGCGTTTGCGCCGTCCTCGCAGCGGCATCAGGCAGATAACGGCGAACATGGCGATGAATGCCGCATCGTGCGGAACGCTGGAGGCATGGCGGTCGCGGCGGAGTGTGCGCTGGCTGCGGTCGCGCTGAAAATACACATCGCCCGCATGCCCTGGCCCTGAGAGACTTGCATGGGGTGAATTTATCCTTGGAGGGGATTTGGGTTCGAGCGTAGTTTACCCGCAGATGTGGATACCGGAACAAATCAGAGCGGCGCGCTTTCGGAACACTCTGAAAGACTCAGAGAGCGCACAGAAGCAGTTTGCCGCCTTTCTGGCGGTGAGCCCTCCTTTGAGGAGGGGAAAAAAGTCCTCCGCGATTATTGTGACGAAAACCAGCTCTGGATGGACTTGCCGGCTTGCTGTGAAGCAAAGCCGGACGCCTTTGGTGACGAGCATGAAGTTTGGTTCGTCCGAGAGCGGGTTTACAAACTCGCCTACCACGACTTCTCCGGCCTCCGAGTGATCTACCGACCGGACGGCGATCGCCGCTGCCTGCCGCATGAGTATTTCGAGCGGATGGCATCCTCGCGCCCATCGATTTCCGGATCCAGCGCGTCGGAGGAGCATTGGAAGACGCGGTTCTGTCGTTGATTCACCCGTAAGCCTTGTTCCAGATCCCGCCGTGCCGCCTGAATCGCAAGCCGTTGAATTCCTCCACTCCGCAAAGTGGAGGAACCGCTTTGAGGACGAGGTGCTCGCTGCCGCGCGAGCTTTCGTTTCCAAAGTGCGCGTGCCGCGGCTGGAAGAAGCCGCGCCCGGCTCTTATTGCCTCATCGCCAACGTGGCGGACGAGGAAACTGAAGTCGCTTTCTGGCACGACGGCGGCGCATGGGACCTCGAAACCTCGTGCTCGTGCGAGATCGGAAACTTCTGCCACCACGCCGCCGCACTCCTGCTGAAGGCGGAAAAGGAACGCGACCCCGCGCGGTTCGCGGGAAACAGCGTGAAGGCCGCCGTGGCCGCCGAGTTGAAGCGTGAAAAAACCGCCGCTCCGGTCCCGAACCTTCCGCGTGTTTCACCGAAGCCATCGTTCGAACTCCGCATCGTGCGCGAGCCGGTGGACCGCGCGTCGAAACTGCTGCTCCAGTCGCTCGGCCAGCCGGATGTGGACCGCTGGATCTTCGCCGAGGCCACCGTGAACTACGACGGACATCGCAGCCCGCTCCGCGGCTCGATGCCGGGGTGGACCAGCGAGGTGGTCCTGCCCGGCGGCCACCGTGCCATCCTCGAACACTCCGCCGCCGCGGAAAACACCGCCGCACGCCAACTTTCCGATACCGGCCTCTCCTCACTCCAGTCGAACTCCGCCTGGCGCTTCCTTCTCAATCTGAAATCACGCGAAAACAAACACGCCGCCTCGCACGACCGCTGGTTTCCCGATCCCTCGCGCATCGATACCGACCACTTCTGGCATCAGTTCCGGGGCGAAATGGTGGAACGCCTCGAAGCCCTCGGCTGGCAGGTCACCATCGACGACAACGTCGGCCACCGCGTTTTCGACGCCGATCCCGATCACTGGGACAGCTCTCTAACAACCGCCGGCGGCGGATGGTTCAGCCTGTCGGTCGGCTTCGACGTGGGCGGCGAGCGCCACGATCTGCTGCCGATCCTCGCTCGCTTGCTGGAGGGCGATTTCCTGGAGGAAACCCTGCATTGCCCGGACACCGCGCACGTCTATGCCCCGCTGCCCAACGGCGATGCGCTCAAGCTCCCCGCCGGCCGCGTGCGCCGCATCCTCCACCACCTCGCCGCACTCATCGATCCGAAGTTTCCCGGCAAAACGAAGCTCCACGCACTCGACGCCGTTTCGCTCGCCGGCCTCGGTATCGAGCCTCCGCCGGAACTCTCCGAGCTGTCAGCGAAACTCCGTGACTTCCGCGGCATCGAGGCTGTCGCCATGCCCGCCGGACTCAATGCCACGTTGCGCGATTACCAGCTCGCCGGTTTCCGCTGGATGCAGTTCCTCGCCCGTCATGGGCTGCATGGCATCCTCGCCGATGACATGGGCCTCGGCAAAACGCTGCAAACCCTCACTCATATTCTCACCGAAAAACAATCCGGCCACACGCAGGGCAAACCGGCACTCGTCGTCGCCCCCACCTCGGTCGTGCCGAACTGGCTGGCCGAGGCGAAAAAATTCACACCCGACCTCCGCGTGCTCGTGCTCAACGGACCCGAGCGCCGCAGGTATTACCGCTCGATCCCGCACGCCGACCTCGTCCTCACGTCCTACGCACTGCTCCACCGCGACATCGAAAAACTCCGCCCGCATCCCTTCCACCTCGTCGTGCTCGACGAGGCGCAGAACATCAAGAACCCGCATGCCAAGGTCGCGCAGGCCGCCTGCAAGCTCGATGCACGCCACCGCCTCTGCCTCTCCGGCACCCCCGTCGAGAACCACCTCGGCGAACTCTGGAGCCTGATGAAATTCCTCATCCCCGGCTTTCTCGGCAGCGAGGAACAGTTTTCCAGCAACTTCCGCAAACCCATCGAAAACCACGCCGACCCCGAGCGCAACGATGCGCTCAAGCAGCGGCTCGCCCCGCTCATCCTCCGCCGCACCAAGGATCAGGTCGCCAAGGAACTGCCGCCGAAAACCGAACTCGTCCACCTCATCGAGCTGCACACCGCGCAGAAGGACCTCTACGAAACTGTCAGGGCGACCATGAACAAGCGCGTCCGCGAAGCCATCGCCGCGCGCGGCATGGACCAGTTCCAGATGGTCTTCCTCGATGCCCTGCTGAAGCTCCGCCAGATCTGCTGCGATCCGCGGCTGCTGCCCGACGAGTTCGCCAACACCATCCACGAATCCGCGAAACTCGATTTCCTGACCGAACTGCTCGCCGTGCTCATCGAGGAAGGCCGCCGCATCCTCGTCTTCTCCCAGTTCACCACCATGCTCGCCCTCATCGAGGCCCACCTGGTGAAACAACAGATCCCCTATCTCAAACTGACCGGTTCCTCCAAGGACCGCGGCAAGCTCGTCGAGGATTTCCAAACCGGGAAAATCCCGCTCTTCCTCATCTCGCTCAAGGCCGGCGGCACCGGCCTCAATCTAACGGCCGCCGACACCGTGATCCACTACGACCCTTGGTGGAACCCCGCCGCCGAGGCGCAGGCCACCGACCGCGCCTACCGCATCGGCCAGAAAAACCCGGTCTTCGTCCACAAGCTGCTCTGCCAGGACACCGTCGAACAACGCATCCACCAGATGCAGCAGCAAAAGGCCCAGCTCGCCGCCGGTTTGCTCGCGGATGCGGATGTTTCCCAAAAACTCAGCCCGGAGATGGTGCGCAGCCTGTTGGAGTAGCCGGCATTTCCCGCACGTATTGCCCCTTCTCAAGCCGGCATCAGGTATCCCAGCAGGCACACCAGCTTGTCGCGGGTTTTGGCGCGGGGGACGATGGCGTCGATCAGGCCGTGCTCGAGCATGAACTCGGCGGTCTGGAAGCCGGGAGGGAGATTCTGATGCGTGGTTTCCTTCACCACTCGCGGACCCGCGAAGCCAATCATGCACTTGGGCTCGGCGAGATTGACGTCGCCGATGGTGGCGAACGAGGCCGTCACGCCGCCGGTCGTCGGGTGTGTCATCAGGGAAATGTAGGGCAGCTTCGCCTCGGACAGGCGCGCGAGCGCACCACAGGTCTTGGCCATCTGCATCAACGAGAGCATCCCTTCCTGCATGCGCGCGCCCGAGGAGGCGGAAACGATGATCATGGCGCGTTTTTCCGCGATCGCCGACTCGATGGCACGGGTGATCTTCTCGCCGACCACCGAGCCCATGGATCCGGCGAAGAACTTGAAGTCCATCACGGCGATCATCGCCTTGTGGCCGCCAATGCTGAGGCGGCCGGAGACCACGGCGTCGTTTAGGCCCGTCTTCTCTCGCAGAATAGCGGTTTTTTCCGTGTAGCCTTGGAAATCAAGTGGATTGGCCGAAAACAGTCCCGCGTCGGTTTCCTCGAAAGTTCCACTGTCCGCGAGCATCAGGATGCGCTCGCGGGCATCGATGAGGAAATGGTGCGAGCAATGCGGGCAGACCTGGGTGTTCTGGCTGAGCTCCAGCTTGTGGATCATGGCACCACAGTCCGGGCATTTGTGCCACAGTCCTTCCGGAGTGTCGTCCCGGCGAACATGGCCGCGCAGGCGGGGTTTGTTGAAAATGCCCATGGGGAATCGTGTGGGAAAATTGGCAATGGCGGCGCAGTGGTTGCCCCGCGGACGTCCGCAGTCTAGCCGCCTGATCACTCGGCGACAATCCTGAAAAGTCAAAGACGAAAGAGTGTTGAGACAGCCCCAATGCGCTGCGCCCGACCGGTGAGGACGGGATCATCGAGGTCCTGTGTTGTTTTTGATGCAGCAATCAGGACCTGGAGGGCTGGCGCTCGACCGAGGTCTTCGCTCGGCTCGACTTGGAGCTCTCATCCCGTATTGCATCCAGCTGTGACGCGTCATTTATTGACCGAGTTCTCGGCAGACCGTGGGGAGGGTGGATTGAACGGGGGTGGAGGCGAGCCCATCTGACGGCAGTGGCCCATGATCCAGGAATTCACTGCCCATTCACTACCCGAATTCGGATGGGTTTTCGTGCGCTTTCCTGCGTTTTCGGCCGTTTTCCTAACGACCCTGATTCCTTCACATCCTGCTGATTTTCAGGGTTTTAGGATGGAGGCGGAGGAGGGAATCGAACCCTCGAATGACGGTTTTGCAAACCATTGCCTTACCACTTGGCTACTCCGCCGGTGCGGCTTGCGAGAAACCGCGCGGGGGCGATTGATTACGCGCCGGACGATGCCGTGTCAATGCCCGGTTGCTGTGAAATCGGGCAGGTTTTTTCATGTGGCAGGGGGCTGGTGCTTAGATTGCGCCGCGTTCGTCACGTTCGAGCTGGATGCGGTCTTCGAGATTGCGTGCCTTGACGCGGTGTTTGCGCTTGGCCCATCGCTCGACGGCCATGCGGCGTTTTTCGGCGCGTTTTTTCAGGGCGGCGATTTCGTTTTCCAGGTTGAGGAAGTTTTCGTGGCGGGCGGGGTCGAGCGTGCCGGATTCGACGGCTTCACGGATGGCGCAGCCGGCGTCGGAGCGGTGGCCGCAATCGGCGAAGCGGCAGGCGGCAGCGAGTTCTTCAAGATCGGCGAAGCTTTCGCGCAGGGTGGTCTCATCGGTCCACATCTGGATTTCGCGCATGCCGGGGTTGTCGATGAGCATGCCATCGCAAGGCAGCGGAACGAGCTCGCGCGAGGTGGTGGTGTGGCGGCCCTTGCCGGTGGTTTCGTTGACCTCGCCGGTCCATTGCCATTCCTCGCCGTAGAGTTGGTTGACGAGGGTGGACTTGCCGACGCCACTGGAACCTACCACACACATCGTGATTCCGGATTTGAGTTGTTTTTTCAGAAGCTTGAGTCCCTCGCCTTTGAGGGCGCTGGTCACATGGACTTCCGCCTTGTCCCACAGCGCGGCGATTTGCGCGGCGGCCTGTTGGTTCTGCCGCTTGGGAAACAGGTCGGACTTGTTGACGAGCACGAGCGCGCGCGCGCCGCTGCGGTGGATGAGCGTGAAGTAGCGCTCCATGCGGCGGAGGTTGAAATCCGGGCCGGCGTCGGTAACGACGGCGACGATGTCGATGTTCGCGCCGATGACTTGGGCTTGGGAGCTGTTGCCTGGCATTTTGCGGGCGAAGCAGGTGCGGCGCGGCAGCATGGCGCGGATGACGTGGTCCCGGTTTTCGCCGCCGGGCTCGATGGCCACCCAGTCGCCGACGGCGGGCAGGTCGGCATCGGTGGCAGCCTCGTGCCAGACGCGGCCGGCGAGGACGGCGTCGATTTCATCGCCGTCTTCGAGGAACGCGCCGAAGTTGATGGGGGTCTCACGGATGAGGCGCGCGGGCACCCAGCCTTTGGCGCGGAAGGGCGCGAAGGCTTTTTCGAAGAATGGGCTCCAGCCGAGGTCCTCCAGCGTCATGTGGCGGCATCATACCGGAACCTGCCCATGACGAAAGCCCGGAAATGGAAGGAATGAAAGCCCGTGGCCGAGTTCCGCCTTTACTTTCCGCGGTGGAATGCGGACAAATGCCAACCATGAAAAAACTGCTCGTTATTTCGCTTGCACCGCTTTTCCTCGCCTCCTGTGCTCAGGATTCACTCACCGGTGACACCGTGGCGCGTTATGAGGCCGGCCGGGCCCAGGAAGTCCGCTACGGCACCATCACTTCCATTCGCCCGGTGAAGATCGAAGGTGGCAGCACCGGTGGTTCACTCATCGGCGCAGGCATCGGTGGCTTGCTGGGGAATCAGATCGGCGGCGGCTCGGGCAAGACCGCTGCCACGGTGGCCGGCGCGCTCGCCGGAGGTGCCGTGGGGTCCCACGCGGGCCAGAACATCACCTCGCGTCCGGGGCTGGAAATCGAGGTGCGATTGGAAGCTGGCGGCCGCTTGTCGGTGGTGCAGGAATCCAATCCGCGTGAATCCTTTGCGGTGGGAGACCGTGTGCGAGTGATGACCGGCGGCGGCGGCCGCACCCGGGTGGCTCATTGAGCCATGTGCACTCCGCGCCGGGCACAGCGTGAATGTTAGGCTATCAGTATCAGCCAGCCAGGGCGTCCATGAGATAGCGTGCGGGGCGGAAGTTCTCGATGAGGATTTCCTCCTGCCCGCCGCGCTTCATGCGCACTTGGCGGATGTTGAAATTCGGTGTCTTGTGCGGTGCGAAGAGGATGTCGTCGTGGGTCGAATTCTCGTGCTTCTTGAACATCGAGGGCAGGATGTCACCGCCGAGGTGGTCATCGCGGCCGGTGGCGAGGTGGCAGGTGCCAAGCACCTTTTCGTCCTGGATGTCCGCACCTGAAACGGGCAGCACCTGGGTGCCGAATCCGAGTTCGCCGAGCGTGCCGGTCATGGGGTCGTCGGCAAGGCGGGCATTGTGCGCGTCGATGGTTGCCTGGTTGCCCTTGATCAGGGTGGAGCGGATGATGCAGCGGTCGGCCACGTCGAGCACGCCGAGGGTTCCGTCCTCGTATTTCATGGGAAACTGCCCGCGGGCGTCGGTGGGGACGAAATAGACCTCACCGGCGGGCAGGTTGGCGATGTCGGGAGTTTTGCCGAGGCAGAGGCCGTGGGATTTCTGGGCATCCTGGCCACCGAGGCCGAGCCAGGCGGTGAGGATGCGGCCGTCTTCGAGCGCGAAATCGATCTCGATCGAGTCCGCCCTGGTCATGGCAAGGCGGAGTTTTTCGGCATCGGCGGAAACCTCGTGGTAGTTCACGGCGAGGCCGGAGTTGAGTATCACATCGTTGAGTCCGTGCATGGTGGCGCCGCGGAAGCCGTATTGCCTGGCCTTGGCAGTGAGCGGTGCGGTGGCGGAGAAGGTGGAGATGCAGAGGATGAGATCGTAGTTCGGATAGATATCGCGATCGAGCGAGAGGTGGTTGCCGGCGGTGTCCCAGACGTCGTCGGCAAGATCGAGGTTGGAGCCATGGGTGCAGCGGTAGGCGAACATTTCACCGCCGGTCATGCCGAGTTGCTCCATCGCTCCTTGGTGCAGGCCCTGATGGAAGTGCTTGTGGGCGTTTTTCTGCACTGGAAAGCCAGCGTGCGAGAGGAAGGTGAAGTCCTTGATGAGCTCCGCGGGTTCGTCGAAATCCACCAGGATGCAGACGCGGCAACCGGCGGTGGGGTCGAACACAGTGCCAAGCAGGCGCACGAGATCAAAGGGCGGGAACTTGCGATTTTCAGGATGAAGCAGGATGTCCTCGGACAGATAATCGGGCAGGACAGGGGTCGAGATAGCATTCATGAACTTTGAGGTTATGCCGGATCAATGATGCCGCAAGAGCCGTTTTGGACAAAATAGTCCGGCGGATTTTCAATCGCTGCCACCCTCGGCCTGCTTGCGCATTTCAGCGAGCGTGGCGGACATGTCTTCGAGCGTATCCCATAACTCGCGCACCACATAGACAGGCGCTTCGCAGCGCACCGCCACGGCAAGACAATCGGACGGCCGTGCGTCCAGTTCGATGATCTTGCGCTCCATGATCTCGTTTTCCGCCTCGATGATGAGCCGTGCGAAATACACCTCGTTCTCCATGCGCACGATCACTGCGCGCGAGATGGTGGCGCCGAAGGCTGCCAGCGTATGCAGATAGAGATCATGGGTGAGCGGCCGGGAGGGCACTTGGCCGGCCAGCACCGCATTGATCGAAGCGCCCACGCCGGGATCGATGAAAAAGACGATCACCTTCGCCCCATCGCCGAGAAATACCGCACAACCCGCCTGAGTCGGCATCAGGGCGATCGGTTCCACTCTTACAAGATCAGCCATCGGCGTCAGCATCCTCATGGGATGGGCGGTTTCCAAGGACAAACAAAAACCCCCGGCCTTCCAGGAGGGCCGGGGGGGGATTGAAAAGAGAATCCCAGTGCCGCCTTATTTCGAGCTGGAGATCAGGCTGGCCTGGCTGGCACCTTTCTTGATCTTGCTCTGCTTGATCCAGCTCATCGTGGAGCGGAGTTTGGCGCCGGTTTTCTCGATCTGATGGGCGGCCTCGGCCTTGCGGATCGGGTTGAAGCGCTTGTAGCCGCTTTCATATTCGGCGATCCACTCCTTGGCGAATTTGCCTGACTCGATTTCCTTGAGCTGCTTTTGCATGCGCTTCTTGACCGAGGCATCGATGATTTTGGGGCCGACGGAGACATCGCCCCACTCGGCGGTTTCGGAAACGGAGAAGCGCATGCCGGCAATGCCCTGCTCATTCATGAGGTCCACGATGAGTTTCAGCTCGTGGAGGCACTCGAAGTAGGCCATTTCCGGTTGATACCCGGCTTCCACCAGCACTTCGAAGCCGGCCTTGACCAGTGCGGAGGCGCCGCCGCAGAGCACGCACTGTTCGCCGAAGAGGTCGGTGACGGTGTCCTCGCGGAAGTTGGTTTCGAACACCCCGGCGCGGGCGCATCCGATGCCGCCGGCCCACGCGAGGGCGGTCTTCTTGGCATTACCGGTGACATCCTGGTGGATGGCGATAAGGCCGGGCACGCCCTTGCCGGCGAGGAACTGCGAGCGCACGGTATGTCCCGGGCCTTTCGGGGCGACGAGGATGACGTCGATGAAATCCGGCAGTTTGATGGTGTTGAAATGAACGGCGAAGCCGTGGGAGAAGAGGAGCGTTTTGCCCGGTGTGAGGTTCGGCACGATGTCCTTGTTGTAAACCGACGGGATCACCGTGTCCGGGGTGGCGACGAAGATGACGTCGGCCGCTTTCACCGCATCGGCAGTGTCCATGACTTCGAAACCGAGTTTTTTGGCGACCTCGCGCGACTTCGATTTCTTGTAAAGGCCGATGACGACCTTGAGACCACTGTCCTTGAGGTTGAGTGCGTGGGCGTGGCCTTGGGAGCCGAAGCCGATCACGGCGAGGGTTTTCTTTTTGAGCGGAGCGATCGGCGCGTCCTTGGTGGTGTAGATCTTCGCGGCCATGTCGGTTCGGGTTGGAGTTGGATGGTTGGAAACATTACGGCCACCGGGCCGCGCGGGCGGACAACTTGCGTGGCGCGGGGCTGTGGGTCAAGCCGCTTTGAAGCAGAACGATGAAGCAGAATCAGGATGGCGGAGCTTGTGCGGGTGCGGGCAGGCCCATGAAATCCTGCGTGACCTGTCAATTTTCCGCGAAGCATCTTATTTCCGCATCGCGGTATCGCCATGCGGCGTGTGGGGGGGTATGACACGCCGCAGCCGCCGCATCCATGTCCGCCAAAGCCACTGGAAAAGTCAGCCTCGCCGTAATGGCGAGCCGCGTGCTCGGTTTGCTGCGCGAAATGATGTTCGCGGGCCTGTTCGGCGGCAGCCGCTGGATGGACTGCTTCTATCTGGCGTTCAAGGTGCCGAACCTGCTGCGCGATCTGTTTGCCGAGGGCGCGTTGTCCCAGGCTTTCGTGACGACGTTTTCCAAGAAGCTGAAATCCGAGGGCGAGGAGTCGGCATGGGCGCTGGCCAACAAGATGTTCACGCTGGCGGCCGTGTTCATGAGCGCGATCACGCTGCTGGGCATGTGGGTGGCACCGTGGATCGTGGAGGCATTGACCGCGTTGTCGCGCGCGGGTGCTTCGCCGCGCGATTACAACCCGGAGGAAATCGCCTTCACGGTGACGATGGTGCGGATCATGTATCCGTTCATCCTGCTCGTTTCGCTGGCGGCGCTGGTGATGGGTCTGCTCAATGCGCGCCACATCTTCGGCATGCCCGCGCTGTCATCGTGTTTCTTCAACCTCGGCTCGATGATCGGCGGGCTTGCGTTCGGCTGGTGGCTCGACCCGACATGGGGCAAAGACAGCCTGACCGGCTTCTCCATCGGCGTGGTGCTCGGTGGCGCGGCGCAGTTGATATGTCAATTCCCCTCGTTGAAACGTGCGGGCTATCGTTTCGCGGCGGATTTCAAATGGCTGGATTCCGGCGTGCGGCAGGTCCTGCGCCTGATGGGGCCGGCGGTGATCGCCTCGTCGGTGGTGCAGGTGAACGTGGTCATCAACGCGATGTTCGCCTATGGCGTGGGCGAGGGCGCGGTGAGCTGGTTGAGTTATGCCTTCCGGCTGATGCAGCTTCCCATTGGCGTCTTCGGCGTGGCGGTGGCCACCGTTTCGCTGCCTGCGCTTTCCCGCGCGGCGGTGGCGGGAGTCAGTGACGATTTCAAAACCACACTCAACAAAGGCCTGCGGATGGTGGCATTCCTGGTTCTGCCCTCCACGCTCGGGCTGGCGTTGCTCGCCGGGCCGATTGTCAGCGTGCTTTACGAGCGGGGCGCATTCGACGCGGTCGATCGCATCCAGACGGCGGCCGCGCTGCGCGCCTATGGCTATGGCTTGGTCTGTTATGCCTGGCTCAAGGTATTGCAACCGGCGTTCTATGCCATCGAGAAACGCTGGCTGCCAATGATGGTGAGCATGCTCGCGCTTGGCACCAACATCGGATTCAACTGGTTCTTCGTGTTCGTCATGAAATGGGGCCACGAGTCGCTGGCGCTGACCACCAGCATCAGCGCGAGCATCAATTTCCTGATTCTGTTTGTGGCGATGCGCAAATTCGCAGGCGACTTCGGCACTGCGGGCCTGCTGCGGCTGTTGGGCAGCCTGCTGCTTGCCGGCGCGGCGATGGCCGTGGTGTGTGTGGCGGCGGATCGTTTCATCTTCGCTGATCCCGTGGCCCTGCCGATATGGCTGCGGGCGGGTGCGCTGGCAGCCACCGTGGGCACGGCGGCGGCGGTCTATTTTGCTGCGGCGCATGTCCTCAAGGTGGCGGAAGCGAGGGAGGCATTGCAAATGCTCACAAGCAGGCTTCGCGGCTGAGAGTTTAACATGGATCCATCCTCCCCGCAGGGACTTCGCTCCAGCAGCAGTGCTCCTTGCCATCCTTGATCCGCTTGTTCGCACGCAAAAACATCTTTCGACGGGGCGGATATCACACAGAACCCGGAGGGGTGTTCATGGGGTGGATCTCCACCACAGGCATTTTCGGATTTACCCCTCGGAAGATCAAGGGTTCCAGCGACCCAGGTGGTCAGAATCCGATGGTTTTTGAATCCAACAGCGGAGGCCGTCTTGGCGGGGGGGCCTGAAACAGCCGTGGGCCGGACCGGAGGGCGGGAAAGGGGGCTGCACCCACATTTTCAGCGGGAGACACCCTCCTGAGGGACAAGCTCAGCGCCCACAAGGCAAGCGAGGCGTTTGGTCTGTTCAGCGGATGGGATTGCCGGAAATCTTCTGTTTGATCTCCGGGGAGATATCGCTGGATTCAAGCCAGGCGCGTCCGGCCGCGGGTTTCTGTCGCAGGTATATCTGTCCCACGCGGGTGATCGTTTGTTCGCGGATCGCGGCGTTCTCGATGCTGTCGGCCCATTGGATGGAAAGCTCGGGGTTCTGCCATGCGTAGCCGTCCGCAAAACCGCTGATCGAGGTATCCCTCAGCTGGGAGGAGGGCATGGAGAGAAGATAATTGCCGGCGGCCACAGGATCTCGGTCTTCCCAGTGATTGAAAGCCGCTGTCATGCCGGCTGTCTGGCCGTTACCGGCGGGAAGGGATTCAAGCCATCCCACGGCCGCCTGTGGGTTCTGGAGGGCCCATTGCCCGCCGATGCGCCCGATGGCGCGTGCCGCGTAGTCCTCCGCGGCGTGGCGCTGCGCCCAAGCGGCGGCGGCTTCAGGGTCACGCCGGGAGAATTCGTCAGCGATGAGGTTCATGGCGGCGCCCTTGAGAGGGCCGTCGGGGAGTGACTCGGACCAACGGGAGGCGGTCGCAGTGCCCTCGGCGCGGAGGGTTTCCCGGGCGACGAGTTCCATCAGACCCGGGGCATCCTTGTTTCCCTCATGGCTGAGGCGCAGAACCATCTCGGCGGCGAGAGCGCGATCACTGTCGGCAAGCCCTGCGATCACGCTGCGGGTGAGTTCCCCGCGCTGGTTTTCAAGCTCCGGCGGGAGATTATCGAGCGCGGCCATGGCGGCCTTGGGATTTGCAGCTGCCCAACCGGTGAGCGTATCGTTGAGATCCTGTTCCTTGGTCTTGGCCGCAGCGGCGAAGGCGTCTTGTCCCGCGAGAGCGCCCCAGCTGTAGTTGAAATCCCGCCATTGTTCGGGCTCCGCCCCGAGATCGACGAGTTGGGCACGGATTTGCTCGGCGTTTTCCGCCGTCATGGCTTCCAGCAGTTTGGAGAAGGCGAGGCGGCGGCTAATCTGGTTGGGGTCGCGGATGGCTTGGAAGGCGAGGGCCTCGAGACCGGCGGTTGCAGGCTTGCTTCCAAAGAGTCTCGCGAGCGGGCTGTCCTCGGAGACGGCTGACCGGCGGCTTGGGCGAATCCGATCGCGTGTGGCTGGGCTGCCATCGCTGGCGGTAGCGGATGATGTGCGCCTGGCGCCGGGAGAGCCTGGTGCGCCATTGTTTTCCGAGGAATCCGGGGATGCATTGCGTATTGAGCCGAGCCCGAAGGCGGCCACGGCCGCAAGGCACCAGGCACCGTGAACAATCATCTGGTTGCTGGGTTTCACCTCGCCACATTACACATCTTTCCGCACCGGCAACTGCGTTTTTTGATAAAGAGTCCTAACCCGCAGAGGCAATGGGACTGGGCGGCGTGCTTTATCTCATCCACATCCACCGACTGTTCGATGCCGGCAAGCGCAGGAAATCCCAAGGCGCGGCATTCGGCTGGATGAACCCCGCCGCCGCGAAAGCCAGCGCGCCCGACACCGGTGCCGCGCTTTGCGAGCAGATCACCAGCCGGGAGCGCATCATGGTGCTCAACGACGAGGTCCCACCAGGTCTGGGAATGCCGATGGCCACCGGCTCGCCTTCCACACCCCGGATTTGCTCGTGTAAGCGAGGTGCGGGTCAATGCTTCCTTATCGAAACCAGGGGATAGGTCGACCGCGGTTCCGGAGCAGGAAATGGGCAGGAAATGTTTTGCAAGCGTGGGCGGGCTGTCTAGCGTCCGCGCCATGGCAATCGATACCGACCTGCTCTCCCGTGTTTGCGAAGCCCCCGGCGCTCCGGGCTATGAGAAAGCCATCCGCGAGCTGGTGCTTGCCGAGATCGCGGACCTCGCCGACGACATCCGCTTGGACAACATGGGCAACGTGATCGCGCTCAAAAAGGGCAAGTCGTCCGAAAAGCGCGCGATGGCCGCGGCGCACATGGACGAGATCGGGTTCATCGTCACCCACATCGACGACAACGGCTTCATCCATTTCAACCCGCTCGGCGGATTCGATCCCAAGACGCTCACGTCGCAGCGCGTGATCGTTCATGGAAAAAAGGACCTGCTCGGTGTGATGGGATCGAAGCCGACGCACATCATGCAGCCTGAAGAGCGCAACAAGGCGGCGAAAATCACCGACTATTTCATCGACACCGGTTTGCCGAGGAAAGAGGTGGTGAAGCATGTCGAGGTCGGCGACCCGGTCACGCGTTGGAGCCCGTTGTTGGAGATGGGCGAATGCGTGAACGTGAAGTCGCTGGACAACCGGGTGTGTGTGTTCCTTTTGATCGAGGCGTTGCGGGTGTTGAAAAAATCTCGCCGCAAGCCGTGTTATGACTTCTTCGCCGTGTTCACCGTGCAGGAGGAGGTGGGTCTGCGCGGTGCGAACGTCTCGGCGCTGGATATCCGGCCGGATTTCAGTTTCGGCCTCGACACCACGATTGCCTATGATGTCCCGGGCTCGAAGCCATACGAGCGCTGCACCTCGCTCGGCAAGGGCGCGGCCATCAAGATCATGGACAGCTCGGTGATCTGCGACTATCGGATGGTCGCCTTCATGAAAAAGACAGCCGAGCGCAACAAGATCGCGTGGCAACCGGAGATCCTTTCAGGCGGCGGCACCGACACCGCAGGTCTCCAGCGGATGGTCCCCGGCGGTTCGATCGCCGGCGCGGTCTCGGTGCCCACGCGGCACATCCACCAGACGATCGAGACGGTGAACAAAAAGGACCTCCAATCATCCATCGACCTGCTCGTCGCCTGCGTGTGCGAGCTGGACGGGCACGATTGGAAATTCTGAGGCTGTGCGCAAACCCCGTGAGCGGCGGGGAAATTTCCGGTTGCGCGATGGCGGCAGAGCACCAGAGAGTCCGGCGCGCCCGCAGCTGGCGCGATTTCCCGCATTCCCATGAGATGGATTTATTGGTCTGGTTGGTTGTTGTTCGGCGCGGCGTTCCGCTCGCTCTTCGGCATGCGCGTGAAGGGCGCGGAGCATCTCATCACCGAGGGTGGCGTGCTGGTGGCGTCAAACCACCAGAGCTATCTCGACCCGCCGCTGATCGGGAATCTCTACCAGGACGAGATGGTCTATCTGGCACGCAAGTCGCTCTTCAAGGGCTTCTTCCGCTGGCTTTATGGCCAATGGAACGCGATTCCGGTGGACCAGGAAAAACCGGACATGGCCAGTCTCAAGACCATCATCCGCAAGCTCAAGGAAGGCCACCGCGTGCTCCTTTTCCCCGAAGGCTCCCGCACCTTGGACGGTGCGCTCGGCGAGGCCGCGCCGGGGATCGGACTGGTGGCGGTGAAATCCGGCGTGCCGATCCAGCCGGTGCGCATTTCCGGTGCCCGTGAGGCGCTGCCGCGCGGATCCGCCCGCATCCGGTTCGCCCGCATCACCGTCACCGTGGGGCCGCCGATATTTCTCACGCCGGAAGAACGCGCCGCGAAATCGAAGGACGAATACGACCGCATCGCCAAGCGCATCATGGCCGCCATCGCCGCGTTGGATTGATGCGCGCGCCGCTTGACGTGGCGGGCACCGATGGGATGTTGTCATGGAGGTGAAGTCATGAGCGGCATCAACCAACTCGATCTGTGCAGGGCCTATCTGGAATCAGCGACCGGCCGCGGGAAACCCACGGACCAAGGCAATAAACCCGACGGTCCGGTGGTGACCATTTCGCGTGAGGCAGGCGCGCGCGGCAACACGATCGCCGAGGCCTTGGTGGAGCGTGTCCGGACCGAGCGATCGATCCCGCGCTGGCATCCATGGACCTTGTTCAACCAGAACCTGATCCAGTGCGTCATCGAGGAACACTCGCTGCCGCAAAGCACGTCGGGTTATCTCGGTGAGCAAGGTGCGGGAGACATCAGTCTGATGGTGGCTGAATTGCTGGGACTGCATCCCGGGGTTTACAATACGGCGCGCCGCACCGCCGAGACCATCCGCCGGATCGCCCGCGCTGGGAATGCGGTGATCGTGGGCCGCGGCGGCAACATCATCACCGCGGACATCGCGCATGCCATTCATGTCCGGTTGATTGGATCCAAACAGACACGCAGCAACCACTACGCGCTGCATGCCGGCATTTCGCATGCCAAGGCGGTAGCGGAAATCGCCCGCATCGACCGCGCCCGCATGCGTTATCTCAAGACCCACTATCAGACCGATATCAACGATCCGCTGCGCTACGACATCGTCCTGAACACCGACCGCATGGGCGATGACGAGGCATCGGGCATCATTGTGACCGCACTGGCCGCGCGGATGGCGGCGTGAAATTTCCGCTGCGGTCACCATTCCGTGCTCGACGGGGCGTGTGTGCGCGTCATTTCTCTGCACGCGCATGAGCGAAGATCCAGCGACCCCCACTAAAGCGACCATTCCATTGAAGCGTGCCCGGAAATCCGCGCTCAAGAATCCCGCAGGCAATGCCCGTGCGCAGGCGGCGGCAGATCCGTCCGCGCAGGCAACACCCGCCGCGGCACCCGCAGCACCCGCAGCACCCGCAGCACCCGCAGCACCCGCAGCACCCGCAGCACCCGCGGCACCCATCGCGGCACCGACTGCGGCAGAGGAGAAACCGGCGCACGCCGCGGAGGCTCCGGCCGCCCCGTCGCCGGAGACTGCCACCGTGGGTGGGGAGATCGTGGCCGAGAGCCCGAAGAAAAACAAACGCCGCCGCCGCAAAGGCAAAGGCGGGAGAAGCGAGCCGGGCGAAAGCGCGCCTGCGCCCGCCGATGCGCCTGCCGCCGCTTCCCCATCGCCGCGGCCCAAGGTGGATGCCGAGCAACTCGCCAAGTTCGCATGGAAAATCTATCTTGCGGAAATCGGTGAGGAAGGAGTGGCCCTGATTGACGACCACGATGCACGCGAGCTGACGCGCCGTTGTTTCCGGCTTGCGGAAATTTTCCTGGATGAGCAATCGCGCCGCAGGTGAGCGTCGTCGTCCGTCGTTCAGTTCTTCCAATCCAGCGCGCCCTTCTTGAGCGCATAGACGTAGGCAACCACCAGGATACCCGCGAAGCCGGCCATGCTGGCCAGCACCACCGGGCCTTCGGTGATCAGGTCGCGGAACTGCAGCGCCCAAGGATACATGAAGACCACCTCGATATCGAAGAGCACGAACAGCATCGCCACCAGGTAGAATTTCACCGAGAAGCGTGGCGCACCCTCGCCTACCGGCAGCATGCCGCATTCGTAGGGAATGTCCTTGGTGGCATTGCGCCGCGCCGAGCGGCCGAAGATCACGCTGGCGATCAAAACGAAGGCCGCAAATCCGGCGGCGACGAGGATTTGGAGCAAAACGGGCAGGTAGTGTTCCGGCATGGCGGGGCGGTCTTGGAGGCGGGCGCGATCCAGCCACGCGGCGGATTCGAATGACAGGAAAAAATCCCGCTCAACAAGTGCGTGCGGACACCGTAGGATCCGGTGCATGACAGGAATCGTTCTGGGATCCGGGCTGGGACCGCTGGCGGAAGCCGTGTGCGTGGAGGAAGAGGTTTCGTTCGAGCGCGCCGGCCTGCCGGTTTCCAGCGTGCCGGGCCACCACGGGAAATTCATCGTCGGCAAGCTCGGCCGCGAATCGGTCGTGCTGATGAGCGGGCGCGTGCATCTCTACGAAGGCCACGATCCGCGCGCCGTCACCGAGGGCGTGGCATGGCTCGCCGCGCGCGGCGTGTCCCGCATCGTGCTCACCAATGCAGCGGGCAGCTTGAACCCGGATTTCGAACCAGGCACCTGGATGGTTTTATCCGATCACCTCAATCTCACCGGAACCTCGCCGTTGATGGGTGCCGAGTTCATCGACATGTCCGCCGCCTACGATCCGGCGTGGCGCAATGCATTCGCCGATGCCGCCGCGGAAATTGGCATCAGCCTGCATCGCGGCGTCTATGCCGGCCTGCGCGGCCCGCAATACGAGACACCCGCCGAGGTGCGGATGTTGCGCTCGCTCGGTGCCGATGCGGTGGGCATGAGCACCGTGCTGGAAGCCATCCGCGCCCGCTCGCTCGGCTTGCCGGTGGCCGCGTTTTCCTGCCTCACCAACTGGGCCGCCGGGATTTCGCCAACTCCGCTCAACCATGGGGAAGTTCTCGCCACCGGAAAAAAAGCCGCGCGCGACATGATCCGGTTGTTGGAAAAAACCGTCGGCGGCCTTTGACTCGCCGCGCCCACCGCCATGTCACTGTCCGATTCCTTTTTCGATCCCGCCCGCACTTCCTTGAAGATCTGCGGCGTGACCACGCGCGGCGATGCGGAACGCCTGGCGTCGATGGGTGTGCACGCCTTGGGTGTGAATTTCTGGCCGAAGTCAAAACGCCACCTCCATCCCGCTTCCGCAGTCTGGCTGCGCGATCTGACAGGACGGATCCTGCGCGTGGGCGTGTTCGTGAACCAGTCCGCGGAGCTGGCATTGCGGCTGGTCGCGGAGGGCCTGCTCGATGTCGTCCAGCTCCACGGCGACGAGACACCCGATGATGCCGCCGTATTCCGCGAGGCGGGCGTGCCGTTCATCAAGGCGATCGGCGTGGCGGGCCGCGGCGAGCTGGAGCATGCCGCGGATTTCGGCGCGAGAGCCATTCTATTGGACGCACACGCGCCGGGCGTCTACGGCGGCACCGGCGAGACTTTCGACTGGAACGCCGCCATCGCCTTCAAACAGGCGCAGTCGGAAATCCCGGCCATGCTCGCCGGCGGCATCACCCCGGAAAACGCGGCGGACGCGGTGGCCACCGTGCGGCCCGCCGCGCTCGACGTGGCATCCGGCGCGGAAGTTTCCGCCGGTGTGAAGGATTTCACCAAAGTGGCCGCGCTGCTGCGCGCCGTCCGCCAGCCATGATCATCGATTCCCACTGCCACCTGGCATCGCATCGTTTCGCTCCGGAGGAAGCGCCGGAGTTGGTCGATCGCGCCCTCGCCGCCGGAGTCACGCGCATGGTCACGCTCGCCACCTGTCTGGACGATGTGGCGGCGAATCTGCGCCTCGCGGATAACCCGCGGGTCCACGCCTGTATCGGCATCCATCCCTGTGACGTGCATCACGCCCCCGAAGATGCGGCGGAGTTGCTTGCCAGCCACACCGGTGACCCGCGCGTCTGCGCCATCGGCGAGACCGGGCTGGATTATTTCCATGCCGCGCCGGACGGCTGGAGCGATGAAAGCTTTCACATGCGGCAGATTGAATTTCTCGAAAGGCACTTCGAGCTGGGTGCCGCCGCGAAGCTCAACGTCGTCATCCACACCCGCGATCGCCACGGCCATCGCTCGTTCGAAGATGCGCTGGCGATCTATCGGAGATATCATGGCATGGTGCGCGCGGTGTTTCACTGCTTTGCCGGCACGTGGGGAAACGCGCGCCGCGTCATCGACCTCGGTGGCCTGTTGTCCTTCGGCGGTGTGGCCACCTTCAAGAACGCCGCCGTGGTGAGGGAAACCGTCCGGCAGTGCCCCGCCGGTTCGTTCATGCTGGAAACCGACGCGCCCTACCTCGCACCGGAACCGCATCGCGGCCAACGCAACGAACCCGCATGGACCCGCCACACCGCGCTCGCCATCGCCGCGCTCAGAGGCGAGGCGCTCGAAGATCTCGCCGGGCATACCACGCGCGCGGCCGATGGATTTTTTCGCTTCCGTAAACAGGGAAATTGAATAAAGCCGTGGCGTCTTGTCGTTATTCACAATCGTGCATCCCGCCTACACGGCCAACAACTCCAACCCGCCGATACATGAAACACATCCATCTCTCCGCAGCCGCGATTACCGCATTGCTCGTTTCCTGCGCCTCGCAAAGCGCCGGCACTTACGACACCGGCGATCCCTACGGCTCCCCTGATACAGGCGTGGGCCAACAAGCCGCCCATGGATATGAGAATCCGGTTTACGACACAACGGCCGCCTACGAAGAAGCCTCTGTATCCACGCCCGCAGCACCCGCAGCGTCCGATCCCACCGCTCCCGCGACCATCCACACCGTGGTCAAGGGCGACACGCTTTCCGGCCTTAGCGCCAAATACCAGGTGCCGATGGAATCCATCAAGCGCGCCAACCACATGACCAACGACATCGTCATCCTCGGCCGCAAGATGGTCATTCCTCCGCGTTGACCTGCCGGGCTTCCGCGCGTTTCTTGTTTTGCATGCGTGCGATCATCCGTCTCGTAGCCACCATGTTCTGTCTTGGTGCGGTTGCCCCCGCCGAGCCTTGGAATCCCGCCGCGGCCGCCGCGGAGATGGTGGCCGCCGGAAAACGTGTCGCACTCGACCGCCTGCTCACCGAACGCGGAACCGAGCGGGAATTCCAGCAAGCCATCCAGCATGCCCGCGATGCGGGTGTGAACGGGCAGGCGATTCTCGAGGCGCGTTTCCTTCACGCTGTGGACAAGGGCGACGATGAGGTGCTCGTCGGCATGCTGCCGGCCTTCGCGGAGCGCGAGGCCTCATTCAAACTCGAGGACTCCGCCATCTTTGCGGCCAAGGAAGACTGGCTGGCGGTGATCGAATACCTCAAGGCGCTCACCGCGCTTGAGGCCGGCAACCACCCGGCATTCAAGCGTCATATCACCGAGGCCTTCTGGCTCAGCCCGCACCAAGGCACCGCATTCGCCCCACACATCGAGCGCCTGCGCACCGCTGAGGCGATGCGCGGATTGAAGATAAACCTCTCTGTTGTCATGACTCCGCTGGTTGACGGGGAGGCGAGGCCGCTGGCGGCATCACTCGGTGAAAACAGCAAGGCCTTGCTGCTCCACTTCTGGTCGCCCTGGAGCGGCGAGTGCGATGGTTTCCTGCCGCAGTTCGCCGCCATTGCCGCACATCTCGCAGATCATGGCATCGAATGCGCCTCGCTGCTATCCGGCGATTTCCCCGAGCTCCCCGGTGAAGCCAGTGAAGTGATCCGCAATGCCAAACTCACCAATGCCGGTGTGTGGTTCATCGATCCAGCCGGCGGTATGCTCGCAAGGCAACTTCGCGTGCGCGATCTTCCCACACTCGTATTGCTCTCACCCCAAGGCGAGGTGCTTTTCAACGGCGCGCCTGACACCAAGGCGCTATGGCAGGCGCTCGCCAAAATCGATGCACGCATCAGCCGCCCGCAAGCGCCAGCGGAGGATGCGCGGTAAATTCCGCGCACTGGCTACGATCCGCCTAGTATCCGGACTCCCGGAGACGCAGGAAAGGTCTTTAAGTTTCCTGAAATTTATTTACGTTTTAACTTGACGGTTTTCCTGACTACTAATTCTATCGTCACAAGCAACGAGTTTGCAGCACATGGCGAGGCCGTCCAATCCCTCCAATCTTGAACTCCAGGCGCTGTCGGTTCTCTGGCACCAGGGGCCTTCCACGGTGGCCGCGATTCAGGAAACCCTGCCCGATGGCAAGGAGCGCGCCTACACCACGGTGCTGACTGTGATGCAGAATCTCGAGCGCAAGAACCTGGTCAGGCGCTCGCTTGTCGGAAGGGCTCACGTTTACGAGGCCGCGTATTCGCAGGAGGTCATCGTGGAGCGCGCGACCCAGGATTTTCTTACCAACGCTTTTGGAGGACGCCTCGGTGAAGCGCTCCTCGCAATCCTCTCCGTCGGCACGTTAACGCCGGAAGAGAAAACCAAACTAGAACGCGAACTCCAACGACACAAAACCATGGCTGCGAAAAAAACAGCGAAGAAAGCCGCCAAGAAGGCGCCCGCCAAGAAAGCGCCAGCCAAGAAGGCTGCGAAGAAAACCGTGAAGAAAGCGGCGAAGACAGCTGCCAAGAAAACGGTCAAGAAAGTGGCGAAAAGCGCCAAGAAAGTGGCCAGCAAAGCCGCTAAGAAGACGGTAGCAAAGAAGGCCGCCAAGAAGGCCGCCAAGAAATAACAACCTGTCCCGGCAAACCATAGTTTGAATCAGGATGGCGCGGCCATCAGGCTGCTCGCCCTGGTTCCAACAGGTGATCGAAAAATCGGCGGGGGATCTTTGGATCACCCGCCGATTTCCCGTTTTGCGAGTGGGGTCAAAGCCCCATGATGATTTCGCAGCCGGGCAGTTTTTCCTGAAGTTGCAACACGCCGGCGGCATCCACCTGGGTGCGCCAGAGGTAGAGTTTTTTCAGTTGTTGTAGCGAGGTGAGCTTGAGCACGGCGGGGCTACCGATCTGGGTGCCGTAGAGGTTGAGGGATTCGAGGCCGGTGAGTCTTGCGAGCGTGTCGAGCGAGGCCTCGGTTAGAGCGGTCTCCGAAAGCCGCAGCGATTTGAGCGAGGTGGCCTTGGCGAGCAGCTTGGCACCATCATCGGTGAGTGATGTGGCGGAAAGATCCATGGAGACCATGGCCGGCAGCACGGGCTCGAGTTTCGCGAGATCCGCATCGCCAAACGCGGCGCGCAATCCGGCCGCGGTGAAGGTGAGGCCGGAGGAGGATTGCGATTCGTAATTCAAGGCCGCCGGAAACTCGCCACGCAGGCGCTCGACTGCGGACTTGATTTCGTTGCTCATGGCTTGGCTCGCGGGCTTCTCCGGCTTTTCCTTGGCCGCGCCGAGGGCCGCATCACCCACCATGGCGAGCGCGGAGAGGACTTCATCGTCCGCAGTAAGCGAGTCGAGCAGGGCATCGGCGGATGCGCCTTGGCCGATCCACCATTTGATGAGTGTCACCTCGTGTGCGGCAAGGTCTTTTTTCCCTTCGGGCGGCATGTGCAGCTCGTCCTCTTCGGGCAATTCGATACGCTTGACCAGATTGCTGGCTGCGGCGTCACCCGGGACGATCGCGGCACCGTCGTTGCCGCCGGCGAGCAGCAGGTCGTATTGGTCCATGCGGTATTTGCCGCGCTGGCGGTCGGCATTGTGGCATTGGTAGCACTTCGCTTCCAAGATCGGCGCGATCACGGCTTGATAGACCGGTTGCATTGCAGAATCGCCGGACTCCGGTGCGGTGGAGGATTTCTCCGGCAGGCCGAGAAGTTTGCGGACCGGTGCCGGGGCGTATTCGGTGAGATAGGTGCTGCCATGGGTGAGTGACGCGCCATCGTGGCTGGCCGCAGTCATCACGCCGGCGCTGCCGAGCAGCAAGCCGCGGTAAATGAATGCCCCGCGCCCGGCGGCGGCATCCACCCAGATTTTCACCAGCCATGTGGCGAGCGCAAGGCAGGTGAAGGCGATGCCGCGGTCCATGTGGCGCTGCGCGAGCTTGGCATCGTATTCCGGAATCCCATAATAAAGCAGGATGCCGAGCAGCGAGGCGATCACTGCGGTGCCGGCCGCCAGTCCCATCGCGGTGCGCGAGCTGCCTTGCCTCAAGCCGAAGGCGACCAGGCACTCATGCACCAACACCCAGACCAGGATGCCGATCGGCAAGTGGAGCACCACGGGGTGGAAACGGCCGGTGAATTTCGCCAGATCGAGCAGTCCGTTTTCCGATGGCGGGCCGATCAGGGTGGGGAGCGCGCCGAGTGCGGCGATGACTGCGAGAACGGCCAGGGTGAGCAGGATGCGCCAGGCGGTTCGGCTGCGGGATGGTGTGGTGGCGGTCATGGAATCGGGCGTGATACGTGGCGCGGTGCGGGTTCTTTTCACGCGATGAATCCGGTCCCGCCTGAATATTCTGTCCGCCGCGCAGCCTGCTTGCGAAAGAATAGAATCACCATAGCGTATGCCTGCACTGATGACCGGAATGAAAGCCAATCGATTTCACGCAATCCTGTTGAGTTGTTTCGCCATGGCGGCCTGCGATTCACCGCAGGCTCTTGTGCCTGGCGGGGCCTCCGCTTCGAATGATCCGGAGGCGAAATACGCGGCCAAGGATGCCTTGCCCGAGATCGTGTCATTCAACGATCACGTCCAGCCGATCCTCTCGGAATACTGCTACCATTGCCACGGTCCGGACTCGGGAACGCGCGAGCCAAAGGACGCGCCGCTGAGGTTTGACAGGCCCGAAGACGCTTTCATGCCACGCGAAAACGGCATTCCGGTGATTGTGAAGGGCAATCCGAACGAATCGCTCGTCATGAAGCTGATGCTTTCCGAGGACCCGGATGTGGTGATGCCGCCGCCAGCCAGCCACAAGACAATGACGCAGGAGGAAATCGCAGTGATCCGGCGATGGATTGAGCAGGGTGCGGAATATCAGCCGCACTGGTCTTTCATGCCAATCACGCGCCCTGAGCCGCCGGCCGCGGGCAATGGCTGGGCCGCGAATCCGATCGATCGTTTTATCGCCGCCAAACTCGATGAAGTCGGCCTCGCGCCGAATCCGCCGGAGGAGCCGCGGCGTTTTTTCCGGCGGCTGCATCTCGACCTGACCGGCTTGCCGCCTGCGCCGGAGCAGGTCGAGGCATTCGTGAAAAGACACGCGGAGGATCCGGATGCTGCGGTTGCCGGGGCGGCGGATGAATTGCTCGCATCGATGGCGGGTGCCGAGCATTTCGCGCGGTTCTGGCTGGATGCCGCGCGCTATGCCGATACCCACGGCATCCACATCGACAACTACCGCGCCATCTGGCCGTATCGCGATTGGGTGGTGCGCGCCTTCCATGCGAACATGCCGTGGGACCAGTTCACGCTCGAACAAATTGCCGGCGACATGCTGCCCGACCGCACGCTCGACCAGCTCGTGGCCACCGGATTCTCGCGCTGCCTTGCTACCACCGGCGAGGGCGGGGCGATCGCCGAGGAATACGAGATGATTTATGCCCAGGACCGCGTGGAAACCGTTTCCGCCATCTGGCTCGGGCTCACCACCAGTTGCGCAGCCTGCCATGATCACAAGTTCGATCCGGTCTCGATCGACGAGTTTTACTCGCTTACCGCCTTTTTCCGCAACACCAGCATGAATGCAATGGACCGCAACAAAGCCGACCATCCGCCGAATGTGTTTGTTCCGCTACACGAGGACCGCTCGCGCTGGAGCGAGTTGGAAAAGGAAATCGCCAATCTTGAAAAACAAGCCGCCGACCGCACGACGAATGCCCGCGGTGATTTCGAGAGCTGGTTCGCCAATGCCTGCGTGGCACCCTCGCGCGAGATCGATTCGACGCTATCGATCCACCTTCCGTTGGCCAACGCCGATGGTCCGGTCCGTGGCACGGTGGATGGCCAGCCTCGCGAGTGGGATGTGAAACTTCCGTTCATTGACGCGCCGTTCGGCAAGGCACCGGACATCAGCGGTGCCTCGGTTGACCTGGGTGACATCGGCTCGTTTTCCCGCAGCGACCGCGTGAGCTACGGCGGCTTCATCCGCATCGAGGGACAGCCGACCGGTGCGGTGATCGCACGCATGACATCCGGCGATTCGCGCCGCGGCTGGGACTTGTTCCTCGAAGGCGGCCGCCCCGGCAGTCATGTGATCGACTCCTGGGATAAGGCGGCCAACAAGGCCATCGCTGGCAAGCCACTTGAAGCTGGGAAATGGCAGCACGTGATGGTCACTTTCGATGGTTCGGTTTCCGGACATCAGGCGCACAAGATCTACATCGATGGCAAACAAGTGGCCAACGAGACCGCCCCCAATACGGTCGGCGGCAACATCGAGTCCAACGCGCCGCTCAGGATCGGCGCGCGCGAGGCCGGTGAGTTCATGCTGACCGGCGGCAAGGTCGCGCTGCAGGATTTCCGCTTCTACCGCCGCCTGCTCGACCCGGAGCAAATCAAGACGCTTTCGGAAACCGCGATGCTCAATCACATTGCCTCGCTGCCCGCGGATCAGCGCAGCAAGCAGCAGATCGATACACTCTATCAGTATTTCATCGCCAATATCGACGGCGTCTCGCGCGAGCTTGCGGCGAAGCTGGATAGCTTGAAGACCGAGCAATCGCAATTGCGCGCCCGCGGATCCGTCTCGCTGGTGATGGATGAAAAGGGCAGCGAGCCCTTCGCCCACGTGCTCAACCGCGGCGTCTATTCGGACAAGGGCAAGCGCGTCACGCCCGACACACCCGCCATCCTGCCGCCGATGCCGGAGGGCATGCCGAAAAACCGGCTCAGCCTGGCCAAGTGGCTCAACGACCCGGCCAACCCGATGCCGGCGCGCGTGACGATGAACCGCGTGTGGTATCAGATTTTCGGCACCGGCATCGTCGAGACCAATGACGACTTCGGCATCATGGGCGCGCGTCCCAGCCATCCGCTGTTGCTCGATTGGCTGGCCTCGGAGTTCATCGATTCGAAATGGAACCACCGCCACATGGTGAAGCTGATGGTGACCTCCGCCACTTACCGACAGTCGGCCGATATCACGCCGGAGAAGCTCGAGCGCGACATTCACAACCGCCTGCTTTCCCGGGCGCCACGCGTGCGGCTGGATGCCGAGCCGCTGCGCGACCTCGCACTCGCCGCTTCAGGTATGCTGTCGGACAAGGTTGGCGGCCCGCCGGTCAAGCCCTATCAGCCGGAAGGCATCTGGGAAGCCGTGGCCATGCCGCAGTCCAATACCCGCCATTACAAGCAGGACACTGGTGAGGCGCTCTACCGCCGCTCGATCTATACCTTCTGGAAACGCACCGCGCCGCCGGCCACCATGGAAATCCTCAACGCGCCGAGCCGCGAAAAATTCTGTGTCCGCCGCGAGCGCACCAACACGCCGCTGCAGGCGCTGGCCTTGATGAATGATCCCCAGTTCGTCGAAGCTTCGCGCGAACTGGCCGCGCGCGCCATCCGCGAGTCTTCCGACACGGAAGCGCGCATCGATTTCATCACCAAGCGGCTGCTCGCACGCACGCTCGATCCAGACGAACGCGCCATCGTGGATGAAACCCTCGCAACGGTGCGCAAGACTTACAGCGCCAAACCCGAGGAAGCCGCCAAGCTCATTTCCGCCGGCGAATCACCGGCGCCCGAAGGCCTCGATCCATCCGAACTCGCCGCCTGGACCATCATCGTCAGCAAGATCTTCAACCTCGACGAAACCGTCACCCGCTGAATCCCGTGCCATGAACCCGCTCATCGAATACCACAACACCGCTTACTCGCGCCGGCAGTTTTTCCGCAAATCCGGCATGGGGCTCGGCATGGCCGCGCTGGGTTCCTTGCTGGGCCGCCAGAGCCTCGGCGAAAGCCTGGCCGCGTTTGGTAATCCACTGCCGCACGTCGCGCCCAAGGCGAAACGCGCGATTTATATCTCATTGATCGGCGCGCCCTCGCAAATCGACTTGTTCGATTACAAGCCCGAGTTGCAGAAGCGCTTCAAGGAGGACCTGAAAACCTGGCTCGCGGAGCAGGGCGAGCGGCTCACAGGCATGACCTCCGGGCAGGCCGCGTTTCCCCTCGCGCCCTCGATCTTCAAGTTCGCGCAACACGGCCAGTCCGGTGCGTGGGTCAGCGAGTTGCTGCCATGGCATGCGAAGATGGTGGACGACCTCTGCATCATCAAATCGATGCACACCGACGCCATCAACCACGAGCCCGCCAACCAGCTCATTTACACCGGCTCGATGCAGAACGGCAAGGCATCGATCGGTTCGTGGCTGTCCTACGGCCTCGGCTCGATGAATGAGGAACTTCCATCGTTCGTGGTGTTGCATGCCACCCACAGCTCGCCACACGCCAACGTGCAGGCGATCTCGTCGCGGCTATGGAGCGCCGGTTTCCTGCCCGGCCGCCACTCGGGTGTGGCGCTGCGCTCACTCGGCGATCCGGTGCTTTTCCTCAAGGACACACCGGGCATCGACCGCGAGACGCGCCGCACGATGATCGATGGACTGAACAAGCTCAACCAGCGCTCGTTCGCCGACGTGGGCGACCCGGAAATCGAGCTGCGCATGCAGCAATATGAGATGGCTTTCCGCATGCAGTCTTCCGTGCCGGAACTCACCGATCTCTCGGGCGAAAGCGAGGCCACTTACGACCTCTACGGCGAGGACAGCAAGAAGCGCGGCACCTTCGCCAACTCCGCGCTGATGGCCCGCCGCCTGCTCGAGCGCGGCGTGCGCTTCGTCCAAATCTTCCACCGCGGCTGGGACCAGCACGGCACCCTGCCGCGCGACCTCGCCTCACAGTGCAAGGACGTCGATCAGGGCTGCTACGGCCTGATCCAGGACCTCAAGCGCCGCGGCATGCTCGAGGACACCCTCGTCATCTGGGGCGGAGAGTTCGGCCGCACCGTCTATTGCCAGGGCAGGCTCACCGAGACCGACTACGGCCGCGACCACCACCCGCGCTGCTTCAGCATGTGGATGGCCGGTGGCGGCGTCAAGGGTGGCCAAGTTCACGGCGAAACCGACGAGATGTCCTATAACATCGCCGACAAGCCCGTCCATATCCGCGACCTCCACGCCACCATCCTTCATGCACTCGGCCTCGAACATGAACGCCTCAACTACAAGTTCCAAGGCCTCGATCAACGCCTCACCGGCGTTGAACCCGCCAAGGTGGTGAAGGATCTTTTTGTGTAAGGGCCTCTCTAACAAACATGGCTCGGAAGCAGATGAGAAGGGATTTCAACCGCAGGTTTCACGGATTTGAAAGGATCGCACGGAGGATTCCGGAGTTGATCCGCTTCATTTCATTCCACTCATCTGCAATCGGTGGAATCCGCAGTTTCAAGCAACCTTCCATTGGTTGGACTGTCAGTTGTCCCATCCGGATCCTGTTATCTCCGGTGATGGCCGCCTCCGCCGCGCTGGCGGAGGCGCCGGCCGATTTCAACCGTGACATCCGCCCGATCCTCACCAAGCACTGCACCGCCTGCCATGGCGGCGTGAAACAGGCGGGCGGGCTGTCGTTCCTCTCGCGCGACCTCGCGCTCGGCACCGGCGATTCCGGCAAGCGGGCGATTGTTCCGGGAGATCCGGCGAATTCGGAAATGCTGCGCCGCATCCGCAGCACTGATCCGGATGAAGTGATGCCGCAGCCGAAGCACGGGCCGCCGCTCGCCACCGTGGAGGCGGCCATGATCGAGCGCTGGATCCGCGAAGGCGCGCAGTGGCGCGAGCACTGGGCTTTTGAAAAACCCGTGGAGCCGGAACTTCCCGCCGCTGCGGACAAGGCCTGGCCCAGGGTGCCGATGGACCATTTCGTGCTCGATCGGCTGAAAAAGGAGAAGCTCACACCTTCTCCCGCCGCGCCGCCGGAGGAATGGCTGCGCCGTGCGAGTTTCGATCTCACAGGCCTGCCGCCATCGCCCGCCGAGATGTCCGCGTTTCTCAAGCAAGACGCCGCGGATTCCGACGTGGCACGCCGCGATGCGGTGGAGCGCCTGCTCGCTTCGCCCGCCTACGGCGAGCGTTGGGCTGCGGTGTGGCTCGACCTCGCGCGCTACTCGGATACCTACGGCTTCGAGAAGGACCCGCACCGCAACATCTGGCCATGGCGCGATTGGGTGATCCGCGCGTTCAACGCGGACATGCCATACGACCAATTCACCATCGAACAGCTTGCCGGCGACCTTATTCCGGACGCCACCGCCGACCAGCGGCTCGCCACTGCCTTCCACCGCAACACGATGAACAACACCGAGGGTGGCACCGATGACGAGGAATTCCGCGTCGCCGCCTTGCTCGATCGCGTCGCCACCACCTGGACTGCCTGGCAGGGCTTCACTTTCGGCTGCATCCAGTGCCACGCCCACCCGTATGAGGGCGTTTCGCACGAGGAGTTCTATCAATTCACCGCTTTCTTCAACAACACGCTTGATTGCGACCAAGACGACGATTTTCCGCGGATGAAAATCGCCAACGATCCCGCGCAGCGCGAAACCGCATCGGCGCTGGAAACCCGCATCCGCGAACTTCGCGACTCGCTCAATCGGGATGGCGGCCTCGGCGATGCGGATTGGCAGCCGTTCCGGCCCGATGTCCTCAAGCCGGCCCATGGAGCGCTGGCGTTGGATGATGATGCCGTCATGCGTTTCACCGGCACCCAGCCGACCAGAAGCCACCACGATCTGGAAGGTGCCGCCGTGCCACTCAGCGCCATCCGCCTGCGCATCCTGCCGGATTCCGAAGACCCTGCGAAATGGCCAGAGCGCGGGTCCTTCGCCTCTCACTTCGAGGCCAGGTTGTTGGAGCCGGGCGGGAAATCCGTGCCGTTGACAATGAAGGAAGTCTTCGTGGATCGGATCGATGGCCCAAAGGAACCAACGCCCGGTGGAAACGTTGGCGGCTATCCCAAACTCGAGGGTCCTCGCTGGGCGGTCTTCGTGCCAGCCGCGCCGCTCGATCCCGCCTCCGGATCGCGCCTCGCCATTCATCTCAAGCAACACGCCGAAACCACCGGCTCACAGGCCACTCCGCTGCGCAATTACGCCATTGATATTTCCAACGACCCGCGCTGGACCACGCTTGCCGCTGACCCTGCCCGCGTTGCTCGCCATGCCGAACTCGCGGACTTGCGAAAACAATACCAGGCGATTCCCGGCACGCTCGTCCCGGTGATGATCGAGCGCCCCGGCCCCGCGCCGCGCGAGACGCGCCTCTTCGCCCGCGGCAACCGCTTGTCGAAGGAGGACACCGTTTCACCCGGCATGCCCGCCCTGTTCCTCGGCGGAAAAAACCAGGAGTTCGCAACCCGCCTCGACATGGCGCGCTGGCTTGTCGGCCCGGACAACCCGCTTGCCGCGCGGGTGCTTGCCAACCGCCTGTGGGCGGAACTGTTCGGCACCGGCATCGTCCGCTCACTGGAAGACTTCGGCAGCTCCGGCGAAGCACCAACGCACCCTGAATTGCTGGATCACCTTGCGCTGCGCCTGCGCGACCATCACAACTGGTCGATCAAATCGATGCTGCGCGAGATCGTGCTCTCCGCCACCTACGGCCAGACGCACCGCGCATCCGCCGACCTCGCCGGACGCGATCCGGAAAACCGCCTGCTCGCCCGCGGTCCGCGCGTTCGTCTAAAGGCGGAGATGATCCGTGACCAGTCGCTCGCAGCAGCCGGGCTGCTCTCGCCCAAGCAGTTCGGTCCGTCGGTTTTCCCGCCGCAGCCGGACGGCGTGTGGAAGAGTGTTTACAGCGGAGCGAAATGGAAGGAATCCGACGGCGAGGACCGCCTGCGCCGCGCGATTTATACCTATCACAAACGCACCAGCGCTCATCCCGCCTTCATCACCTTCGATGCAACAGCGCGCGATGCCTGCTCCGCGCGCCGCATCGCCAGCAACACCCCGCTGCAGGCGCTCGTCACTCTCAACGACCCCGCCCACATCGAGGCCGCGCAAGGCCTCGCCGCACGCATGGCGGAACATTCCGCCGATCCCACCGCGCGCCTCGCCCACGGCGTCCGCCTTGTCACCCAGCGTGAAGCGGACGATGCGATGCTCACCGAACTCGCCGCCCTGCTTCGCGACGCCACCACCGAATACCGCGCCGATCCCAAGCTCGCCGCCTCGCTCGCCCCCGACTCCAATCCGGAAACCGCCGCGCTCATCCTCGTCGCCAACACCTTGCTCAATCTCGATGCGGCATTGAATCGTTGATCCCTATGGGCAGGGATGCGCTCGCGGGTGGACTCAGGCTGGTCCACTCATTCCTTGCCACCGGGATCCCGCTCGCCAGCTTCTGTTCCGTTTGGCAGCCCGGTGAATTTTTCTGCGCCGCGGATTTCCAGCGAGGTCCATGGCATAGCGGCTGAGAGCGCCACGGCCAGCGGCGAGGGGGAAATGTCGCTTCCGGCCGCGCCGCGCCATTCAGAGATCGCGGTGGTCGGGTCGAGGTGATTGAGCGGATGCAGCGTATAGCCCGCGCCGATGTCCACGCCATGGCTTTCACGGATCTCGAAATGCAAATGGGCCGGATAGTTGTCATTTCCGGTGCCCACCGTGCCGATCCGCTTGCCACGCGAAACGATTTGATTGCGCGCGACCTCGATGCGGTCGAGATGGGAATACATCGAGTGCAGCATGCGTCCGTCGGCGGCGCGATGGGCGATGATGAGGGTGTTGCCCCAGCCGCTGGATGGCTCGCCGGCGTAGATGACCAAGCCGTCGGCCACCGAGAAAACGGGATCGCCGAGGTCGCTGTCCATGCCGCCGATGCCGTTGAGGTCGTCGCCGGTGTGATGACCGCCGCGTTTTTCGTTCATCTCCCAGAATTTTTGGGCGTTGTAGGTGAGTGCCGCGTGTTCCGAGCCCATTGGTGGATCGAAACGCAAGGCGGTGGGCACCCGCGCGGCCTGCCAGGCCGGCAGCATCTGGATCCGATAGTCCGGCGTGCCGGCAGCCGGCATGGCCAATGGCGTGTCCGCATCCTGGAAGCCGATCTTCCCGCGCGGCGCTTCCTCGGTCTCCCGCCACAACACATATCCCACCATGCCCGCCGCCGCAGCCAGCGTGAGCAGCATCAGCAGGTTCGAGGTGGAATCGCGCATGCGGGGGAGCGTTTCAGATTGCCGGCTTCACGGCAAGCGGCTGGCAAATGCGTCTTGCGCAGCACCAGGAGGACCGTGCGCCTGCTGACAGCACCGCCGCCGAAGAGGCGTAGATACCACGCTCATGCGACACCTTGCCTGTTTCATTCTCGCCCTCACGCTTTTCGCGTCCGCCGCCGAGCGCCCGAACCTGCTCGTTTTTCTGGTGGATGACATGGGCTTGATGGACAGCTCCGTTCCGTTCCTTGCCGCCAAGGACGGTGAGCCGGAAACCCACCCGCTCAACCGACTCTACCGCACGCCGTCGATGGAGCGGCTGGCCAAGCAAGGGATCCGGTTCGAGACCTTCTACGCGAACAGCGTCTGCTCGCCGACGCGGATCTCGATCATGACCGGCCAGAGTTCGGCCCGCCATCATAGCACCCAGTGGATCCGCTCCGAGGGAAACAACCGCGGCCCTCAAGGCCCGCCGGAATGGCGGTGGGAGGGCATCACCCGGGAGGACCAGACGCTGCCCGGCCTGCTGAAGGGCGCGGGATACCGGACCATCCATGTCGGCAAGGCACACTTTGGCCCGATCGGCGCTTTCGGTGAGTTCCCGGCCAACTTCGGATTCGATGTCAACATCGGCGGCTGCTCTTACGGCCAGCCGGGCAGTTATTATGGCAAGGACGGATTCGGCTGGATCAAGGGCAACAAGCAACGGGCGGTGCCGGATTTGGAATCATACCATGGCAAGGACATCTACCTGACCGAGGCACTGACCATGGAAATGAACCGCGCCATCGGCGATGCGGTCGCCGGCGGCAAGCCCTTCTTCGCCTACATGGCCTATTACGCCGTTCACGCTCCCTTCCAGCCGAACCACCGGTATCTCGACCACTACGCCGGAGCTGATGTACCGAAAAATGCCAAGGCCTTCGCCACCATGATCGAAAACATGGACGCCTCGGTCGGCCACATCCTCGACCACCTCGGGCAACTGGGTGTCGCCGAGGAAACATTGTGTCTTTTTCTAGGCGACAACGGCAGCGACGCCCCGCTCGGCCGGGACCATGAAGTGGCCAGCTCGGCCCCGTTGCGCGGCAAGAAGGGCACCCACTACGAAGGCGGCATGCGTGTCCCCTTCATCGCCGGCTGGGCGAAACCGGATCCGGGGCACCCGCTCCAGCAGCGCCTCCCCATCACGGCCGGCACGCTCAGCCGCCAAGCCGCCGACGTCACCGACATTTTCCCGACCTTGCTGAAGCTCGCTGGCGTGGAATACCGGCAGCCGATCGATGGCGACAATCTGGCCCCCGCGCTGGCCGGCGGAAAGCTCGACCGCGAGGCCGAGTGGCTGATGCATTTCCCGCATCCCCACCGCAGCAGCTACTTCACCGTCTATCGCAAGGGCGACTGGAAGCTTATCTACCACTATACCAAGCCCGCCGGCAAACGTTGCGAACTGTTCAACCTCGCCGAGGACCGCTCCGAGCAGCGCGACCTCGCGCAGGAAATGCCCGAGGTCCGCAAGCGCATGATCGCCTCGATGATCCAGGCGCTCGATGATGCCGGCGCACAATATCCGGTGGAGTCGAAGGATTCCGCGGCCCCGCTCAAGCCGGTGGTCGAGTAGCATGCGGCCAGGTCCTGTAAGCGGCAGCGGGAATCCCGCCACGAGGCAGAAAAAAGCCGGAAAAACCCGCGGGATTTTCCACCTTTGACAAGCCGCGCCTTGCCGCGCAGTTTCGCGCCGCACTCCCACCCCACTTCCGAATCATGGCCTACGATCTCATTGTCATCGGTGGCGGACCGGCCGGCTACGTTGCCGCCATCCGCGCTTCGCAGCTCGGTAAAAAAGTCGCCTGTGTCGAGGCCGACCGCGCCGGCGGCACCTGCCTCAACTGGGGCTGCATCCCGACCAAGGCGCTGCTCAAGAACGCCGAGTTGTTCCACACGCTTTCGCACCGCGCCAAGGAGTTCGGCTTTTCCTTCGACAACCTGCAATACGACTGGTCCGCGGTGATCGGCCGCTCGCGCAAGGTCTCCGACCGCCTCGCCGGCGGCATCGAATTCCTCTTCAAGAAAAACAAGGTGGACTACCTCCGCGGCCATGGCGCGATCGTCGCGCCGGGCAAGGTGGAAGTCACCGCCGCGGACGGCTCGAAGAGTTCCGCCGAGGCGAAGCACATCATCATCGCCACCGGCTGCAAGACGCGCGATCTTCCCGGCCTGCCGTTCAATGGCAAATCGGTGATCGGCTCGAAGGAGGCGATGGTGCTCGAAAAGCAGCCCAAGGAAATGATCATCATCGGCGCGGGAGCCATCGGCGTGGAGTTCGCCTACATTTACAACGCCTTCGGCACCAAGGTGACCTTGGTCGAAATGATGGACCGCCTGGTGCCGGTGGAGGACGATGAGATCGGCGAGGCGCTGCAGAAATCATTCATCAAGCAGGGTATCCGTTGCCTCGCCGGCCACAAGGTGACCGCCACCAAGGACCACGGCGACCGCGTGGAGGTGACCGTGGAGGGCCCCAAGGAAAACGGCACGATCTCCGCCGATGTCTGCCTGGTGGCGATCGGCGTGCAGCCGGTCTTGCCCGGCGGCACCCAGCCGAAGCTGTCCGAGCGCGGCTACATCGAGGTGGGTGACCGCTACCAGACGTCCATCGATGGCGTCCATGCCGTGGGTGACATCACCGGCCCGCCGTGGCTGGCGCACACCGCTTCGTTCGAGGCGATGCAGTGCGTGGACGGCCTCTACGTGGACGGCCACAAACCGCGCAAGGTGACGAATTTCCCCGGCTGCACGTATTGCCACCCGCAGGTCGCATCGGTTGGCAAAACCGAGCGCGCGCTCAAGGAGGAGGGCATCGAATACACCGTCGGCAAGATCCCCTTCGTCGCCATCGGCAAGGCGATCGCCGCCGGCGAGCCGGATGGTTTCGCAAAACTCCTCTATGGCAAGAAACACGGTGAGCTGCTCGGCGCGCACATCATCGGCGACAACGCCACCGAACTCATCGCCGAGATGGGGCTTGCGCTCGACCAGGAACTCACCGCCGAGGAAATCCACGCCACCATCCACGCCCATCCGACGATGAGCGAGGTAATCCACGAGGCCACCCTTGCCGCCGAGGGCCACGCGATCCATTTCTGAACCGGCAGCTTGAGAAAGGCATCCGGATAACCCAGGCTTCCGGCCCGTGATCCGATCTTCCAAACTGGCCGACGAACGCCGCGAGGCTGGCTCCCTCGAGTGTTGGCTGCTGCACGGCACGGCCGGCATGGCCGCGGACTGGCGCGACTTCGCGAAATGCCTTGCGGAGCTGAAAACCGGCAGCCGCGCGGTGGATTTGTGGCGTTTTCTCGAATGCGAGCCGATGCCCATCCACAAGTTTGGCGCGGCTTTCAACGCGGATGCGGGCGACAATGCCCGTGGCACGCCGAAGGTTCTGTTAGGCTACTCGATGGGCGGCAGGCTCGCCTTGCACGCGCTGTTGGAAAACCCGCATCCGTGGAAGGCCGCGGTGATCGTTTCCGCCCATCCGGGGTTGGAGGACGGGAAAGAGCGCGAGGCGCGCCGCGTGGCCGATGCCGAATGGGCGACGTGCGCGCTCAGTCTGCCGTGGCCGGATTTTCTATCAGCCTGGGACGCGCAACCGGCGCTCGGTGCGGCGTTTCCCCGGCCGCCGGGAGCGTCGGGTGCGCTGGCAATGCGCCGCCGGGAAATCGCGCGCAGCTTCGTCGATTGGTCGCTCGGCGCGCAGCAGCCGTTGTGGGAGCGGCTGCGTGATATCTCCATCCCGGTCCTGTGGGTGGCTGGTGAAAACGACGCGAAATTTCTCGCGCTCGCCCGCCGCGCGGTGGAAGCGATGCCGCGCGCCACGCTCGCCATCGCTCCCGGCGCAGGCCATCGTGTGCCGTGGCAGGCGCGTGACTGGCTGGCCGCGGAAACGGCGCGCTTTCTGGCAAGCGATCAACTTCCGCCTGCCAGATAATCTGTCTCCGGCGCGCGCAGGATCGTCCAGCCCCGCTGCACGTAGTGGAACGCGGACCATGCGGTGAACACCGCCGCGATGACGCAGGGCCAAGCCGGCGGCAGGTCGGTGACCCGCAGCATCACCCAGCCAAGCGCGAACATTTGCGCGGCAGTGGTCCATTTGCCACTCCAGTGCGGCTGGATGCGCACGCGCTTGCCACGAGAATGCAGCACGCGGATGCCGCCAAGGATGATGCAATCGCGCAATACCACGATGATCGCAAACCACAGCGGAAGCCGCCAGCCGGGCACGCCCCAATCCACCAGCGAAAGCGTGATCACGCCGGCCAGCAGCAGGAGCTTGTCGGCGAGCGGATCGATGAACGCGCCGAACTTTGAAATCTGGTCGTAATGCCGTGCCACCCAGCCGTCCACCCCATCGCTCCCCGCCGCCAGCACGAAGATGCCAAGCGCCCACCAGCGCAGCGATTCATCCGGCGCACCCGCCGCGGTGGAGCGGCCGTAGGCCACCGCCAGTAGCGTGAACACCGGGGCCAGCAGCATCCGGCCGATCGTGATTTTGCTGGCCAGGGTCATGCGGGCTTCTAGCAAGCTTTTGCGATGAAAGGAATCTGAAATTGCCGCACTTGCCTCTTGCGCCGCCTGATGTTGGATTTGGCCGTGAACTGGAATTTTCAAAGCGTCGCCGTGGTCGGGGCCGGTGCCGTGGGACTCTACTACGGCGGACGGCTTGCCGAAGCCGGCGGCGACGTCCGGTTTCTCGTGCGTTCGGATTACGAGGCGCTGAAATCGCATGGCCTGCGCGTCGATAGCGTGCATGGCAATTTCCATTTGCCCGCGCCGCAGGTTTTCAAATCCAGCGAGGAAATCGGTCCGGTCGATCTGGTCATCGTCACCTGGAAAGCCACCGCCAACGACCATCTAACGGAAGTGCTGCCGCCGCTTCTGCATGGTGAAACCGAGGTGCTCACGCTGCAGAACGGCCTTGGCAATTGCGAAGCCGTCGCCGCCATCGCCGGCCCGCAGCGCGTGCTCGGCGGGCAATGTTTCGTCTGCATCAACCGCATCGGACCCGGACACGTGAAACACCTCGCCGGCGGCAAGATCACGCTCGGTGAATGGCAAGCCGGTGTGCCCGGACGCGCTGCGGAAATCGCCCGCCGATTCAAGGAAGCGAACATTCCCGGCACTGCGGTGGACGATCTCGAGCGCGCACAGTGGGAAAAACTGGTCTGGAACATCCCGTTCAACGGCCTCTCGGTCGCCGAGGGCGGCGTGACCACCGACGTCCTGCTCGCGTCTGCGGAAACCGAGGCCGAAATGCGCACTTTGATGGCGGAAACCATCGCCGCGGCCCGCGCCCTCGGCCATCCGCTCGATGACTCACTCATCGATTTCAACATCGACCGCACCCGCCCGATGGGCCCTTACCGCACGTCCAGCATGATCGATTTCACCGAAGGCCGCGAAATCGAGGTCGGCCCGATCTGGCGCGAGCCGCTGCGGCGCGGACAAACGGCCGGTGTCGCCATGCCGCATCTGGAAAATCTGCTCGCCCGCATCGAGGCGCGGCTTTGAGGCGAAATCGCGGTTTCAACCGGCATTGTCTCACGCATCAGGGATCATTCTTTTCTCCAGCAGTGCCTGCGATGAATTCTCCTGTCGTGGTGCCCATTTCGCGACGGTTTCATTGATCTTGCAGGCGATTTCCCAGAACTCCGCGACCGATGACGGATTGCGGATCCATGGCTCGCTGTTGTCGGTGATCTTGGAGGGCGGCACGGGTGGCCGGTTGCGCCGCATCCGCTGCCATGCGATGCGCCGGGCCCACTCCTCCTTGAGCCTCTCGATCGGGATGCGGTATTGCGGAAACGCAATGGGGGAAATTAGCTCAAAGCGCCTGCGGCGGAAAGGGGATTTTGCCGGAGGGCTTGCCGAGTTCGCGAGCCATGGGCAGACTTCGCCCATCCGATGCCCTCAAGCCAGTCCAAGCGATGAATAAAGCCAACACGCCGAATGCCGCTCCGCGCATCCGCCACTCCGCATGCCGCTGGTGCTACGAGGACATCCCGCTGGAGGTGATGTGCGCGGCGGGAAAGGAAATGGGCCTCGAATCCATCGAACTGCTGCATCCGCAAGACCAGCCGGTGTTGGAAAAGTACGGCCTGGAATGCGCGATTTACAGCTTCCCCACCGCCACACTGCCGGACGGCACGGTGGTGGGTCTCATCGAGAACGCGTTCAACCGCATGGAAAACCACGACACGCTGGTGGAGATCTATCAGAACCGCCTGCGCGAGGTGGCGGCCGTGGGCGGCGACAAGCTGATCTGCTTTCCCGGCAACCGCCGCGGCATGTCCGATGAACAAGGCATGGAGAATTGCGCCGCCGGCTTGAAGCGGCTGCTGCCGCTGGCGGAAAAGCTCGGTGTCACGCTGGTGATGGAGCTGCTCAACAGCAAGGTGGACCACCCGGACTACATGTGCGACCACAGCGCATGGGGCATCGGGTTGTGCCATCGGCTTGCCAGCCCGAACTTCGGGTTGTTATATGATATCTATCACATGCAGGTGATGGAGGGCGATGTGATCGCCACCATCCGCAGGCATCACGAATGCTTCGTCCACTACCACACCGGCGGCGTGCCGGGACGGCATGAGATCGACGCCACGCAGGAGCTGAACTATCCGGCGATCATGCGCGCGATCGTCGAGACAGGCTACACCGGCTTCGTCGGCCAGGAGTTCATCCCGACCTGGCCGGACAAGCTCGCCGCGCTGCGCGAGGCCGTGCGGATCTGCACGATTTGACGCGCGGGGAACTCACTCTTCGATGACCCGGCTGGCGAGGTGGCCGTCGGCGAGGCGCGTGTGGATCTTCGCGCCGGGCTGGATGCCGGAAACCGAGCGCAGGATTTTCCCATGTTCGTCCATGGTGATGGAAAAGCCGCGCTGGAAGGCGGACTCCGGACCGAGCGCGCGCAGCAGGCCGGCGAGGTGTTTGAGGCGCTCGGAGCGGTCGGAAACGACCCGTCCGCCGGCGCGGTGGAAACGGGCGCGGAGTTGCGCGACGTGGTCGATGCGCCGTTGCAGCACGCGCGCGGGATGGTGCGCGCGGTGTGCCGTGCGGGCATGGGTTAGTCTTGCGGCGAGTGATTGCAGATTGGATTCCATTGCTGCAAGCAGACGTCCGCGCAGGTGGTCGAGACGCATGGTCGGTTCGCGCAGCAGCCGCTCGCCGCCACGTTGCAGGGCACCGCGTTTCAACGAATCGAGCGCCATGCGGGCGCGGTGCAGCCGCTCGATGACGTGCCGTTCCAGCCTGCGCCGCAGGTGCGAGAGCTTCTCCATCAACTCCGCGCCGTCCGCGACCGCCAGCTCGGCCGCCGCGCTGGGCGTGGGCGCACGCAGGTCGGCCACGAAGTCGGCGATGGTGAAATCGATCTCGTGACCCACCGCGGAGATGATCGGGATCGGACAGGCGGCGATGGCTCGGGCGACGATTTCCTCGTTGAAGTTCCACAGGTCCTCGATCGAGCCGCCGCCGCGGCCGACGATGATCACATCGCAACGTGGATGACCGAATTTTTCCGGCTCGCCGAGCTGGCGGATGGCGCGGGCGATTTCGATCTCCGCGCCCTTGCCCTGGACGCGCACGGGGAACAGCACCGGTTGGACCCAGGGCGCGCGCCTGGTCAGGACGTTGAGCATGTCCTGCAAGGCCGCGCCGCTGCCGGAGGTGACGAGGCCGATGGTTTTCGGAAACCCGGGGATCGGCCGTTTGCGCTCGGCATCGAACAAGCCCTCGGCCTGGAGTTTGCGCTTCAGGGCCTCGAAGCGCGCCTGCAAGTCGCCCGCACCGGCGCGTTCCGCCTTTTGCACGATGATCTGAAGCTGCCCGCGCGCCTCATAGACGCTGGCCTCGGCAAAGACCTTGACCTTCGCGCCGTCCACCAGCGCGTCCGCCCCCTCGCGGCGCCGCGCGCCGAACATCGCACAGGAAATCTGCGCGCCCTCATCCTTGAGCGAAAAATACCAATGCCCGCTGGCCTGCTTGCGGAGGTTGGAAACCTCGCCCTCCACCCAGACCTCGCCGATCTGGATCTCCAGCAGGTTTTTCATCCGCCGCAGCAACTGCGTGACGCTCAAAGCCCCGGGAGCGCCCCCGGGAACGCCAAGCCCCAGCTTGGCGCGATGTTCTTCATGGGGCTGATTGGGTGGATTCATGATGTCTTGGCTAGAGATCTAGCCGGTAAACCAGCTTGCACAAGGATGTCGATTGTCTTACAAGTTTGTTTATGAGTAACACACTGACCATACGCCTGCCCGAAGATTTAAGCCGCTGGCTCGATGAGGAGTCGCGAGTCACCGGCCTGCCCAAGGGCCGGATTGTGAAGGAACAATTGGAGCGTTTGCGGACGGCTCAGGCCCGCCAGCCGTTTCTTGATCTGGCCGGGAAGGTGGACGGCGCTCCGGATCTCAGCGCCAGAAAAGGTTTTACCAAATGAGGGCGATCGCGGACACCGGTTTTCTGGTGGCATTCGCCAACCGCCGCGACCGGCATTTCGCGTGGGCCTGTGCGATCGCCGAGCAAGTGCATGAACCCTTGCTGACCTGTGAGGCGGTGCTGGCGGAAACGGCCTACCACCTCAATAACAGCGGCCTGGTGCTGGCCATGTTGGACAAGGGCTTGGTGCGGCTTGGTTTCGATATGGAAAGCCACCGGCCGGAATTGGCGGCCTTGGCCCATCGCTATGCGGACCGCCATCCCGACCTTGCGGACTTGTGTCTCATACGCATGTCCGAGTTGTATCCCGATCATCCGGTCATCACGGTGGATGGGGATTTCAGAATCTACCGTCGCAAGCGTCGTGAAACGATTCCTCTCATCATGCCCCCCGGCTCAAAGTAACCGGGAAAAAACGAGCCACGCCACCGGCACGCCCAGCATCACTGCCCAGCCTGTGACACGCAGCACCGAGGGGGCCACGGGCATGTCCTGCGCCAGCGATTCCTTGGCCGCGATCCCGGCGATCCGGTACATGAAACCAGGCACCCAGATGAATGCGAGAGGAACCATCAGCAGCAGAAACGCACGCACCGCCAGCGGAAGTCCACCGATGCGGAATGCGATGGCGATCCATGCGACGAATAGCCCGCCGGCGATCATGCGTTCCGGCGTGAAAATGCGCTCTTTCGCGTAATCGGCGTCGTTCATGCAAAGGGAGCTCCATGCCCCAGCTTGGCGCGATGTTGTTCAGATGACTGATTGGGTGGATTCATGATATCGGATGATTTACGCCGAGCTGGGGCTCGGCGCTCCCGGGAGGCTCCCGGAGACGCTGGACCATGGCCAGTCGGCGGCCTTTGCACATAGTCGGGCGGCAACGGGGTTTTGCTCGATGTAATGACGGACGTTGTCGAAATGATCCGGATCGCGGATGTAGCGGTCCCAGTATTCGCGCATCCATAGCGCTTTCCCGGGAACGCCGAGCCCCAGCTCGGCATTCTTTTCCAGCGCCCATCGTCCTGTGAAGGATTTCCATGATTGCACGATCTTGGACAATGCGGCGTGCGTCATCATCAGCACATGCACATGATTCGGCATGATGCACCATGCGTATAGACGATAACGGTCACCCTCCCACTTGAGCAGGTTTTCCCGCATCAGTGACGCGAGCGCCGGATGGCGGAGCGCACAGCAGCCAATCCCGGCGTCCAGCCAAGCTTCGATTTGCTTCCTGCGCGCGGCGTCCATTTTTTCCGGCGGTGTTCCGACCAACTCCTTTTCGATCTGGCGCAGCTTGGATTGAGGCATCGCGTCGGCAAGTCGGAAGGTGACGGACTGCAGCGTTTCACGTTTGCTGTAATGTGGCAGATAGCCGCGCGAATACCATCCTTCCGGCGGAGCGCTCGGGTCTTTCAGCTTGCCGGCATACTCGATAGCGCCTCCGGGAGCGCCGAGCCCCAGCTCGGCGTGATTTTCTTCAGATGACTGATTGGGTGGATTCATGATGTCGGATGATTTTCGCCGAGCTGGGGC
>JALRFY010000185.1 GCA_023253625.1 Akkermansiaceae bacterium | reverse complement strand
CCCACATGGCTATCGTTGCCTGCTTTCCCCCCCTGCGCGCCGCTGACTTCCAGCTGATACCAGCCGGTTTTCGGGACCTGCCATTCCGAGAACTGGCCCACGGGAAAAGTCGGCGGGTTTTGAGCGACTGCCGATGTTTGTGCGAGCAAGCCCGCGAGCAGGGTCATTAGCGCGGGTTTCATGCGTGGCACTCGGAAGCGGGCGGAAGTGGAGATTCGGTGCATGGCTGGAACAGAGGTTCGGGCTTATTGAAGGGTGTCGGCGGTGCTGATGCGGCGCATCGAGATGCTGCCCTTGGAGACGATGGCCTGGCGGGCGAGGCCGCTGGTGGTTTCCTGATAGGTGCCGGTGAGGATGGTCGTGTCAGGCGCGGCATCGAAGGTGATGGTGAAGCTGCGGGTGACCGGGTAGCCCGCGCCGTGCTGGGCGTGGAAGGCGTGGCGGAAGGGATTGCTGCGGTGAAAGGCATCCAGCGTGAGCGGCTCGGAGGCGGAGGTTTCCACGGTGTGGCCGACGCCCAGCTCTCCCTCGAGCGGCCAGGTCAGGCAGTAGGTCTCCGGCAGGTCCGGCGGGCGCGAGCTGCGCGTGGCCAGCTCGAAGTAGGCCTCCACGTCCTCGTCGCTCACGTCGGCGGGGTCGGCGATGTTCCGGGACGTGGCGATGGTGCCGCGGAGATCGGACGAAAGGTGGGCGGCGCTGAGGTCGCGTGGCAGGTCGAAGGTGACGGTTTCCAGGCGCAGGCCCACGCGCTTGCCATCGGCGCGCTGTTGGATGCCCTCGAGATAGGGAATGCGCGTCTCATCCACCACCAGCACCTGGGTGGGGGCGATGTCCGGAGAGGCGGTCTTGGTCTGCATCAGGATCGAGCGGGGCACCAGGCGCGCCTGCCCGCTCGCATCGACGTGGATGAAGATCTGCATCGGCAATTCGCTGGCCGTGGGCTGCACTGGCGAACCCTCGGTGGCCAGACTGGTGACCGAGTTGAGAATGATCTGGCCGCCCCACAGGCCGGCAAAGGTGTTGGCGGGTGTAGTGGTGACGCCGTCCGGAGGCAGGTCCGCATTGACGGCATCGACCGGCAGGTAGTGATACACCGAACCGCCGGTGAGAGCGATGCTGACCCGGTAGAGGTGCTCGCGGGTGTTCGAGCCGCTGGTCCAGTTGCGCTTCACGCCGCAGGTCACCGTCCGGCTCTGGCCGGGGGCCAGCGTGGCCGCCTGCCAGCCCGCCAGCAGATCGGCCGGCACGGTCTGCCAGTTGAGTTCCTGAGGAACGGGTTCCACGACGAAAAACTGGAGGTCGCCGCTGTCGGAGGCATCCGGGGCAAGGCGGGCAAGTGTGACTTGGTGCGAAGCCCCACCGGAAAACTCCATGCTGGAAAAAGTGAGGTCTTGCGCCGACAGCAATATCGGATCGGCTGCCGGATCGGCCGGATTCACCACCGGCAGCGAGCCGGGACCCTTTCCAAAGTGCCAGGCCCCGGAGACCGCTCCGCTGAAGTCCACCTTGACCGGCCCGCCCCAGCTGTTGCCGATCATGGTGTAGGGAACCTGAATCCAGTAGGCGCGGCCACTCTCCACCGCGTCGGTCCCCTTGACCCGTTCCCATGCACCGGTCGCAGGGTTGAGTTTCTGGACCGGCGCGGTGGCCCCCAGGGGGCCTTCCACCGGGATGCCGGAACCGGCCATCAGCGAGGCGAAGGTCGGAGCACCCTGCACGCCGAAGCCGAGGAGATTGTAGCTGCCCTTCACCCAAGGTACGAGGTCAAACCCGACCTCGCCCGGCACGCTGAGCGCCCCGGCCGGGTCCCCATCGGCCGCCGTGGCCCCGTCCTTCGGCGACACGTGCACCAGGTAGGCATGGTTCGCCCGGATAGCGATGTTGGCTGTTTCTCCCGACTGCGGATTGGCCGCCCAAACATCCCAGCCGCCTTGGTTGAAGGTGCTGGCCGGGTCCGAGGTGAATTCCGCCGTGCCGATCTGCCCGACCGGGCTGGCCACCCGATCAATCGAGAAATCATTCGACCGGAACACCACATCGGCGGTCAGAGCCTGCCCTTCGCCGTCCACCGGACTGACCTCCAGCCAGACGGCGTTCCAGCCGTAGCGGAGTGACAGGGTTTGGGTGACGCTCGCGGCCATGGCTCCAGTGATCCCCACGGCGAGGCAGGCGATGATTAAAACGGCCGAGAGCGAAAATCGGTGAAGCGGGTTCATGGCATGAGGGATGTGCGGGTTTCGAGGCTTCACGCATTGGCGCGCGAAATGGCGGGAAGAGTCTGGATGTTATCAGTCACGCGAGGAGTGGGGACAACCATGCGAATGGGTAAAAATGGGTATCTCAGGCGACCCGTGGCGGCTTCGCGGCGGTCTCGGGCTTGGTTCAATGGTCCAGGGAGCGATGGTGGGTTTCCGGCACCAGGAACCACAGGGTGGCGGCGGAAATCATGGCCGCACCGGCCACCCAATACCCCGGAGCGGAGGGGGTGTGGAGATAGACCGTCAGCCAGGTCACCACCAGGGGAGTGAGCCCGCCAAAGACCCCGACCGCCAGGTTGTAGGCAAAGGCCAGACCCGTGCATCTCACCGCCCGCGGCATGAGTTCCACGTTGGTCGCCGCGATCGCGCCACCGACGATAGCCAGAGGCACGGCCAGCGCCAGGTCGCAGACAATGATCAGCCAGCGGATGCCCAGCCCCATCAGATGAAACAGGGGAATCGGCAGCAGCACGAGCATGGCGAAACCCACACCCAGCACGACTTTTCGGCCGTGCCGGTCGGCATACTTCGCCGCAAACGGCATGATCACCAACAACAGCACCATCGCCATCGAGTTGTTGCGCAGGGAAATTTGATCCGGGAGTTTGCCGACCCGCTCCATGAAGCTCACCGCATAAACGAAAATCGTGTAGAACCCGGCGCCGAAGCCGAGGTTGAGCAGGGCGACACGCAGCACCGGCCAGCGGTAGGTGGTGAACACTTCGCGCGTGGGGGCTTTGGAATGGGCCGGCGGAGCCTCCACCGCCATGCCCTTGCGCAACCAGAGCCCGACGGCCGCGACACAACCTCCGAGCAGGAAGGGCACCCGCCAGCCCCAGGTTTGCAACTGCTCCGGCGTCAGCAACATGGCCGTGAAGAACCCGACACCGGAGCCCAACAAGGTGCCTGCGGAGGCTCCCCATGCACCCCAAACCGCGCTGAATGCCCGCCGCCCGGGCGGCGCGTGCTCCACCAGAAACACCAGGGAACTGGTGTATTCCCCGCCCACGGAAAGCCCTTGGATCAGCCGGAGGATGACCAACAAAACCGGTGCCGCCACCCCGATGGTCCCGAAGGTGGGAAGCAGGCCCATCACCACCGTCGGGATCGCCATCGCCATGACCGAGAGCAGCATCGCCCGCTGCCGGCCGACCAGATCGCCAATCCGCCCGAAGACCAGACCGCCCAGCGGACGAACGAGGAAACCCGCGGCGAAGGCCCCGAAGGAAGCGATCAGTGAGACCACCGGTTTGTCTGCGGGAAAAAACAACTGGCCGATCGTCGCGGCGAAGTAGCCGTAAACGGCGAAGTCATACCATTCCATCACATTGCCGATGAGGCCAACGAGGATGCGGCGAAGGAACGAGGGGCCTTGAGATCGGGTTTCCAGAGTCGAGTGGGGATTCAGGGTATTGGACAACGGTTCAGATCACGCCAAGACTGCGTGCCTTGTGGATGGCCTCGGCACGGTTGCGGGCCTGGAGTTTTTCGTAAGCGCTCTTGATGTGCGCGTGGACGGTGTGGGTGCTGCGGTTCAAAGCAACGGCGATTTCCTTGTAGGTTTGCCCGCGGGCGACGCCGGCGAGCACCAGCAGCTCGCGTTCGGAGAGCATGTGATCCACAGCCGGAGACTCGGCGGTGGCCTGCATTTCAAGAATGACCTTGCGGGCGATCTTCGGGCTCATGGGGGCGCCACCGAGATGCAGCGTTTGCAGGGCTTCGATGAGGTTACGGGGCGAACTCCCCTTTAGCAGATAGCCCATGGCACCCGCCTTGAGCGCCGAAAACACGATATCCCGGTTCTCGCTGATCGTGTGCACGAGGATCTGCAGTTGCGGATACCGCGGATGGATCAGGCGGATCAAGTCCACACCGGACATCCTCGGCAAATCGATGTCCACCAGCAGGATGTCGCATTGGTCCCAGGGATTGGCAGCGATGGCGGCCTCGGCGCTGTCAAAGGCTCCAACCAGCGTGACACCGGCTTCCATGGAGAACAAGACCCCAAGATTTGCCAGTAAATCAGGCTGGTCCTCGATAATGCACAGATTCATGAGACGAACTTCCGCGAGCACCCCTTATCACCACACAACAGAGCGCCCGGCCATGAACAAAATGGGTAATTTCGGGTAGCGGCCCGGGGCGGCTACATCGGGATTCGCGATTCGTCGAATCCGGCAACTCCCAGATCGGAGTAAAATCTCGAAAGGGTGCGGGCCGACTCAAAAAACCAATCGGTCAGCCAGCTGACATACAGGGCACCGGCCTCGGATTCGCAGGCGGCTCCCGAAATCACCGAGCAGGCGAGTTTAGCCGCGATCAAACCCGACAAAAGCGCTCGCAGCACGCCATTGGCCGAGGTCGGGTCAAGCACCGCCGCTGCATCGCCAACCTGAAACCAGCCCGCCGAGGCGATGTGGCGCGACAGGCGCCAGGTGACATCGGCGGCACGCGGATGCCCGCGCGGGACCAGTCCACCGAATTCGGTCGGTCGCCAGTCGCGGTGACGCTTGGAGCCATCGAGCGCCACCTGCGTCCACTGATACAGTCCCGGCCGCACCATCGCCGTCCACAACCAACCGGTGGCGTCCCCTTTGAGGATCGGGGCGGCATCCAACTCGGGCAGTGACCCGGTTCCGTAGCCATAACGTGCGATGAGTACCGGGGAATAGGCGGTTCGGCCCGTGCCGGGTCCCGCTCCCGGGAATGGCGTGCGCCCGGTTGCGTCAATGACTTGCGTGGCAGTCATGTCGCCCGCCGAAGTCCTGACCCCGATGGTCCTGCCACCCGCCTGAAGGAGGGACTGAACGGTGCATGAATGATGCCGCGTCACACCCAACTCCCGGGCCCGGTCCAGCAGCATCGTGTCGAATCCCGCCCGCGAAACCTGAAAGCCGGACCAAGGTCCCTTGAGGTCGCTCCCATACGCTTCAAATCGCTCACTGTCGCCCCATCGAATCCGTATCCCGGGATGACGCGAACCGGTCACCGCTGGCAATCGCCCGGCGACACCGAGTTGCTCGAGAACGGACTCCACTCCGGGGTGCAATGTCTCCCCGGGATGATCCTCCATGACGGCCCGACGCTCCAGCAGGCGGACACGCAGACCCGCTGCCGCCGCAGTGATCGCGGCGGCACTTCCCGCCGGCCCGCCGCCGATCACGATGATGTCGGAATCGAGACGTCCAGCTTCCATTCGCCATCCAGTTTTTTGATGACCGTCCTGCCATCGGAGTAGGCCGTGACTTCCTCCAGTATGTCGACAAGCATGATCTTGTGGTTCGCCGGATCAGCACGGTGCGCGCCCCACCGGAAGATTTCGAAACGGAACACGTGCGGGCCGGAAAACCGATGCTTGACCGCGGTGTTGATTTCTCCGAGCCCGGCATCATCGGCGTTGACATTGCGGAACGACAGCACCGCCCATTCGGCCTTCTGCCGCATCAACGCGCGGTAGTTGTCCAACTCGGTCGGATCTCCCTCGCGAATGCCCAATGACCAGTAGACCGCCGCCATCGCAAGCGCACGGGCCTTGTATTCCGAGGCGCCGATGCGCGCGGTAAGCACCGCGGTCATCGTGCCGAGGATATCGATGTAATCGACGTGCGCCATGCTCGGATAGGCAGCAACCGACTTCCCGTCGATGACCCTTCTATGGGGTCCGGGGACACCATCCCATGACATCACCTTGCCATTTTTCGTAGGCGTGATGCCCAACTCCTCGTCGGTCTGCGGCACGATGGACGGCCAGGGGTAGGAAATGCCCCCCATTTTCTTGTCCGGTTCGAATTGCCGCGTGGCGTCGGGCGCCAGGGCGGGCCAGTAGGCTCCGAGTGCCGCGCACAATTTCGCATCCTCGATGAAGGGAGAACCCAATCCGTGGCCGACGAGATACTTGTGGATCTCACTGCCTCCCTTCCGCGAACGGACCCCTATGCTGACATCCCAGCCGGGATCAAAGAGTCCCGGAGAACCGTCCGGGAGCCCCACCTTGTCCGGGTTCAATGGACCGTTCGGCACCTGTTTCCCGATGTTCCGCGCAGCGTCCTCCTTGATGTCAGCCTGGGCCACGATCGCCGTCACCGTCTTGTCCTCCAATTCAAAGCCGACGCCCAATTCCACGTTGGCAGCGATCCGCGCCTGAGACAGGGCAAGCGGCGGCACCGTCCACAAGCCGGCGCGCAGAGGCTGCGGAACCTCTTCACGCCACCATGCCATCAGGTCACGCTGGTTGACCTGCGGCAGGAAATCCGGCAATCCGACGAGACAGAACGCCGGAAAGTTCAGTTTGATTCCCTTTTGCTCCAATTCCCTGCACTGCACGCCGACCCAGCCGTCCCCGGCGGAATCGACATAGTGCTGCGCGTCATACCCGCCCTTGCGGATGACTTCCATCATGTCGGCCCGTTCATTCAGGTTCGACACCTTGCCATCGCTCACCGCGTGACGCACATTGACATATTCGGGAGCGTTCCGCGGCGAGTCCTGATCGGCATCAAGGTAATAGCCGGGCTGCGACGGCTCGGGGGACGCCGGCATGACAAACAGCGATGAAATCTGGATGTTCTTCGCATACCGGGAGAGGCTGTTGTGAAAAGGAAAGGTGAGTCGCTCTCCCTTGTAGTACGCTTCGCGAATCAGTTTGTCGGGCAGCGGAACAAGCAGTCCTTCACCATCGGAAGCCTCGTCGGAAAGTGACGCGATTTTTTCGTCCTTGATGACAAACGGGAACTCTTCCAGATCCTTTCCCGTCCATCCCGTGGTGAGTCCTTGCCCTTGGACCACGCGATGGAAACTGGCGATTTCATCGTTTTGCATGCCTCTGTCATACTGCACTTGGAGGTCCAAGCCGGAGATGCACTCGGTGCCGCTGAAGAGCTTGTGGACCGGCACCCAGAATTCCAGCGCATCATCACCCGGCTGCGGATCCTGCAGGGCGAACTGTCCGCGGTATCCCCGCACCCGTTTTGCGAGGTAAGGAGCGAAGCGCCGCGGCACGACCCGGAAATCGTAGGGGCGCTCAGGATCAATCCCCGTGAAATTGCGTTTTTCCGCATCATAGTGCGGTTGAATCGTCCCCAGACGGGCGATTCCGGTGCGCGAGAAACAGAGTTGCGCGTGGTGGCCGGTCACGGACATGGGTGCGTTCCGGTAGTGCGTCGCGAACACCACGATGGCCAGATCCTCCGCCTTCAGCCCTCTCGCGAGTTCGTCGAGCGTTGCCTTGCGGGACGCGTAAATGAAGTTCTCGATAATTTCGATTTCCGCGATCGTCGGAAAACCCTTCAGCTTCCCACCGCGACGGTCGGCGACCACGGTCGGGGCGGCGATGGCGTGATACAGCAGGCTCCGATCGGGGAAACCCGGTTCAACCGCACGGGTGCCCTCGAGGGAGAAGTCACCAAAGCCGGGATGCGTGCGGTCAATGCTTTTCAACGGAGCAAGCAACTGGCGCTCCAAATCATCGGCCGAAAGGTCCAATTGGCCACCGGTGACATCCAGCAACAAATCCCGCCACCCCAGGCCCGCGAGCCGACGGCAAACCGCGGTGACAGCCGATCCGACGGTCTCACCCGCGCCCATGGATGACATCGCGGCAAACGAGACGCTTGCCAGTCCAAAGCCCGTGAGTTTGACGAACCGACGGCGTGACAGTCCGGAAGTGACAGGTTCGGAAGTCGCTTCTTCGATGGTTCTCTGGTATGGCTTCATTTCGGTGGATTGGTTTGTTTCGCGATGGCGACGTGGCGATTGTGTTCAGCACAATCGCGCGCATGTCAGTCCCATCCATAAACCCGATTCAACTGCAACGCGTCAAATGCCGAGATGGGTAATTTCGGGTAGTCCCCGGCGGAAGGACCAGACGGCTTGCCCCGCTTCGGTGTTCAGCCTGTCTATCCGGATGCAGGGACCAGCAGCTTCAGCGGCAACGGCAACTCGAAGACCAGTTCCACTCCATGCCCGCTGCGGCAGTCCATCGTGCCGCCGAGTTCCCGAATCCGGTCCGCCATGTTGCGCAGACCCCTGCCCCCGCGCGTCCCGGAAGAAGGGAACCCCGCGCCATTGTCGCGCACCGTCAGCCGCAGACGCTCCGTAGTGAACCGCCCGCACACCTCCACCCGGCTGCAGGCGGCGTGTTTCACGGCATTGGCCATCGCCTCCTTGATTACCCGCAACAGCGACAAACCCGCGAAAATCTCGGGACCGGCGGCCTCGATGGCGCTGTTTTCATCGAGCCTGAACTCGATGCCATGCGGCTCCAGCGCCATCTGGCCATGGCAGCGGCACTCATCGAAAAAATCCGTCCACGACATTTCCCGGGTCTCAAGCAGGCTCATCAGGCTGCGGACCTCCGCTCCCCCGTGAGTCGCCATCTCGGTGATGCGTGCAAAACGTTCGCGCTCCTGCCCGGCGGGCGCATCTCGGCGACCAATCTCGGCGAGGATCGCAAGGTTGGCGGTCAGACCGCCGATTCCATCGTGCAGGTCGCGGATGAGCAACTGCTCGCGGCAGATCTGCTGGCGCAGTTCCTCGCTGGCCTGCCGTTCCACCGCCACCAGGCGCTCCTGTGCCTCCAGCGCCGCCTGGCGGATCTGACGCACCCGATCCGCGATGGCCACCAGAAACAGCGTGGCACTGACATTGGTTCCGAGCAGACAGTAAATCCACGGCAAATATGGCAGCGGGTGCCGCACCAGCAAGAACACTGCGTTCATCCCGTAACAAGCCCAGAACACCAGCCACGCCGCCAGATAAAGCCCCGCCACCCGGTCTCCACGCCACCATGCGAGTGTCGCCAGCAGCATCATACCCATCCCCAAAACCAGCAAATGTCCGACGCACAGCGGGAACGCGATCCGGTAGGGCAACATGACAAGCGCCGCGGCCACGAACACGATCGATACCATGGCTCGCTTGGACCAGCGTTCCACCGCGGCCATCACCCGCTTGAGGTCAAAGAGGCGGCGTAAAAAAGCCATCTTCATCATCAACGCGAACTCTGCGGCAATGATCAGCCCCTGTTTGGCCACGAACGCGCCGCCCGGCAATCCAAGCCATGCCCAGTATCCGCTCAGAATCAGGTAGACCACGAAGATTCCGCAAAGTGCGAGCGCGTAGAGGAGAAAGCTCGGCTCGCGCGCCACCCGGCCGAACACGAATCCCAGAAGAATCAATGAAATCAGGTAGCCGAAGAGCACCGCCACCAGCTCCTGTTTGCCCGGCCCCGCCGGGGTCAATGACCCCACGCCCGACAAGCGCAGCGGCAACTGCAGGGAAGTCTCCGATCGAATGCGCAGGAAACACTCCACGCTCTCCCCCGGCTGCAGTAGCAAGGGAAACGCCGGATCCACGGTGTCAAGCACCCGCGACTGCGCCGACCGCGCCTTACCCGTCTCGAAATGATCAATCTGGCCCGAGGAGTGCAATAAAAACACCCGCACCTCGTCCATCCGCGGCGTCATCAATTCCAAGAACCACTCGCGGGCAGTCGCTCCGCCATGTCGCACCTTGAAGCGCAACCAAACGGCATCCGCCGTGAAACCCAGCGTCGGCCTCCGCCCGGTGACCGGCGCGAAGCCGCCACCCGCCCACGCCTGCCGCACCTCGTCCAGCGTCATCCGGCCGCTGGCATCCCGATAGAGCGAGAGATGCGGCGCCAGTTCCACCTCGGTCGTCCGATCGTCCAGAATCACCGGCCCCGCCCCCCTCACGAGACATGCACTCCACAGCAGCATGCACAGCACGCATCCCCAGATGCGCCACAAAGTGGGCCACCATCCGCGCCAGTGTGAAGGTTCGTCTGCTTGCATCCGGAATGAGGTTCGTTCGCCGTGCCACACCGCGGCGTCACTTGCGTGCCGACGATCCTTGCATGCTGCAAACGGGTCGCCCCGCTTGTCGAGCCTGACGCCTCAGCCTCGCACACGATTACCCATTTTTACCGATTTTAACCATGGACGAACCGGCGCCCGATCCGCTTGTTGAGGCTCGCTAAATAAAGTGACTATTCCGGCCAAAGTTCGGCTTGAGCCAGAACTGTTCGGCATGATTGATGCTTGGAACGTGCGGGAGTGTGGATATGCCGCGGTTTATGCTGGTTGGACGCGTTTAGGCCCGCATCGCCCGGCTGCCTGCGTCTGTTTGCTGGCATCGCGGCACGACAAAGCGCGGGAGCGGCGATGGCCGAAGTTCCCCGGATGGTCTCACTTGGCTATTTTTTCAACTCCCAG
>JALRFY010000129.1 GCA_023253625.1 Akkermansiaceae bacterium | reverse complement strand
TGCCCAGCGATGCGCCGAGCGCGCGCACCTCGTCCTTGAACAACTCGGCAAGCGGTTCGAGCACCTTGCCTTGCGCTTGCAGTTCCAGGATCCGGTCCACCCGGTTGTGGTGCGTCTTGATTTTCGACGCCTTGGATTTCGCGGTCGATGCGCTCTCGATCACGTCCGGGTAGAGCGTGCCCTGCGCCAGCAGCTCCGCGTCGCCCACCGAGTCCCAGAAGACGTCGATGAACAGGTTGCCGATGATCACTCGCTTTTTCTCCGGATCGTCCACACCTGTGAGGGCTGTCAGGAAGCGCTCGCCGCAATTGACCGTCTCGATCGGCACGCCCATGCGGTGGAAATTGTTGCGCACCTCCTCGCCCTCGTCCTTGCGCATCAGGCCGTGATCGACAAAGACCGCGCGCATGTTCGCTCCCGCCTCGTGCAGCAGCACGGCGAGCACGGTGCTGTCCACGCCGCCCGAGACGCCGCAGACGACCTGCTTGTTGCCGATCTTTTCACGGATGCCGTCGATGATCTCGCGTTTCAGGTCGTCGATTCGGAACGGCAGCAGGTTTTCCGCCTCCAGCAGGAAATTGTGCAGGATGCGCAGTCCCTCGTGGCTGTGGGTGACTTCCGGGTGGAACTGGATACCGGAGAAGCGGTCGTTCCATTTCAGCGAGACCGGCGTGCCGTGCTGGTTGGTGGCGATCACCCGAGCGCCCTCGGGCAGGATTTTCACCGTGTCCGAGTGGCTCATCCAGACCTGTGATTTCGGCGAGACGCCTTCGTAGAGCCCTTTGCACTCGGCGGGGAAAAGATTCGCCGGGCCGTATTCGCGGCGGGCGCTGGCCTCCACCGTGCCGCCGAACTTGATGTTGAGCAGTTGCATGCCGTAACACACGCCGAGCACCGGCACGCCGAACGCCTTGAGCGCCTTGAAATCCAGATCCGGCGCGTCCGCCTCGCTGGTGCTCTTCGGGCCTCCGGACAAGATGATTGCGCCCGGCCGGCCGATCTCCGGGAAATCCTCGATGGCATATAACTTCGCGAAATATCCCAGTTCGCGCACACGGCGGACGATGAGTTGCGTGTATTGCGAGCCGAAATCGATGACGGCGACATGGTTGGAATCGTGCATGAGATGGAAAAGGATATTGGTGATTTGATGATTGGATATCGGGGGGGTGGAATGGGCATCTTCCTCAATTTCCAATTTCCCAATATCGAATGTCCCATCAACCCAGCGGTTGATAGTTCGTCGGCTCCTCGGTGATGACGATGTCGTGGGCATGGCTTTCGCGCAGGCCGCCGGCGGTGATGCGGGTGAAGCGGGCGCGCTCGCGCAGTTCGTTGAGGTTGGCCGCGCCGACGTATCCCATGCCGGATTTCAGGCCGCCCATGAGTTGGAAGATGACATCCGAGAGATGGCCTTTGTAGGGCACGCGGCCCTCGACCCCTTCGGCCACAAGCTTGCCCGAGCTGTTCTGGCCGTAGCGGTCGCCCGAGCCTTTTTTCATCGCGCCGATCGATCCCATGCCGCGGTAGGTTTTGAAACGGCGGCCTTGGAAATGCACCGTCTGCCCGGGGCTCTCACGCGTGCCGGCGAGGAGCGAGCCGAGCATCACGAGGTCGGCCCCGGCGGCCAGTGCCTTGACGATGTCGCCGGAGTAGCGGATGCCGCCGTCGGCGATCACCTTCACCCCGTTCTCCCGGCAGGTATCGGCCACATTGAGAATGGCGGTGAACTGCGGCATGCCCACGCCGGAAATGACGCGTGTGGTGCAGATCGATCCCGGGCCCACGCCCACCTTGATCGCGCTGGCTCCGGCCTGGATCAGGTCGCGAGCGCCTTCCGCGGTGACCACATTCCCGGCGATCACCGGGAGGTCCGAGAGTGCCCGGAGCCTGCCGATCGTATCCATGACAATACGCGTGTGGCCCGTCGCGGCATCGATGAAAAGGGCGTCGGCCCCGGCATCGATCAATGCCCGTCCGCGGTCCACGCAGTCGGGCCCCACGCCCACCGCAGCGCCGCAGCGCAGGCGGCCTTGCGCGTCCTTTGCGGCGTGGGTGAAGGTGATGCGTTTCTCGATGTCGGATCCGGTGATCAGTCCGGCCAGTTTGCCGTCGGGATAAACGAGCGGCAGTTTTTCGATGCGTGCCTTGTAGAGAATGCGCCGTGCTTCCTCCTGGCTGGTATTTGGTGGTGCGGTTACGAGATTTTCGCGTGGCGTCATGACATCGGCCACCTTGGCGTCGGTGCGGTCGAGGTATCGCACATCGCGGCCGGTGACCATGCCTTCCAGCACGCCGTTTTCATCCACCACGGGGAATCCGGAAAACCCGTTCTGGGCCATGATGCCGCGCACATGCTCGATGGTGTCAGACTTGCGCACCGTGAGCGGGTGCAGGATCACCGCGCTTTCCGAGCGCTTCACCCGGGAAACCATCGTCGCCTGCTCGTCGATCGTGCACGCCCGGTGGATCACCCCCATGCCGCCCTCGCGGGCCAGCGCGATCGCCAGATCGTGCTCGGAAACCGTGTCCATGGCCGCTGAAACCACCGGCAGGAACAGCGGAATGCTTTCGGTGAGCTGCGTGGAAAGATCCGCCTGACCGGGCAAAACCTCGCTCAGCGCGGGCTGCAAAAGAACGTCGTCGAATGACAATCCCAAGGAAATATCCGCCATGGGGGAGTCAATAGACGGCCCCGCCCGCGCGCAAGCCCGGATTCTGCAAAAGTTGGGGGCAGGCAAGGTGCGCCGCCAATGAAATCTAGACGCCGCGGCGGATCGTGGTTTGGATAGCCCACACGCAACTCCATGACTCACCACGAATGTGCCAGCCGTCTTGAATCCGCCGTTTGTTCCGTAGTGCGTGGCCAGCGCGAGGTGGTGCGCCGCGTGCTGGCCTGCATGGTTTCCGGCGGGCATGTGCTGCTTGAGGATTTCCCGGGCACCGGGAAAACCACCTTGTCGAAGGCGGTCGCGCGGTCGATCGAGGGCGCGGAGTTCAAGCGTGTGCAATTCACGCCCGACCTGCTGCCCTCCGACATTCTCGGGATTTCAGTGTTCGATCCACGGACGCAGGAATTCCAATTCCACCCGGGGCCGGTTTTCACCGAAATCCTGCTGGCCGATGAAATCAACCGCGCCTCGCCGCGCACGCAAAGCGCGCTGCTCGAGGCAATGGGCGAGGGGCAGGCGACCATCGATGGGAAACGCCATGACTTGAAGGGGCTCTTTTTTGTCATTGCCACGCAGAACCCGGTCGAGTTCCGCGGCACCTATCCGCTGCCGGAGGCGCAGATGGACCGCTTCACGATGCAATGCGCGCTCGGCTATCTGGATGCCGGGCAGGAAGTGGCGATCCTGGCGGATCAAGCGGAAAGCCATCCGGTCGAGCGGCTTGCGCCGGTGGTCACCCGTGACGACATCCTGGCGCTGATGGCCGCGGCGCGGCGGGTGCGTTTCAGTGAGGAACTGCGCCACTATGTGGTGCGCTTGGTGGCGGCGACGCGCGGGCATGCGAAAATCCAGCTCGCGGCCAGCCCGCGGGCTTCGTTGGCCTTGATGAAGGTTTCCCAGGCGCTGGCGGTGTTCGAGGGGCTCGATTACGTTCCACCGGAGCTGATTCAGGCGGTGGCGACGGATGTGATCGCGCACCGCTTGCTGCTTTCCCCCGAGGCGAAATATTCCGGTGCCACGCCACGGCAGGTCGTGGCGGAGTTGGTGGAAAATACGCCGGTTCCCATCTGAGCAAGCGATGAAAACGGCGGGTGAAGCGGTCATGGAGCGTCATGCATCAGCGGGCTCGTGGCTGCTGCGCTGGCTGCATGGCATGTATTTCCGCTCGGCGGGCATACACCACTACATCCAGCGCCGGCTGCGCCCGGCGGGGGGCACTTTGGGCATCGTGGGGGTGCTCGCCACCTGCCTGGTGATCGGCCATGCGCGGAGTTCCATCTATCTGATGTTTTCGCTGTGCGTGGCGTTCGGCGCGCTCGGCTTTTTCTGGATGTTGTTTCGGCGCGCGCGGCTGGAGGCGGAGCGTGAGGTGCCGCGGCACGCCACCGCCGGCGTGCCCCTGCGCATCCCGGTCCGGGTGACAAACCGCGGGCGGCACCCGGTTTCCCGGGCGTGGCTGGTGGAAACCCTGCCGGACCCAAGGCCGTCGTGGCCGGATTTTTGCACCCTGCGCGAACCGGGCGAGGAAGAGCGCAATCCATTCGACCGCGCGTTCGCCTATTTCCGCTGGCAATGGCTCATGCGCGGCAACCGCTTGTTCTCTGGTGGCGGGTCGCAGCATGAAATCCGCCTCAAACCCGGCGAGCACCAGCGTGTTTTCGTGAGTCTCACGCCCCAGCGCCGCGGGGTGGTGCGGTTCAACGACCTGCGCGCCAATTTGCCGGATCCGTTCGGGTTTTTCCAAAAATGCCTGAGGGTCCATGCCGCGTCTGCGAGCATGCTTGTGCTGCCCAGGCGCTATCCGCTGCCCACCGTGTCCATGCCCGGCGGCGCGGCCTTTAAAATCAGCGGCGAGGCCAATACCAACACCATCGGCACCTCCGGCGAATTCGTCGGATTACGCGATTACCGGCCGGGCGATCCACTGCGCCAGATCCACTGGAAAAGCTGGGCCAGGACCGGCCGCCCGATCGTCAAGGAGCTCGAAGACACCCACTACCCACGCTACGGACTTGCGCTCGACACGCTCTCCACCGACCGCGACAACACCGCCTTCGAGGAGGCGGTTTCCGTGGCGGCTTCGTTTGCGGTGGGAATCGACACCAGCGACTCGCTGCTTGACCTGATGTTCGTGAAGGACGAGGCGCATCTGGTGACCGCCGGGCGCGGCGTCGAGCGTGCGGACAAGTTGCTGGAAGTGCTGGCTGGCGTGACGCCCTCGCGCGAGGGTGATCACCGGGCGCTGGCGGAGTTGATCCTGCGCCACGCCGGCGATCTGACTTCCTGCCTGATCATTCTCAATGGCTGGGACGACTCACGCGCCGATTTCCTGCGCCGGCTCGAACAAGGTGGTGTGGTATGCGTGCCGCTGATCATCGGCCGCGGCCCACGCCCCGACGATGTCCCAGGCCATTGGCTCGAATCCGGTGCCATTGCCCGCGATTTGATGCGCTTGCCCGATCCGCTGTGAATTCCCGCCATGCCCCACTCACCGCCACGCCTGCTTCTCGGCTGCACGCTTCTTTTCTGGGGCGCGATGAGCGGTCGTCCCTTGCTCGCCTTGTTCATGGCGCTGGTCGTCGAGGGCAGCCACTGGACGCGCGTGCGCTGGGATTTCAATGACACGGCGTGCGGCCGCGCATGGCGGATTGCTGTGGCCGCCGTGATGGTGGCCGCCGTGCTGATCTGGCTGGACGGCAACCGCTTCAATGCGATGCCCGTCCTGCTTTCATGGATGCCGCTGCTGCTCATGCCGATGCAATTCGTCCAGTCCTACGGCATGCGCGCAGGGGTGCCGGTGAGTGAGTTGTCGTTTCTCGCGAAACGCCGACGCGAACGAAACCAGCGACTTGGTTTGCAAACGGAGGGCGGCGAATTCAATTTCGGCAACGTCCTTTTCACCACCTCGCTGGTGGCGGCAAGCGTCGGTTCGGATGCCTACTCATGGCTGTTCCTGCCCGGAGTGGTGATCCTGAGCGGATGGATGCTGATGTCGGCGGGACGCGCGCGGCTATGGCTGCTCGCGCCGGTCTTGATCGTGGCCGGCCTGCTCGCCATTGGCGGGCGCGTGGTGATCGAACGCGCCGAGGAATGGCTCGGCCGCACCACCGGGGATAGTGGCACCCGCGGCTTCGATCCGAACTTCGCATCCACCTTGATCGGTCGTCCCGGAGCCGTGCGCCAATCGCCCGAAATCATCTGGCGCTTGTGGACGGATCAGCCGGGCGAAAAACCGCCGCGCCTGTTGCGCACCGCTTCATTCAATACCTTCCTCGGCACCAATTGGCAGAACCAGCGCGTTGCGGCCGTTGATTTCCGCTCTCTGGATTCGCGGCTCATTGATGAGGTGGCCTATTACACATTCGGTGGAAATGCCTACGATGGCACCGGCCCACCGCTGCCCAGCTACCGGCTACGCGGCTCGGCCGACGCCGAAACGCCGCTGCCCCTGCCCGGAAATGCGGCGGCCTTGCGCGACTTCGCGCTCGACGACGTGGAATGCAACACCTTCGGCACGGTGCGCGTCTATCCCACCCAAGCGGTGATCGAAGGCGGCATCCTGTGGCGCGGCCCCGGCAATCCTGAAAGCCCGCCGATCCCCGATGAGGACTTGCGCATCCCGCTCGCCGAGCGCGACACCATCCAAACCACCCGCGAGCAGCTCGGTATCACACCGGATACACCGCTTGCCGCGGTGCTCGACCGCCTCCACGCTTTTTTCCATGGCGGTTTCCGCTACACCCGCAATCTCCATATCAGCCATTCGCCCTACCGCGCCGCCGGTCCCACCGCACTCACCAAATTCCTCGAGAGCGAGCGCGCCGGGCATTGCGAATACTTCGCCACCGCCGCCGCGCTCATCCTCCGCGATGCCGGGGTGCCCGCCCGCTATGCCACCGGCTACGCTGTCATCGAGCGCGACTCCACACGCGGCGTCCACATCATCCGCGGCATCCACGGCCACGCCTGGTGTCGCGTATGGGATGAAGCCGCGCAGCGCTGGATCGACTTCGATCCCACGCCGCCCGCCTGGTTTGGCTCGTTGTCCAACCAGGTCACCCGTGGCCAGCGCATCAAAGACGCGCTCCAACGGCTGCGGGAGGATTTTTTCATCTGGCGCACCCGTCCCGAAAACCGGCTTGCCGTTTCACTGGCCATGACCGCCATCGGTCTCGCAGTCGCCGCTGTTATCGCCAGCAGGCTGTGGAAATCCCGCCGTCAGATTGATCATTGGTCGAAGCGTGAAAAAAGGCACTCGCCCCGCACGCCGCTGCACGACCTGGAAAAACCCGCCACCCGCCGTCTCGGCATACGGCCGCCGGGAATGCCCTACGCCGCCTGGCTCGCCGGCCTGCGCCCCGGACTGCCCGACGCCGCCATTCTCGATCGGGCCATCGTTCTCCACCAGCGCCTGCGATTCGATCCCGCGCCTGGCGAATCCGATGCGGAAAACCAACTCGCCGACCTCGTCCGCCAGCTCATCCAGGCGCTCCGCTCCGTTCCACCGCATGCCACTCCAGCTGAGTGAAATCCGCCCTGGAGCCAGCAGGGCTGCGGCGGCATCCGCAGCTTGTCGCCCTGCTGATTGACCAAGCCAAACCCGGGAAGGATCCGCATCTGGCTGCCGCTGGTTTCACTGGGTGAAACCGACCGCTTTCATTTGTTTCTCCAATTCCGCCGCGAGGCGCAGGCCAAGAGGTCCGTCGGCGGGTAGGCGGTGGAGTTCATAAGGGTCGCTCCTGAGATCGTAAATCTCGGTCCACTCGGGGTGGTTCGGATAGACAATCAGCTTGGCATCCTCGGTGCGGATGGCGCGGCAGGTGGGTGTGTCACCGAGTTCCTTGCGATAGTAGGCCAGGAACGAGGTGCGCCAATCGGCGGGTTTCCCGCCCATGGCCAGCGGTTTGAAGCTGCGGCCATGCATGCCGGGCTGCGCCGGCAGGCCGGCGAGGTCGAGGTAGGTCGGAGCCAGATCCTGGTTGATGACCAGCGCATCAACGAGAGCGCCTTGCGGGAACATCCGCGGGTAGCGGACGAGGAAGGGAATCCGCAGGCCTTCCTCGTAAAGCGCGCGCTTGTCGCCGAGACCGCGCTCGCCGAGGTAATAGCCGTTGTCGCTGCTGTAAACAACCACGGTGTCGTCGGCGATTTTGAGTGCGTCGAGCGTGTCGAGCACGCGCCCGAGGTTTTCATCGATGCCCTTGATGTGGCGCAGGTAGTCGAGGTGGATCGAGTTGGCGGAAAGTCCGCGCTCCAGGCCCTTGTCGGCTTCTGTCAGTGGCTTGTGATAGGCGGCGGCGATGTCGCAGTTCGGTGTTTTGCGGGTGGTCTTGCCCTCATAGAGGTTGCGCAGGCGTTCCGGCAGGTTGGCTCCGCCGCGGCGGTTGTGCGGGCTTTTGAAACCGATGACCATGGAGAATGGAGCCGCGCCGTTGTTCTTGAGCCAGTCAATGGCCATGTCGGTGGTGACATCATCCACCCAGCCCTTGGTATCTGTCATGGCCCCGTTGATTTCAAACGGACAATCCTGATAGATGCCCTGGTTGATGAAACTGGCCGAGTGCTGGAAGCCGGGCCGCGGCCCCTTCTGGTCGTTCATGTGCCACTTGCCGAAGTAAGCGGTGCGGTAGCCCGCGTCGCGCAGCAGCGTCGCGTGGGTGACGGCATCGACGGGAAAGTGGGTGCCATTGTCCATCACGCCATTGACGTGGGTGTATTGGCCGGTGAGGAAGCCGGCGCGGCCCGGCGAGCAGATCGAGTGGGTGATGAAAGCGTTGCGGAAACGCACGCCCCCGTTGGCGAGCCGGTCCATGCTCGGGGTCTCGAACCACGGGTAGCGCGCCTTGTCGCCGTGTTCTTTCTGCACCAGCCCCATGGCGTCCCAGCGGTGGTCGTCGGCGATGAGGAAAATGAAGTTCGGCTTGCGGTCGGCGGCCTGGAGCGTGCAGAGCAGCAGGCCGGCGAGCGGTGCGATGAGCGGGTTTTTCATGGATGGATGAGGCTAGCGGAGGATGGCGTTTCTGAGAGTGGCTGGAATCATGCTGGTGCTGGAAACCGGGTCAAGCGCCGCAAGGGATTACTGCGTGGCTGAAGTGAATCCTTCACGATCGTTTCACCATGGATTGCGGGAGCGGGCTATCTCTGCGGCAGCGCCGCCCCGGCCTTCATGGCGTCCTCGAAACGGATCGCCTCCACCGGCTCTGGAGCATTCTCGATGGTCGCGATCATGTCTTGCCAGCCCTTCTCGAAGCGCCCGCCGATATTCATGGCCTTGAGTTTCGGCAGCGCCGGCTTGGCTGCCGCGCCATATTTCGGCAGCACTTCCATCAGCATGCGCACCTTGAAGCCGAACTTGCCGAGATCGGATTCCAGAATGCCGAACGCGGCTTCCACGCCACCGTCAACCTTGAGGTTGGCGAGGATGCCGAGCGCACCGGTGTGCGGGCCGAGGTTGTGATAACTGTGATAGGTGCGATCCGTGTCGGCGACAATATGTTGGAGCAAATCGCCGACGTGGTGGAAATCCTCC
>JALRFY010000023.1 GCA_023253625.1 Akkermansiaceae bacterium | reverse complement strand
CACACGTGCACCTTTGAAGATGTCACCCAACATGCAGATCGGCGCTAAATCTTTGGGATAGATCACTTGTGCACCACGGGGCATTTCTACGACGAAGTCCTCAAGAGTCGGTCGCAACACGATGTATCTTGCGCCCTTTGTTGATTCGACAACAATTCCTTCAGGCTTGCCGATGACGAGATGATGGGAAACGTAACCAGCATGGCTGTGGAACTCGCCCTCTTCATTCAAGGTGACGAGATAGCGCCGTTGCTTTGAATCCAAAAACATTGCTTTCTCGCCCGAGCGAAAAAGACGCTCATTGGCCGATGCTGAGGTCATTTTCTTTCCAATTGAATCACTTCACCGCGCTTCAAGTTAAAGCGATAGACCCGACGCGAAGGTGCAACAAAGTACTTGTACGTCTTCCATACAAACATCCACGGACGCAGAATCGAGACCCCACTAATTGTTCGGAGGAGTCTGCGCACGAAAGCGCGACGAATCCTAAAAACGACGAATTTCAACACGTCCTGCTCGTTTCTCCGGCCTCTCGCAACCGTGCCGCGGCGGTCTTGAGGTCGCGGTTGTGTTGCAGCGCCTCATCAACCACGAGCGTAAGCTCGGGATCGCGGAATTCCTCGAGCCAACCGCTGGAAATCCTACCCTCACTGCCGGTGGAAACCGTGCGCCATGCATCCGGGGTGCGAATGGCCCATTCCCCTGCGGGCGGGGAAAAACGCCATGATTCGCATGCCGATGGCACACAGGCGATGAGGGCTGGAAGCAGGAAATGGCGGAAACTCATGGCAGCGCGCGAAGATTGGCGATCCGTCGCCGATTGCAACTCCAGCCTACGGCCCCGGCTCCCGCGGGTTATCTATCGATGGCCATTCAGCCGCTTTTTTTTGGAACCCGCTCTTGTCCGCTGGACGTGGGCTGCGATACGCTCGCCCGACCCCAAACCAGCGTGGCATTTCAACATTCCCATCACCATGTCGCAGGCGTGCTCCCCGCACGTTGGGGTTCCACCCGGTTTCCGGGCAAGCCGCTGCATCCCATCGCCGGTAAACCGCTCATCCAACACGTTTGGGAACGCTGCAAGCAGTGTGCCAAACTCGATACAATCATCATCGCCACCGACGATTCGCGCATCATGGATGCAGTTGGGAAATTCGGCGGCCGTGCCGTGATGACATCGCCGGACCATCCCACTGGTACGGATCGCATTGCCGAGGCGTTGAAGGAAATTCCCGCTGCCACCCACATCGTCAACATACAGGGTGACGAACCGCTCATCGACCCCGCGCTGATCGACCAGCTTGCCGCGGTCATCACCACCGATGGCGGCCCCGATATGGCCACCGCCGCCAATCCCATCGATCCCGCAGATCCCGTGCTGCAAGACCCCAATGTGGTCAAGGTGGTCACTGCACTGGATGGCCGTGCCCTCTATTTTTCCCGCTCGCCGCTGCCGTATTTCCGCAACCCGGTGGAAAAGCTCCCGGCGCTGCGCCACAAGGGCATTTACGCCTACACCCGCGGCTTCCTCGAACGATTCGTCATCTGGCCGCCTTCGCCATTGGAAACGGCCGAGTCGCTCGAGCAACTCCGCGCCCTCGAAAACGGCGCATCCATCCACGTCATCGTCACCACCGATACCGCGCCCGGCGTCGATACCCCGGAACAAGCCCGCGAAATCGAACGCATCCTCGCCGCTGAAAACTGAAAACTTAAAACTAGCAAACTTCCCATGAAATACATCTTCGTCACCGGCGGCGTCGTTTCCTCACTCGGCAAAGGACTGGCCGCGGCCTCCATCGGCACCCTGCTCGAAGCCCGCGGCCTCAAAGTGCTGATGCAGAAATTCGATCCTTACCTCAATGTCGATCCCGGCACCATGTCGCCCTATCAGCACGGCGAGGTTTATGTGCTCGACGACGGCGCGGAAACCGACCTCGACCTCGGCCACTACGAGCGTTTCACCTCCGGCGTGCTCTCGCGCATGAACAACCTGACGTCCGGGCAGGTATTTGATTCCGTGATCAAAAAGGAACGCCGCGGCGAATATCTGGGGAAAACCGTGCAGTTCATTCCGCACGTCACCGATGAGATCAAGGCGCGCCTCCACAAGGTGAGCAACGACAATTCCGACGTGGACGTGCTCATCACCGAGATCGGCGGCACCGTCGGCGACATGGAAGGGCTGCTTTTCCTCGAGGCCCTGCGCCAGTTCGCGCTTGAGGTCGGCAAGGAAAACGTCTGCTTCATCCACGTCACCCTGCTGCCCTACATCAAGGCCGCCGGCGAGGTGAAGACCAAGCCCACCCAGCAGTCCGTCGCCAAGCTCCGCGAAATCGGCATCCAGCCGGACATCATCATCTGCCGCACCGAACTCGACCTCGACGAGGACAACCGCCGCAAGATCGCCATGTTCTGCAACGTCGAGCGCAAGAACGTCGTCGCCTTCCGCGATGTCGCCCACACGATTTACGAATGCCCGCTCGACCTGCGCCGCGACAAGATCGACCGCCTGGTGGTGGACAAGATCGGCCTCGGCCACACGCCCTCGCCGGCGCTGGAGGCTTGGGAAAGTTTCGTCCAGCGCGTGATCCATCCCAAGCACAAGGTCACCATCGCCGTGGCCGGGAAATACATTGAGCTGCAGGACGCCTACAAATCAATCTACGAGTCGCTCATCCACGCCGGCGCGCATCACGACACCAAGGTGAAGATCGTGCGTGTGGACACCGAGGCCATCGAGGAAAGCGGAGCGCAGGCGGTGATCGGCGAGGTGGATGGCGTGCTCGTGCCCGGCGGCTTCGGTGACCGCGGCACCGAGGGCAAGATTGCGGCGGCGCGCTACGCCCGCGAACACAAGATTCCGTATTTCGGCATCTGCCTTGGAATGCAGATCGCCACCATCGAGTTCGCCCGCAACGTCTGTGGCCTCAAGGACGCCAACTCGACCGAGTTCGACAAATCCACCATGCACCCGGTCATTTGCCTGCAGGAGGAGCAGAAGGGGATCGAAGCCATGGGAGCGACCATGCGACTCGGCTCCAGCGAATCCATCCTCTTCGCCGGCACCAAGGCCGCCGCGCTGTATGGCAACAAGGATCGCATCCACGAGCGCCACCGCCACCGCTACGAGTTCAACTCCGATTATCAGGACCAGCTCCAGGAGGCCGGGCTCGTGATCTCATCCGTATCCGCCGGCGAGGGACTGGTTGAAATCATCGAACTGCCCGATCATCCGTTTTACATCGGCGCGCAGTTTCACCCCGAGTTCCAGTCCAAGCCAAACGCCCCGCATCCGCTATTCGCGGGCTTCGTCGCCGCCGCCCTTGCTCACGCCCAACGATAGTCCGGGACTGCAAGGATGCCGTGAAAAAGCTGGCGCAGGATCGCGATGCATTGCCCCGCCTTGTAACTTGTGACAATGTATGTAATGCGGATTCGATGGAGGTGAAGGCACCACCCATCTCAAGCATGGGAGTCCGCCGCACCCTGTCTCCGGGATTGGGCGCATCCGGTTGTCCTCGTGTTGCGCTTCCTGGATGCTTCAGGCCAGATCGGTCACCAGGACCTTGCACCACCATTCCTTGTGGGCATTGATGAAGGCCTGATGATCTGGGTGATCCTGATAGGCGTTGTGCTCCTCCACGGATGCAAACTGCATGTCCAGCGCGTAGTCCCAGGACTGGTCGCAGACCGGCCGCGCCGGCACGGCAGCCGGAATCGCCCAGCGTCCGGCTTGCATCAGCGGAATTTCGCAAAGCGCATCGAGCGCCTTCTCGAATGTCTCCCGGTCGGCCGCGTTTTGTCTTTCCTCCTTTAGCCAGAAATACACGTGATGATCCATGGCGGTGAGAAAACAAGTGGCGGACGCCGCCGGCAAGTGTGGATTTCCGCATGAACATTTCCGTTGCCGGGTGGCCGATGGGTTTTAGGCTTGCGGCACGTCCACATGAAATTACCCGCCTTCTCCATTCCATTCTTACTTGCAAGCGCTCTCCTGCCGGCCCGGGAAACGGTGCCATCGGAGGTTTACCGCTCGGTGCTCCGCATCGAGGCCGCGACGCAGATTCCCGATTACGAGAGCCCATGGAACAGCGGTCGCTTCAGCGGCGGAATCGGCACGGGCTTCATCATCGGTGAAAACCGGATTCTCACCAACGCACACGTCGTATCCAATGCCCGGCGTCTGCTCATCACCGTGCATGGAAGCCCGGAAAAATACCCGGCCAAGGTGGAACACATCGCCCACGATTGCGACCTGGCGTTGCTCTCGGTGGAGGACTTCAGCGATTTCGAGTCGTTCCCGCGCTTCGAAATCGGCGATGTGCCCATGCTCGAATCCCAGGTGCGCGTGATCGGCTATCCGATCGGCGGCGAGCGACTCTCGGTCACCCGCGGGGTGGTTTCACGTATCGATTTCCAGCCCTACTCACATACCCGTGCCGATTCCCATCTTGTCGTGCAGATCGACGCGGCGATCAACCCGGGCAACTCGGGAGGACCGGTTTTGCAGGATGAAAAGGTCGTGGGCGTCGCCTTCCAGGGGCTGCGTCAGGCGGACAACACCGGCTACATCATACCCACCCCGGTGGTGAGACGCTTTCTCAAGGATATCGAAGACGGCCGCTACGATCACTACGTCGACCTCGGCATCAGCGAATTTGCGCTTCACAATCCCGCGATGCGCCGCGCGCTGGAACTGCCGGACGATGGCATGGGCGTGCTCGTGACCAACGTGGTTCCCACCAGCTCGTGCGACGGCGTGCTGGAACCCGGCGATGTATTGCTCGCCCTCAACGGCCATGAGGTGGACAGCGCGGGCATGGTCCGCATCGACGGCGAGAAGACCAATCTCAACGAGATCGTCGAGCGCCGTTTCGCCGGCGACCGCATTATCGCCACCTTCATCCGCGGCGGCGTCAAACAACAGGCGGAAATCGTGCTCAAACCGCTGCCCCCCACGCGCATGTATGCCATCCAGTATGAGAAGCGGCCACGCTATCTGGTCTTTGCCGGGCTGGTGTTCCAACCGCTGGACACCAACCTCTTCGCCACCGCGAAGTTCGACGACGTCACCGTGCGCCGCCTTTACACCGACTATGTGCCCAAGGCGCTGTTCAGGGAGCGTGGCGACATCGTGGTGCTCACCCGGGTGGAAAGCGATCCGGTCAACAGCCGTCTGGCCTCTTTCACCGGCTATGCGGTGCAGAAGATCAACGGCGTTGAAATCACCGGCCTGAAGCATGCCCACGACTTGTTGTATTCTGAAGAGCCTCCGGAATATCATGTCATCGAGTTGTTTGGTGCCAGCCGCCCGCTGGTCATACCCGCCGCGGAAGTCGAGGAGGCGAACCGCCGGATTTCCGCCAACTACGGCATGGCCAAACTCGTCAATCTGGAGGAATGATCCGCCGCTGTGGCATCGCGCTGGGCTCGAATCTCGGCGACAGACGGCAATTCCTGCGCGAAGCCATCGCAGCCTTGCATGGCATCGCGGTGTCCGGCGAGGCCTTTCTTGAGGCTCCCTTGTATCGCAGTAATCCCCTCGCCTGCCCCGCCGGCTCGCCGGATTTCCTCAACACGGTGGTGGAACTCGCCTGGGACGGAACGCCTCACGGCCTGCTGGATGCAACCCGGGCCATCGAACAAAATCTCGGCCGGACCCGGGGCACCGAACGCAACGCCCCGCGCACCATCGACCTCGACTTGTTGTATTGTGGCGACATCGAGTGCGACACCGCCGATCTCACACTCCCCCACCCCCGCATCGCGGAAAGGCGCTTCGTGCTGCAGCCGCTCGCCGACATCCGCCCCGGGCTGGTGCTGCCCGGCATGACCGGTTCTGTTAGGGACCTGTTGGGAAACCTGTTGGAGGACGGACCGCCCTTGGTTCCGTGTGCCTGACGCGCTGTGCGACCGGATCCACTTCAAACCAGGGCTATGCGCCGGTCTGAATCGGGGCAGGTCTCGCATTGGAACATTCCGCCGATTTCCACCCGCCAAAAAACAATTGGAAAAGGTGCAAGGGAACCTACGCTCGCTTCCCTGGTGGTGATCACCAAAACCGCAATGGCGCCGGGTAAACTTCCTTTCTGGCGTTTTACCCATCTTCCGCCTCTCACCCTGCCCTTCATCAACCAATGAGATCCACACGTTTTCCCGCCTCGCTCCTTGCGGCACTCACCGCCGTATCGCCCTTGAAAGCCATCGAAGAGGTCAGGCTTTCCTCGCTCGAGCTGAACCGCATCCAGCAGCGCGATGGCAAACCCGGAGTCGATCAGGCGGCGTTCGGCAGAAAGGAAGTCGCAAAGCCCCTCCGCATCGCGGGCAAGACTTATGAGCACGGCTGCGGCACCCAGGCACCGAGCGTGTTGCATCTCGATCTCCAGGGAGGCACCCGCCGTTTCACCGCACAAGTGGGCGCACAGGATGAAGGAAACGCGAAAAACAAGACCGGCGCGGAGTTCATCATCGAAGGCGATGACAAGGTGCTGTGGACCAGTCCGCTGATGCGCGAAGGCATGGCCGCACAGGCTGTGGATCTTGATCTAACCGGCGTGAGAAAACTCGTGCTCAAGGTGAATGGCGGCTTTGAAAGCGCCCTCGACGGCAAACCCAACAAGGCGAATTGGGCGCAAGCGGTGTTTCATGTGACGGGAGCCAAACCCGTGACCACGGCGGCCCGGCCCACGCCGCCGCGCTGGGTCCTCGCCGGGGGGATTGGCACCGAGTGGATGGCCGCCCAGGACGCGCGCCTGCCGCATGCGGATTTCATCGAACAAGGCGGTTTGAAAGTGGGGCAGGTCGTTCACTACCGGGTGGATGGAAACCACGCGCTCTCCATGAAACGCAGCGTCGTCTGGCCATCCCTGCGCAAAGGGAGGAACGGCATGTTCGATGGCTTGATCCGCCACTATGACGCCCACGAAAACGAACCCGCCATCACTGTGGACGGCGCTCCGCTCGGAGCCATCACCGTGGAGCGCGTGCTATTAGACGGCACCCTCACCATCCAAGGCCGCGCGGTGCATGACTTGTTCGTCGAGCGCTGCGAGTTTCCCAGTCCCACGCAACCCGTCGCCCTGGATCGTTGGAAAATCCGCAATGACGGCAAAGTCCCGCGCACCGTGAACGTCGCGCCGTTGTCGGCAGGATTCCAGATCGAGGGTCCCTATGGGCTGAACGTCGCCGAAGTTTCCTGCACCGCACCCGCCTCCACCGTGCTCCAGCCCGGCGCGGAAATGACCTTCGCCGTGCTCTTCGGCGGACGGCTCGACAACGAGCCCGTGGCAAAAATCGACGTCGCGGCGGAAGAGCAGGCGCGCCGTTCCTACGTGCAGGGTCTCCAACGCGATCTGCGCCTCGAAACGCCCGTGCCGGAACTCGACCGCGCCTTCGCCTTTTGCAAACTGCGCGTGGCCGAGGCCATCAACGACACCCGCGGCGGCATGATGCTCGCGCCCGGCGGCCTGGCCTACTACGCCGCCTGCTGGTGCAACGACAACGTGGAATATGCCGGACCGTTTTTCCCCTTCCTCGGCGACAAGCATGGCAACCAGGCCTCGCTCGACACCTACCGGCTGTTCCAGAAACACATGACGCCGGACTACAACCCGGTCCCGCCCTCGCTCTACGCCGAAGGCATCAGCATCGCCCGCACCGGCGGCGACCGCGGCGACGCGGCGATGTATGCTTACGGCTGTTCGCGCTTCTGCCTCGCGCGCGGCGACAAGGACATCGCCAAAGAACTCTGGCCCGCCATCCAATGGTGTTTGGAATATTCCAAACGCAAGACCAACGCCGACGGCGTGGTCGCCTCCGACAGCGATGAACTCGAAGGCCGCCTGCCCACCGGCAAGGCCAACCTGTCCACATCCTCATTGCACTACGGCGGCCTCCGCGCCGCTGCCGATCTGGGTCGCGCGCTCGGCTACGACAAGGAGGCCGCAGAATACGACCAACAGGCCGACGCTCTCGCCAAGGCGATCGAAAAATACTTCGGCGCGAAGGTCGAAGGCTTCGACACCTACCGCTATCACGAAGGCAACGAAGTGCTCCGCTCCTGGATCTGCCTGCCGCTGTGCATGGGCATCATGGACCGCCGCGATGGCACCGTCGCCGCCCTGTTTTCCCCGCGGCTATGGACTGCGGACGGACTCGCCTCGCAAGCGGGCGATCTTGCGTTCTGGGACCGCTCCACGCTCTATGGACTGCGCGGTGTGTTGCAGGCCGGTGAAACCCAAACCGGGATGCACTACCTCACCGACTACACCAGGCGGCGGCTGTTAGGCGATCACGTCCCCTACCCCGTCGAGGCCTGGCCCGAGGGCGACCAGCGCCACCTATCCTCCGAAAGCGCGCTCTACTGCAGGATTTTCACCGAAGGGCTGTTCGGCATCCGTCCCACCGGACTGGACCGCTTCCGCTGCACGCCACGACTCCCCGATGGCTGGCCGCGCATGGCGCTCCGCTCGGTGCAAGCCTTTGGCCGCACCTTCGACGTCGTTGTCGAACGCCACGGGCAAGGCCTGCGTCTGACCGTGAGCCAGGAAGGAAAAACCGTGGCCGAGAAGGAACTGGAAAGCGGAGACTCCGCCGAAATCCAGCTTCCCTGACAGCAGGACCATCGGTGACAAGCTCGATGCCGAGTGGGAAAAGAACCTGAAATGCAAAGTCCCCAGCCTGCAGGAGAGGCTCGATATCCTTGCCGTCAATGATTCTGTCGGCCGGCATCGTGGCACCCGCGAGTTTGGCGAAGGTGGGCATGAGATCCATGCTGGTGGCGATCTCATGATTGACGCT
>JALRFY010000236.1 GCA_023253625.1 Akkermansiaceae bacterium | reverse complement strand
TCGGCTGGGTGGCCCGGCCGATGATCGCGCTGTTGCACGGGCTGCATGCGATCGTCCGCAACTACGGGATCGCGATCATCCTGCTCACCGTGCTCGTCCGGGGGGCGATGTTCCCGATCAGCCGCCGGCAGGCGATCTCGTCGCAGAAGATGCAGGCCCTCCAGCCCGAGATGAAGATCATCAACGAGAAGTACAAGAACGACGCCGAGAAGAAGACGCGGGCCACGCAGGAGCTGTGGCGGAAGCACGGCGTCAACCCTGCCAGCGGCTGCCTGCCGGTGTTCATCCAGATCCCTATCTTCATGGGGCTCTACCGGGCGCTGGCCACCGACGTCTCGCTCCGCGAGGCGCCTGCCATCGCTTTTTTCAAATCGCCGTGATGGTCCCAGCCGCGGTGGTAGAGCTGGATGAATCGCACGCCACGCTCGGCGAGGCGGCGGGCCATCAGGCAGTTGCTGGCGAACGAGCCGTCGCCGGGAGTGCAGCCGTATTCGGCGATGATCCGCGGGTCTTCCATGGAAAAATCGGTGAGTTCCGGCGTGGCCATTTGCATGCGGAAGGCGAGCTCGAATTGCGCGATGCGGTCGGCGATGCCGGGATCGTCCACCACCTTGGCATGATCCTGGTTGAGCTGATTGATCGCCTCGACAAGTTCGCTCTGGCAGGGAGTGGAGACGCCGTCGGGCGAGCCGACATAATAGACCGGATCGCCGATGCTGTTGAGTTTGACGCCTTGGTATTTGCCGGCGAGGAAACCACTCGACCACTGGCGGGCGGAAATCGGCTGGGCCTGGCCACCGCCTTCACTGGTGAGAACAATGAAACCGGGCAGGTTTTCGTTCATCGAACCCAGCCCGTAGAGCAGCCATGAGCCGATGCTCGGGTAGTTCGGCCGGATGGTGCCGGTATTGAAATACGTGTGGGCGGGATCGTGGTTGATTTGCTCGGTGACCATCGAGCGGATCACACAGATCTCATCGGCGATGCCCTGGATTTGCGGGAAGAAGTCACTGATTTCGATACCGCTTTCGCCACATTTCCTGAACGTCGTTTGCGGGCCGAAGGCGGTGAGCGCCTTGCCTTGGAGCTGGGCGATCGGCTGGCCGGCGGTGAGCGACTCGGGCATCGGCTTGCCGTGTTGCTGTTCGAGCACCGGCTTGGGATCGAAGGACTCGAGATGGCTGGGTCCGCCGGCCATGCATAGGTGAATGACACGCTTCGCCCGCGCCGCATGGGTGATGAAATGCGGTGCCAGTCCGCCGGACGGGCTGGCGTTGGCGGCCAGCAGGCGCGAGCCCGCCATGCTGCCGAGCGCCAGCGAGCCGAGTGACCCAAAGGCGCTGGTGAGAAACTTGCGGCGGGTCTGGCTGAGCAGGCAGCGCTCGGCCTCGGCGCGGTCGAGCAGGACTTTTTCCAAATGGAACGGCGCGTGAGGGATTTGTGAATTCATCTTGCAATATTATGGAAAGCACTCGCATGCGGTCAACTTTCGATTCCATGAGTGATCGACTCCCCGAGTCTGCCGCCCCGCACGCGGTATCCCGAACTCATCGCCTCCCCCGACTACGCCGCCGGGAAGACGACGGGGAAAATCCCCATGGTTGAAACGGTTCCTGCGCCGGCTCAGACATCCGGCAGCTTCCAATCGCCGCGGAACGGGCGCGGCGCGAGCATCGCACAGGCACCCTCGTCGTCAGGAAACGTTTCCGCCTCCGGATTCCACTTCAGTTTGCGGCCCTGGTGGATCGCGATCAAAGAGAGATGGCACAGCGCGTCGCCGCGGACGGAGCTTTCGATCCCGCAGATGGTCGGGCGGCCGTGGCGGATGGCGTCGAGGAAATCGCGGCGGTGGTCGAGACTGACGGGCAGCTTGACCGGCATGGTGCCGCATTTGTTCTGTGGATCACGAAGCAGCGCCGGGTCGCTCGCATAAATCTCACCGCGCAGGACATGGACCCAGCCCGACTCTCCGATGAAACGGACTCCGTGACGGAAACCGGGAGTGCCGTCGCTCACGAAGACGATCGGGGCCGCCCGCTCGTATTCGAGGCGCACCTTCCATCGCCATATGGCGTCGTAGCCACCGCCGGTTGGGGGGAATTCGCCACTGCCCTCGACCGAGGTGGGGCCGGTGCCATCGGTATCGTTTCCCCACTGGGCGATGTCGAGATGGTGGATGCCCCAACAGGAAATCATCCCGAGCGAAAAGTTCGTGATGTTCTCGTGGTTGGCGCGGTTGAGCTTCTCCTCATGGAAAGAAGTCATCGGGGCCGGTCCGACCCAGCGGTCCCAGTCGATGTAACCGGGCACGGCCTGTTCGGGAAATGCGGGCCGGTTCCCGCCGGCGGGAACACTCACATGGATCTCTCGCAGGTTGCCGAGGCGGCCGTTACGGGCGAGTTCGCATGCCCAGCGGAACTTGAGGTCGGACCGCTGTTGGGTGCCGAACTGGAAGGCGACCGGCTTTTGGCGCAACACCGCACGCAAGCGCCGTGACTCCTCGAACGACATCGCAACCGGCTTTTCATGGTACATGGGCTTGCCGTGCATGACCGCATCAATGGACGGAATGCTGTGCCAGTGCACGGGCAGGGCCATGACAATGGCGTCGATCGTCGGGTCGGCATTGAATTCGCGGAAGTCAGTGTAAACCTTGACCTCATCCTTGCCGTAGTGCTTGGCGAGAATCTCGCGGGCGATGGTGATGTTGCGCTGGTTCACGTCACAGATCGCGGTGACGCGGACGTCGGATTGGCCGAGGAAGTTGATCATGTCGGCGCGGCCCTGTTCGCCGGCACCGAGGATGCCGACGCAGATCTTGCCGGAAGGCGGAGCGGCATTGTCTGTGCCGAAGACGCGCGAGGGCGCGAACATGGGCGCGGTTCCGGCGGCGAGCATCGCGCCGAGAAAGGAACGGCGGCTGTGGGACGGGTGGATCGGATTCTTCATAGGGTCATGTATTTCAGGCCGGTGCGCTTTGCGAGGTCTACGGCGTTGTGCTTGTCCTCGTTGCGTTGGCAGATGGCGTAGCAGCGGGCATGCGGGTGCTTCTGCCACAAGGGGATGGATTCGGCTCCGAAACCAAGTCCCGCGGCCGCCACATGGATTTTCGGATCGGTCATGATGTGCTTCAGAGGCGATTCGGCAAATCATTTGCCGGGGGTGATCTTACGCATCGGCACCATGCGCGACCATGAGAGCTTGCGTTTTCCATTTGAGTTTTTTTACCGCCGGTTCACGGCGCGGTATCGGCTGGGAGGCGTGCCGGTCTCGCGTTTGAAAACGACGCTGAGATATTCGCTATGGACAAATCCCGTCCGCTCCGCAATCGCCTCCAACGTCAAGTCGGTTGAAGCGAGCAATTCCCTGACACGGTTCAACTGGACGCGCAGAATCTCCTCGTGCGGCGTGCGGCCGATGAGTTTCTTGAAGCGGGACTCGAGCAAGCGGCGCGATTGCGGCACCGCCTTGAGCACGTCGCTTACCTTGATACCCTCGCACGCCCGCTCGCGGATGAAGCGCACCGCATTGACGACGTGGCGGTCATCGATGGCCAACACATCGGTGGACTGGCGCGTGACCAAACCCAGGGGCGGAATCAGGTTTTCCAGCGAGTGGACTTCCCTGCCGTTCATCAACTGGTCCAGCAAGGCCGCAGCCTCGTAGCCGGCGCGGTGTGTATTGGGAATGATGCTTGTCAATGGCGGATCGGACAAGTTGCAGAGCAGTTCGTCATTATCCACGCCGATGACGGCGACTTCATCCGGCACCGCGATGCCGCGGTGCCGGCACGCATCGAGCACCTCCTGGCCACGCAGATCGTAGCATGCCATGACGCCCACCGGCTTTGGCAGCCGGCCCACCCATTCGGCGATGTCCTCCACCTGGCTTTGCGCGTCGGCCCGCTTTCTCTTGTCCGGTTGATAAACGGAACAATCGCGGCCCGCATCGCGGAGAATCCGTGAGAAATGTTCTGCACGCCACCTGGACCAATTGAAACGGTCATCGCCACAGTAGCCGAAGTGCTTGAATCCGCGCTCCAACAGATGCCCGGCAGCCATCCTCGCGAAGGCATTATCATCCGTCTCGACCCAAGGCAGTGAAGGGATCAGCCGCGCCGCGCTCACATCCACCACAGGCAGGCCCGTCTTCAGCAGTTCGCGGGCAATGGTGGCATTCTCTATTCGAGCGATGATGCCGTCGCCTTTCCAGTCCGCAATCCAACGGGGCGGTTTTTCGCCACGCCCTTGCTCGGCGAGATGAATGGACCATCCCCGGTTCTCGCTCATGTAAGCGACGACACCACCCAGCAAGCCCCGAGCGTAAGCATTGGATGTCTCTATCAACAATGCCACTTTCAACCGGGCACGCTCACTCATTTTTCTGCTTTCAATTGTCAGGAATTGCTTCTCGGGTCCGCATGGCCAGGCCATGCGGTGGTGGTGGCGCCACCAGCCGTCGGGATTCGTGTCCCTCGCCACTCCAGTTTGCCTTGCGGACTGCTTTGACGCGCCTTCAATCGGCTTTACGCGGCCCTGCTGGAGTCGAATATGTCTTGGGCTTGGGATGACTCACGGATCCGACATCAATTGCGGGTGAGCGTTTCGTGCAGGTTGAGGACCGCACGGCAGACGGCGGTCCAGGCGGCCAGTTCGATGGAGTCGAGCTCTGTCGCGACTGGGGTTTCACCGGCGGCGATGAGTTTTCCAGCTGCGTCGGGCGACTGCTTGAAGCGCGCGCGCTGATTGTCCAACAGCCCTTGAAGCGTCGTCCGTTCGCTATCGCGCGGAGCACGGGCGAGCACCATCGAGAACAATTGGCCGAGCCGTGCTTCGTCGTGCTCCGCATCGCGCAACAGGCGCGCGGCGAGAACGCGGGCCGCCTCAACGAACTCGGGCGCGTTGAGTGTGACCAAGGCCTGCAGGGGCGTCACGGAGCTCATCCGCTGGCCGGTGCAGCTTTCGCGCGATGGGGCGTCGAAGGTGACCATCATCGGATGCGGAAAGGTGCGCTGGACCCAGGTGTAAAGCCCGCGGCGGTAGAGGTCCGCGCCCTTGCTCGTCGGGTAGCTGCGCCTCGGGAAATTGAGCGGCTCCCAGTGGCCCTCGGGTTGATATGGGAACACACTTGGCCCGCCGATGCGTTCTTCGAGCAGGCCGGAAACCGCCAGCGCCTGATCGCGCACCGCTTCCGCCGGCAGACGCAAGGCGGACTGGCGGGCGAACAGCTTCCCGTTCGCGGGATCGACGATGGCGAGATCGGCACGCGTGTCGGCGGACTGGCGGTAGGTCTCACTGGTGACGATGAGTCGGATGATGTGCCTGAGATCCCAGCCGCTTTCGCGGAACTCGATGGCGAGCCAGTCGAGCAATTCCGGCTGGCTCGGCGGCACGCCCTGGCTGCCGATTTCGATGGCGTTGGCGGAGACCGGCGTGCCGAGGTAGCGGCCCCACAGGCGGTTGACGATGGCACGTGCCGTAAGCGGGTTGTCCTCCGACATCGTCCACTTGGCGAGGTCCAGGCGGGTGAGGCGCTTGTCTTCGGTGGAGGCCGGGCCTTTCAGGAATTCCGGTACCGCAGGCGCCACCACCTCGCCGGTTTCATCCTGCCAATTGCCACGGGCAAGCACCCGGACGGTGCGGGGCTCCTCACGCGGGCGGGTGATGACGACATAAGGCACGGATTTTGCGAGTTCGGCGCGCTGGTTGATGATTTTTTTGAACTCCTCGCCGTATTCCGGCATTTTCCCGCCGGGCAATGGCGGGCGCGGATCGCGGCTGGCCAGGTGCTCCTCGACTTGGGCGGCCTCCGGGTGGGCGCGGAGGATCGCCTGATAGGCGTCTTCGACTGGAGCGACTTTGGCGGCTTGCTCGTCGTTTTCCGGCAGGAAGAGGAACGGATGCTTCAAGCCGGCGTAGCCACTTTCGACGCCGATGATGACCTGGTCGATGTCCGCGAAAAAGGCGGCCATGGTGTAGAAATCGCGTGCGGTGATCGGGTCGAACTTGTGGTCGTGGCACTGGGCGCAGGAGACCGATGATGACAACCAGACCTCGCTGTAGTTGGAGACCCGGTCGACATTGTAGATCGTTTCGTATTCCTTCGGCTGCGCACCTCCTTCCTCGGTATGCAGGCCGAGTCGGTTGTAGGCACTGGCCACCAGCATGTCGCGCGTCGGCTCGGGCTGCATCAGGTCGCCGGCGAGCTGCATGGTCGTGAAGCGGTCGAAGGGCATGTTTTCATTGAGCGAACGGATCACCCAATCGCGGTATGGCCAGACGGACCGCGGGTTGTCGCTGTGGATGCCGATGGTGTCGGCGAAGCGCACCAGATCGAGCCACCACACCGCGAGATGCTCGCCGTAGGCGGGATCCGCCAAGAGCGAATCGACATAGCGTTCGTAGGCGTCCGGCGAGTTGTCGGCGAGGAAGGCGGCACTTTGTTCCGGCGTGGGCGGCAGCCCGGTGAGATCGAAGGTCACGCGGCGCATCAGCGTGCGGGCGTCGGCGCGCGGCGAGGGTGTGATGCCGTGCGTGTCGAGCCGGGCGAGGATGAAGCGGTCGACCGGGTTGGCGGCCCATTCCGGATCGGAGACTTCAGGCAGCGGCGGGCGCTTGGGTTTCACGTAGGCCCAGTGCTCCTCATAGACCGCGCCCTCGTCGATCCAGCGGCCGATCAGGTCGATTTGCTCGGCGGTGAGGAATTTGTGGCTTTTGACCGGAGGCATCGGGTCGTCGGAATCGACGATGCGTTTCCAAACCTCGCTTTTTCCGCGATCGCCCGGGACGATGGCGGGAAAGCCATTGCGGTCATCGACGGCCGCCTCGCGCACATCGAGCCGCAATCCTTCCTCGCGTGTCCCGGGATCGGGGCCATGGCAATGGTAGCAGTTTTCCGAGAGGATCGGGCGGATGTCGTTGTTGAACGAGACGGCCTGCCGGACGCTGACCGCCAATCGATCATCACCCGCCGCCGCCGCATCCTTGCTTGCGGATGCGGGCGAGGAAGTTCCGCCGCCTCGCTCGCCACAGCCCGATCCAAGCAGGGTCACAGCCGCCAGCAGCGGAAAAATCGCTATCTTATGGAGTATCATGATAATGAATGAAATTCGAATGGTTCAGAATGCTTGGAACACAAACGTCTGCATCATACGGCCACTTTCCACCGGTCTCGTCAAAAAAACCGGTTTTGCGGATTGTGCGCGCATGGTGGCAGCGCGGCATCATCCGGCGCGCCGGTGCGGCAGGGCGAGCAACAGGAACAGGCACAGCGCGATGGCCTGCATCGAGAACAGGTACCACGGCCATGGGCCGAGGTGGTCGATCAGGCTCGGCTTGTCCGGCGGACGCGAGGCGAATCCGAAGTTGGTTTGCAGCAGCCGGTTCACGGCCAGGACGAAGACGAGATAAGCGACCGACCAGCCATAGACGCGCAGTGGATCGCTCCATAGCGGGCGGCGCGGCCGCCAGCCATCGACGAGCGGCAGGTAAAGCGCCGCGCCGACGATGGCGAAATGATGGATGAAGAAGGTGACGAATGGCCAGTTCGGGAATCCAACACCGAGCGCCGGGGTGAGCAAGGCCTGCAGGGTGGCGGCGAGCCCCCAGAAATACGTGAGAGCACACAGTGCGGGATGCTTGGTGATCAGCGCGAAGCCGGCGGTGATGGCGGCGATGTCGCAAAGGTGCAACGGGAGCAGGTTTTCGAGCGGCGGGTTGCCGCCATGGGCGAGCCAGGCGGCGAGATTGAGCGGGTAGGCGGCGAGATTGGCGGTGGCGAGCAGGGCGGTGGCGAGCCTGCGGCCGTTTGCGCTGCAGCGGCCGGCGATGATCAAGGCAGCCACCGCCAGCGCGCCGGCTGCGATGGCGGTGAGATGTTCCTGGCTGTATGGCTGGAAGCTCATCAACATGAGATGGAAGGCTGAAGGATGCGTGTGCGCGGAACCTGTGACTTGCCCGATGCCCCGTCAATCCCGGGCCGGCAACGCACAAATGCCGGCCGGCCGCAGCGCTGGCGATTTTTGGGATTTGAAATCCGGCTTCCACACCCATTCTCCGCGCATGTCACCGGATCGCCTGTCCATTCCCCGCTACGCCATGGCGCTCGCGCACGTGGCCAGCCTGCGCTCGGAGGATCCTTACCGCAAGGTGGGTGCCGCCGCGCTGGATCACGACAACCGGGTGATCGCCACCGCCTACAACGGGCTGGCTCCCGGGTTTGACGCGCCGGCTGGATTCTGGGACGACCGCACGGCGCGGCAGAAATTCATGCTGCATGCCGAGGTGAACCTTTGCAGCCTGTTCCGCCGCGGCGAGGCGAAGCTGGTGGCCACCACCACCATGCCCTGCACCGCCTGCATGCAGACGCTGTGCGCCTACGGCATCAGGGAGATCTATTATCGCGACATCTATCATCAATCCGACGCGCCCGAGATCGCCGCACTATACGGCGTGAAACTGGAACAGGTCGTTGATTTTCCGCACATCGACCGTATTTCCACGCCATGAACTTCGCCCAAGTGACTTGCCCGACCTGTTTCGAGTGTTTCGAGCTGGCCGTGCCGCCGCCGGAGGAACTGCCGGCGGATGTGGATTACGATTGCGAGGTTTGTTGCCGGCCGATGGTGGTTGTGTTCACCGGGGATGACGTTTACGCCCGCGGTCTGGCGGATTGAACATGATTTCCCGTGATATGAAATTCGAGACGCTTTGCAGCTGGGCGGATGAGGAATTGAAGGCAATCTTGCGCGTTTTGCCTGATGAGGTGCGCGGGGCGGCGGCGCAGGTGCCGGTTTCCATGGAGCAGAAACCGGGCGCGGGCGAGTTCGATCACGAACTGGCTGGCGACGAGCTGGGCTTGTTCGAAGGACCGGCCATCCGGGAGGAGCCGGACGCCCATGAACTGCCGCGCATCCGCCTGTTTCTGGCCAACCTCTGGGAATGGGTGGATGGCGAGGAGGAGGATTTCCGCGATGAGGTGGGCACGACATTCCTGCATGAGCTGGGGCACTACTTCGGCTGGGACGAGGACGATCTGGAGGCGCGGGGGCTGGATTGAGGGGGTGGCGACGAGCTGGGGCTCGGCGCTCCCGGGCTTTTGCGCTTGCGGGTGGGGGGCGCCGGCGATGGAGTGGCCGCGCATGATGCGTTGGCGCGACCATTGGCGGAAATTTTCCGTTTTGCTGCTGGGGTTGCTGTGGCTGTTACCCTCCACGGCCCAATCCGGCCAGTCGGTGAAGATAGATTTCGCCGACGGCTTCGATTTTCCCGTCGGCAAGCCGAATGCCGATGGATACTACCGTTCGCGGGGGTTACGGCTGCGCTCGCCACGGCATTATGGTGATGACTGGAATGGCCGCGGCGGTGGCGACAGCGATTTGGGCGATCCGGTTTACGCGGTGGCCGACGGGGTGGTCACTTTCGCCCACAACGTGCGCGGTGCGTGGGGTATCGTGGTGCTCACCCGCCATGCCTACCGCGACCCGAAGTCCGGGCAGGTAAAGTTCATCGACACCCTCAACGGCCACCTCGACCAAATGACGGTGCGCACCGGCGACATGATCAAACGCGGGCAGCAGATCGGGACCATCGGCACCAACTCCGGCATGTATCCCGCGCATCTCCATTTTGAAATGAGACACAACCTCACGATCGGCGTGGCCAACCGCTCGGCGCCGCCCACGCTTGAACACTGGGCGGATCCCACCCAGTTCATCAACGCGCACCGCAAGCTCAACCGCGAATGGCGGCCTGCCGCAGTGCCGATCGGCACTTATCCTCCCTACAAGGGCCTCAAGAGCCTTTGATACGCAACATGGAATCGCGCGAATCGAGTGTGGCAAAGCAAGCGCCGGATGCTGCGGTGGATGGCGGGGCATTGGAAAACAAATCCACACCTACGCCACCGGGGCTCCGGCAGGATCTCGCGGTGCTGATGAAAGTGCGGCTGAATTTCTTCGTCCTGATCACCACGTTTTTCGGCTACCTGCTCGCCTCGCGCGGCGGGTCGTTCGAGTGGCTGAAAATGATGCACACGCTGCTCGGCACGGCGGCGGCGGCCTTCGGTTCGGCGGCCTTCAACCAGCTCATGGAAATCGAGTTGGACGCGCGGATGAAACGCACGGCGGACCGCCCGCTGCCATCGCGCCGGATGGACCCGGTGGTCGCCTTCGCGATCGGTTGGATGCTGTGCGCGCTCGGCATCATCCACCTGGCGGTGCAAGTGGGCCATGAAACGGCCTATCTGACTGCGGCGACGATCGCGGTGTATGTGTTTGTTTACACGCCGCTGAAGCGGGTGAGCTCGGTCAACACGCTGGTGGGCGCGGTGCCGGGTGCGATCCCGCCGGTGATCGGCTGGGTGGGCGCGGGCGGTGCGATGGGCTGGGAGGCGTGGTTTCTTTTCGGCCTGCTGTTCCTGTGGCAGCTCCCGCATTTCATCGCCATCAACTGGCTGTGCCGCGAGGAATACGAATCGGTGGGATATCAAATGTGGTCGAACGGTGATGTGAGCGGGCGCAAGAGTGGCGCGCTCTCGGCGATCTTCGCGCTGGCGCTGGCGGCGTGGTCGCTGCTGCCGGGTGCGCTGGGATTCGCGAACCTGCTGTGGAGCCTGGCCGGGCCGTTGTTGGCACTGGTGATGATGGCGCTGGCGGTCCGCTTCGCACAGGACGGACGGCGCGAATCGGCGCGGAGGTTGTTTTTGTTCACCCTGCTCTACCTGCCGGTGGCGCTGGTGGTGTTGGCGATCGCCTGGAGGCTGCGCGGATGAGCGAGGTGGGATCATTGATCGGATCCACCCGCAGGCTTTGCGACGCGCTGGCCGGGCTGGAATTTTCAGCGCCGGTGGCGCGGGTTTACCGGCCATTGGAATACGCCTGGAAACCGCACCGGTGCTACCTGGAACGCTTCGGCCGTGGTCCGCGGCGGGTGGTTTTTTTGGGCATGAATCCGGGCCCTTTCGGCATGGCGCAGACCGGCGTGCCCTTCGGCGAGGTGGCGGCGGTGCGCGATTGGATGGGGATCTGCGCGGCGGTGGAAAAACCGGCGGACGAGCACCCGAAGCGGCCGGTCGAGGGTTTTGCGTGCCAGCGTTCGGAAGTAAGCGGGCGGCGCCTTTGGGGATTGTTTGCCGAGCGCTTTGGCGGGGCGGACGCGTTTTTCCGCAATCACTTCGTGCTCAATTTCTGCCCGCTGGTGTGGATGAACGAAAACGGCGCGAACCTCACGCCAGACAAGCTGCCCGCCGCCGAAATGGCTCCGGTGGAGGCGGCTTGCATGACACATCTGAACGAGGTTCTGGAATGCCTGAAGCCGGAATTCCTGATCGGCATCGGAGGCTTTGCGGAAGAACGTCTGCGCCGCGCGGCGGCGGTTTGCGGCCTCGCCGGCGTAAAAATCGGCCGTGTGCTCCACCCGTCTCCGGCATCACCCGCGGCCAACCGTGGCTGGGCGGAAGCCGCCACCCGCCAGCTCGAAGCGCTGGGCGTGTGGTGAATGCGCCATGCGGCTTGCGCCGCCGGTGGTGGCTCTTTAGGGTCCGCGCATGTCCGCCGTCACCCAGACGAAGTTTTTCGAAACCGGCAGCCCGCAGGATCCGTTGAAGTTGCGCGAGGGAGGAAAGCTGCCGGGTGCCCGCATCGCCTACGAGACATGGGGCGAGCCAAACGCGGACAAGTCGAACGCCATCATGCTCTTCCATGCATTGTCGGGCTCGCACCATGCCGCGGGTTACAATCCGGCCATCGAGGGCATCGGCGAACTCTGGCAGGAGGAACTGCACCAGGGATGGTGGGAAGACATGATCGGCCCCGGCAAGGCGTTGGACACCGGCCGCTACTTCATCATCTGCGCGAATTACCTCGGCGGTTGCTACGGCAGCACCGGCCCGGCATCGATCGATCCGGAAACCGGCAAGCCATGGGGTTCCGCGTTTCCGCCGGTCTCCGCCGCAGACCAGGTGGAGGTGATGTCGCGGCTGCTGGACAACCTGGGCATCGGCACGCTGCACGCCGTGGTCGGCCCGTCGGTGGGCGGACTGGTGGCGCTCACTTTCGCCACCCTGCTGCCGGAGCGGGTGCGCAACGTCATCAGCATCGGCTCCGGCTACAAGACGACGGTGCTCAACCGCCTGATTCTTTTCGAGCAGATCCTGGCCATCGAGAACGACCCGTTCTTCAATGGCGGCAACTATTACGACACCTCGCCGCCGCTGTATGGATTGGCGCTGGCGCGGATGATCTCGCACAAGACCTTTGTGCATCTCGATTCCATCGAGCGCCGCGCCCGGCGCGATGTGATCCAGGCCGACGATGTGCTGGCGTGGTACCGGGTGCGCGACCAGTTCCAGAGTTACATGTTGCACCAGGGGAAAAAGTTCGTGAAGCGCTTCGATTTCCTGGACGTCGCCGACCGGCGTCGAGGTGGCGTGCGGATTGAGGTAATCGATCGGGCATTTCACCGTCGCCAACGCCTGACGCATACAGCGCACGGCGCCCTCGCCCGACGGCGCGTCCAT
>JALRFY010000192.1 GCA_023253625.1 Akkermansiaceae bacterium | reverse complement strand
CCACTCGTCTCCGCCATCGCTGCCGGAAACACTGCCGTGCTCAAGCCGTCCGAGCTTGCGCCACAGACCTCGGCCGCGGTTGCGGAGTTGATCCGTGAAACCTTCACCGGGGAACACGTCGCGGTGGTCGAGGGCGGCCGTGAGACCTCCGAATCCCTGCTGCGCGAAAAATTCGACAAGATCTTCTTCACCGGCGGCACCGCCATCGGCCGCGAGGTGATGGCCGCCGCCGCACGGCACCTCACCCCCGTCACGCTCGAACTCGGCGGCAAGTCGCCGTGCATCGTCGCCGCGGACGCACCCGCCGCCGTCACCGCCCGCCGCATCGTCTGGGGGAAATTCATGAACGCCGGGCAGACCTGCGTGGCACCCGACTTCGTGCTGGCGCACCGCGACATCGCCTCATCCCTGGTGGATGCCATGAAAGCCACATTGCGCGATTTCTACGGCAAGGATCCACAGCACAGCGCCGATTACGGACGCATCATCAACCGGCGGCATTTCGATCGTCTCGCCTCGCTGGCGGACATCCCCGGGTGCGATGCGGGCGATCTGTTCATTCCGCCCACCATTCTGGGAAACGTGTCGTGGGACTCGCCGGCCATGCGCGATGAAATCTTCGGGCCGATCCTGCCGGTGATCGAATATGATGACATGGATGAGGTGCTTGGAAGACTTCGCGGGGTGCCGCCGCCGCTCGCGCTCTATCTCTTCACCCACGATGCCGCGTTGCGCGGGAAAGTCCTCGCGGGCACCCGCTCGGGCGGCGTTTGTGTGAATGACACCGTGACCCATATCATCGGCCGCGACCTGCCATTCGGTGGGGTGGGGGAGAGCGGCATGGGATCTTACCACGGCCGGGCCGGATTCGAGTGTTTCACGCATGCGCGCAGCATCCTGTGCCGCGGGTTCTCGCCGGACCCCGCCTTCCGTTACCCGCCGCCCAAGGCGTCGCTGGCGGTGCTGAAAAGAATGATGCGGTGGTTCGGCTGATGCTGCCGGCTCAAGGAGCGGCGGAGCATGTCCGCCGACGCCCATGGGAAGCCAATCTCCGGCGCATCCGCCCACCTCATGGCTGGTTCATGGACACCGGCGAAGCTGTTTCGCCGCTCCATGGACCCTCACCTGAGATGCATGCGGTCTCGGGCGTGGGGAATTTTCCCCGCCCCCGGTCTTGCCACAGGCGGGCCGGTCGTTTAAGCCCGCCGCCTATGGCTGATCTTCGCGTGCTCGTTTCCGATCCGATCTCCGACAAGGGCGTGGATGCCCTGCGAAATGCCCCCGGTATTTCCGTGGATGTGAACACCGGCCTCAAGCCGGCGGAGTTGCTCGAAATCATCGGCGAGTATCACGGCCTGGTGGTGCGTTCCCAGACCAAGGTGACGCCCGAGGTCTTCGCCGCCGCCAAAAACCTCCGGGTCATCGGCCGCGCCGGCGTGGGCGTGGACAACATCGACCGCTCCGCTGCCACCGACCACGGCGTGGTGGTGATGAACACACCCAGCGGCAACACGGTTTCCACTGCCGAGCACGCCTTCACCCTGATGCTCGCGCTCGCACGCAACATCCCGCAGGCGCACGCCTCGATGATTTCCGGAAAATGGGACCGCAAGTCCTTTGAGGGCGTCGAAATCAACGGCAAGCGCCTCGCCATTCTCGGCATGGGCCGCATCGGCACCGAGTTCGCCAAGCGCGCCCAGGCCTTCGGCATGACCGTCGTCGCATTCGATCCCTTCCTCACCGCCGCCCGCGCGCAGTCGCTCAAGGTGGAACTCGCCGAAACCCCCGACGAAGCGCTTACGGGCGCGGACATCGTCACGCTCCACGTGCCGCTCACGCCGGAAACCCAACACATCCTCAACGACACCCGCATCCGCCGGATGAACCGCGGCGCGCTCATCGTGAACTGCGCCCGCGGCGGGCTCGTCGATGAAGCCGCCGCCAAGGCTTTGCTCGACGAGGGCCATCTCGCCGGCATCGCGCTCGATGTCTTCGAAAACGAGCCGCCGCCCGCTGACTTCGCGCTTTTCTCGGCGAAAAAAACCGTCTTCACCCCGCACCTCGGCGCGTCCACTGCCGAGGCGCAGGAAAACGTCGGCATCGAGGTGGCACAGCAGGTGCGCGATTTCCTCGTCACCGGCGAGATCCGCAACGCGGTGAACATGCCGAACCTCGACAGCCGCACGCTCGAAAGCGTGGGCCCCTACCTCGACCTCGCCAACTCCCTCGGCAAGCTGCTCTCGCGCATCGCCCCGGCGCAGTGCGATTCCATCCGCGTGTCCTACCTCGGCCCGGTGTCCGAGCTCGATACCGAACTCATCACCCGCCGCGTCCTCACCGGATACCTCGCCGCCGCCCACGACGAGGCGCAGGTCAACCTGGTCAACGCGCCCGCTGTCGCCAAGAACCTCGGCCTGCGAGTAAGCGAGTCCACCGTTGCGCTGGCCACCAACTGCACCGAGTTGATCGAGGTTTCCGCGGACAAGGGCGATGAAACCTGCACCGTGGCGGGCACCTTCTACGGCAAATCGCCGCGCATTGTGCACATCGCCGGTCACTACGTTGAAACCGCGCCCACCGGCCGTTTCCTGTTCGTGGAAAACGACGACCGCCCCGGCATGGTCGGCCTGGTCGGCACCTCGCTCGGCGAGGCGTCTGTGAACATCGCCAACATGGCGCTCAGCCGGAACACCGAGCACACCCGCGCGGTCACCGTCATCGAAGTAGACACCGAGCCACCCGCCAGCTTGCTCGAAAAACTCCGCGCGACGCCCGGCATCATCCGCGTGCTGAGTTTCGCGTTGTAAGCTGGATTTTCCTATCGGCATCCCGGAGGGAAACCGATTGTCTGGAGACCCGCCGATTGCGGGTCACTCCATGAACGGTTTCCGCTCCACATCATGTTTGCGTAAATTCCATCGGCGCGCGGTCCGGTTCCTGACGGCGGGTTTCATGCTCACCTTGTGCGCCTGCGGGTCGCGCGAGATTTCCACCGGACGGGATGGAATCGTCGCGGTTGGCGCGGGAAGCTACACCACCCGGCTTCCGGCGGGATGCAAGCCACCGCCGGAAAAAATCCACCGTGCCGCCGCTCTCGCGGGGCCTGTTCCGACCAACGATTGGTGGAGTTCGATCGTTTGGCAGCCGCACTCGCAACCACTCTTCGCCCATCCGCTCGCGCTCCGTTGCGGACCACGGGGGCTGGCGGTCGGATACCCCGGATCATCAATCCACACCGGCAAGGACGCTTTCATCGGCGGAGGCATCGGTGAAACCGGCGATTTCACCCTAGGCCTCGGCGGCATCGATGGCTTCTGCGAAGCCGTGCTTCTCGATTCGAGCGATTGGTTCGTGGGCGTGCGATTCGAGCAGGACCAAGCGCGGCTCGACGCGCGATTCGGCCATGGCAGCCCGTTTGTCTATGTGCGTCACGGTGAAGTGATGCCAGAACTCCGCTTCGCCGAAAAACCGCGGCTGTGGCACGGGAAGGAGGGTGACGCGGTGGTCGGCCTGACGGTCCGCGGCCATCACTATGGTTTGTTCGGCCCTTCCGGAGCACGCTGGAGCGCGGAAAACGACACCACATGGTCGCTGGAAAGCGGAAAGGATTATTTCTCCATCGCGCTCCTGCCCGCTGCGGAAGATGGAACAATCCGCGGTTTCTCGGAAGTGGCGCACCATCACGTCACCGACACACGAGTGGTGCCGGAAGTGCATGATGGATTTGTCATCACGGATTACCGGTTCACCGTCGAGGCACTCGAAGGCTCCGGTTCGGACACGCTTTTCGCGCTCTATCCCCACCAATGGAAGTATTCGGAAGACAAGATGACCACCTGGAGCTATGCCTCGGTGCGCGGCACGATGAAGCTTGGGCGCGGTTCCGGCTTCCGCACGCGCTTGCCGGTGCAGGGCGTGCTGCCGATGCTTCCGGCCGATGGCATCCGCGACCGCGACCGACTCATCGGGTATTTGCGCGAAGAACTCCCGGGGCCGGTCCGCGATTTCAAGGACACGTATTGGGAAGGCAAGCTGCTCGGCAAATTGGCGACGCTTGCGGGCATTGCCGAAAGCCTCGGCGAGACCGCGCTGCGCGACCGTTTCCATGACGCGATCAAGGCGCGGCTCGAAAACTGGTTCACGGCCACACCCGGTGAAAATGAAACCCTCTTTTACCACGACGCACGATGGGGCGCATTGATCGGCAGCAAGCCTTCGTATGACAGCGATTCCCGCATGAACGACCATCATTTCCACTACGGTTACTTCATCCGTGCCGCGGCGGAAGTGGCGCGTGTCGATCTCGAATGGACGGGGAAATGGGGCCCCATGGTCGAACTGTTGATCCGCGACATCGCTTCATCGGACCCGAACGATCCGATGTTTCCGCGATTCCGCTGCTTTGATCCCTATGCCGGCCACTCGTGGGCGTCGGGCGACGCGGATTACGGCGATGGCAACAACCAGGAATCCGCCTCTGAGGCGATGAACGCATGGAATGGCATCATGCTGTGGGGCGCGGCGACCGGACGCGATGACCTGTTGGAAACCGGCATCTATCTGTTCAACACCGAGCGCACCGCCATCGAGGAATATTGGTTCGATGTGAATCGCACGAATTTTCCGAAGGAGTTTCCGCACAAGGCGCTAGGCATGATCTGGGGCGGCAAGGGTGCATATGGAACATGGTTTTCCGGCGAAATCGACCACATTTACGGCATCAACTGGCTGCCATTCACTCCGGCATCGGTATATCTCGGCCGGCATCCGGAATATGTCGGCGACACCCACGGCCACATCGTTCGCCACCGTGAAGCCAAAGGAGACTACAACACGGGCTGGGGCGATCTGCTGGCGATGTTCGGCGCGCTGCACGATCCGCGAGCGCCGATTGAGCACTTGGACAAAAATCCGGGGTGCCGCACGGAGGCAGGCAACAGCCGTGCCTTCATGTATCAATGGATCCATACCCTCGGCTCGCTGGGCCTGAACACCTCCGGAGTCACCGCCGACCATCCCTTCGTCAACATCTATGAAAAGAACGGGCGGCGCTTTTACGCAGCCTACCACTTCGGCGAGGAACCGGTCGAGGTGACCTTCTCCGATGGACACACTTTGATGGCGCGCCCGGGCCAATTGACCACCAGCCGCTGAGCCCATGCCATGACTGTCCGCACCGAGATCATCAATGGCTTCGAACTGTATCGCGTTGAAGCCGGCAACATCTCTTTGGTTCTGGTCCCCGCCCTCGGAGGACGGATCGTCTCTCTGCGCCATCTCCATGGCGAACGTGAGTGGCTCGACGGTTGGTCGCCGGAAAACCGCCGCCGGCTCCACCTCCCGGCGGACCCGTCACGCTACGAAACCGGGCCGGGTGCGGGTATCGACGAATGTCTGCCCACCGTCCTTGCCTGCGAGGTCGATGGGCACCCGCTCCCGGATCACGGCGAGTTGTGGCGCACCGCTCCGGCCTTCGATCCCCAAACGCTGCGTTGTGCGTGGCGGCTGCAATGCCTGCCGCTTCATTTCGAACGTTGTCTGGACATCGAGGGAAACACGCTCCGCCTCAACTACCGCCTCCAAAACACCGCCGCTCGCCCGGTTCCCTACCAGTGGGCCTGGCATCCCCTGTTCACCTTGGAAACACAAGACCGCCTGCATTTCGAGCCAACGCCGTCACATTGCCTCGCGACCGACGGACGGTGCCTCCTGTGGCCCGGGGCGGAGCCGGGCCAGGATCTCACCCGGGCGGATGTGGGGGTGGCGCAGCCGCCGTGCGCCAAGGTATTTGTCGAGGTTCCCGCAGCGGCACGGGCCGAGATCCGCGGGCCAGGCGGCAGCCTGCGTCTCGATTGGCCTGGCGAGCTGCTCCCATGGGCCGGGCTGTGGATCAACCGCGGCGCTTGGAACGGACTTCACCACTGGGCCATCGAGCCGACGAACCTCGCGAGAGATCGACTCAGCGAAGCCCGCCCAGGCGATGACCTGACCACCCTGAGACCTTTGGAAACCCGTGCATGGCAGCTCCGGCTTACGCTGCAACCGCCACCATCATGCTGAACTGGAAGGTTAGTTGCGCCGACGCCTCAGGATGCCAGCCAGACCGAGGACTCCGAGCAAGGCAGCCGAGGGCTCCGGCACAACAGTGACCGTGACATTGCCAAGGCTCGCCTCGGCGTCGGGATTGGCATTGAGACCTTCGATCGTGAATCCGGTCTGGAGGATCATGCCTTGGTAGTTCGCAAGATCGGAATGGATCTCGAACGCCCCCGAAGCCGGGAGTGCCACCCGGTCATTGAGAACCGTGGCGTAACCGGAATTTGGATCGAGCACTTTGATGAAGGCCTCGGCGACGTAGTTGGAGTTCAGCGTGAAACTGCCAACAATGCCCGAAAAACTGAAGGTTGAAACCGCGATCGAAGCGGTTTCAACGTAGGTGTTGGCCTCCATCCATTTGTTTCCATCGGGTCCCGCTCCGTCGTTGTTCCGCCAGAAGGCGTCACCGGCATTGTCGGCATAAGTGTTGTAATTCGGTTGTAGGATCAGTTGATCCATTCCGGAGCCGAGAACGGACACGGTCGTCTTCAGATCCGCCACGCCCCACGCACTGCCGAAGACGTAGCCGCCCTTCGTGCCCGCTGCAGTGTTGAATACATTCATGTAACCCACCCAAGTGGCTGCCATCGCCGGGGCTGCCGTGAGTGACACGGCAGCGGCGACAAGCCCCAGCCATTTACTTCGGCGGGAATGGGTGGCTCCGGGATTGTTTCGTGAGGATCCCAAGGCAAGGGACTGATTGGTATTCCAGTTTGGTTTCATGGTCATAATTTGTGGGAGTTTTTCGGCTGTCGTCTGTGAAAGTCCGGGACGGATGTGTCAATTGCTCAGTCGGTCGATCCAAATGTGGCGTTTGAGAATCGTTCCCTTGGAAAACTGCCGCGCGGAACCATCGCACATCAGCGCGTTGCACTTGCCGCCGTGATAGCGGAACCAGCCGTCGCCGGCCGGGGTGTCCTCGTCCGGACCTACCGGGATGGCCTCCTCAAAGCGTGAGCGGTTTCCGATCTGGCCGACCGCCGCGAAAACGCGGTGTGCCGAGGCGTTCGCTTGATTCATGTTGGATGAATTCTGGCAGCCGTCGGCCATCAGAATCACCTCTCCCGGCCGCTCCACCTGGGTGGCGTGTATCAGTTTCTCGGTCCTGTTGCCGCTGCTGGTGATGTCGCGGCAAACCGCGCGGTTCATCGAGAACGTGATCGGGTGGGAAAACTCGTTGACCTTGACCGGAAGACGGGCGTTCGCACCGATGAATATGCTATCCTCGCGGCGGAAATCCTCCTCGCCGTGGATGTAGGGATCGAGTGTCTGGGCGTAGGAACGGTTGCGGCCCTCGGTATTGTCCCAGCACGGTGGATAGAAGTTGTGGTTGTCGCCCATCCAGGCGGCCGCAGCGGTGCCGATCTGGCGCAGCGCGCCCAGTGTCACGGTGTTTTTGGCGGAAATCCTCACGCGGGTGACGATGGTGAAAACGACCGCCGCCAGCGCGGCTATGATCACGATCGCCACCAGCAGTTCCACCAACGTGTAACCGGAGCGGCGCTTCATGCGCCCACGCCGTCCGGTTGGAAACAATATCTTCATGGATTCAGGGGTTGGGTGTTTCACCGACGCGATAGAAGGCCTTGTCGCCCGTGGCTTCGTAATCATACAGGGTCGCCTCCGAATCATCGCCAAACAATCCGGTGTCGATCACTTCATATGGCCCGGCGGGGGTCTCCGCTTTCCACAATGAGTATTGGAAGCCGAACTTGGTTTCGAATGTGATTTGGTAATTTGATCCTTCAAAGCCCGCCGAGACGATGCGCGGGCCGGGCGGCGCCACGTAATCCGGGGAGGTGAACGAGAGATTGTCGTAAAAAGCGCCCGAGCCTTCGTATTCGGTGGCGGTGGCCATGAAGCCGATCTGCAGGATCTGCCCCTGCCACTCGCCGATGGTTGTTTGCAGCGATTGGGTGGCCCAGTTGGCGTCGGCGAGCGTCGCCACGTCGAATGTCTTGAAGGTGGTGGTCGAGTAGCCATTGAACGGATTGAGCACCTTGATGAAGGCGATGTTGGTGGAGCGGAGTCCCAGATTGCCCTTTTTCACATCGAACTGGAAGGTCCAGGTCGCTCCGACGTCCGAAGCCGCGATGGTGTATTCCTGGAACACATTCGCCTCGATCAACTGGCTTGTGGGGGAAGCCATGCCGGCGTTGTTGTAGTCCGAATATACCGTCAGCACCTTGGTCCCCTGATCCGGGCCGCCCTCGCCGGTGGCGACGTTGCAGAATCCACCGCCGGAGTTTGGCGCGGCGAACGGGCCGTAGCCGTAAAGATATCCGCCGCCGCTGCCGAACGCATTGCCATAGACCAGCCAGCCACCGCCCAGCAGTTGTTCCGGAGCCGCCTCCGCGTATGATTCGAAATCCTCGGAATAGGGCGAGAGCCCGGCGAGACCGGTGCCGGAGGCGAGCATGGTGGCCAGCGCGGCGATCCGCCGGAATTTGCCGCAGCGGGCAATTGAACCGAAAAGAGTGGTCATGATGGGTTTGGAGGTGGCTGGTGACCGCACCGGATAATGTTGCCATTCCGCTGCGGTATGAAAAAGGTCTTTAGGACAACGGGCATGGGGCGTCAACCTGAAATTGCATAAAGTTGCAATTTTTTTGGAGTCGCCCCGGATTGGCCCGGATCGTGTGAATGAAATGGCGCCCCGGACTCGCCCCCTTCGGAAAGTCGGTTTGACAATGAATGCAATTTTCTGCAATTTGAGGGCGCCCGCGCCAGCATCATGCAAACCACCGTAAAGCAGGCCGTCGCCTCAGCGCCATCCGCCATCGCATCGTTTCCACCCGCGAACCGCTGGAAGTGCTCGCACGGCGTCGATTATGTGGTGATCGAACCGCTTGAAGAGTTCGAGCCTTTTTTTCTCGGCATTTCCGGAGCTGGGGACCAGTGGCTGTTTTGCAGCAGCCATGGATCGCTCACCGCGGGACGGCAGTCCGCCGAGCGCGCTTTGTTCCCATATTACACGGTCGATAAAATCATCGGGAACTGGAACACGACCGGCCCGTGGACGGCGATTGCCACAAATGAAAATCTTTGGAATCCCTTCAGTCCGTCGATCGCTCGGCTACGGCCGATCCGCAGGCGTTTGATGAAAAGCACGTTGGGCGACGAGATTGTGTTTGAGGAGGAGCATCTCGAAATGGGTTTGCGAATGAGCTATCGCTGGAGGTTCTCGCAACGCTTCGGATTCGTCCGATCGGCCCGGCTCGTCAACGAGGGTCCGGCCGGCCGCCGACTGCGGCTTGTCGATGGCCTCGACAACTTCATGCCCGCCGGCATCGAGAGCCGCTTCCAGCTTCAATTCAGTTGTCTGGCGGACGCCTACAAGATCAGCGAGCAGGACCTTGGCGGGGCGCTTGTCATCCACCGCCTGGCCGCGGGGATCACCGACGAACCCGCACCGCTGGAAATGCTGCATGCGACGACGGTATGGTGCACCGGTCTGGGCGGGGGCCCGACCTTCATGGACCGGCGCGATGCGGAAGCTTTTCTGCGCGGCGCTGCGCCAACAACCGCCCGGCAGGTGCGTGGCAGGCGCGGCGCGATGTTTCTCGCACGCGATCTTTTTCTGGAGGCTGGCGATGCCTTGGATTGGACCATGGTGGCGGAAATCCAACAGAGCCAATCGGACATAGCGGGTCTGCGCGGCTTGCTCGCCGATCCAGGCGCATTGCTGGCGGAAGTGGAAAACGATATCCGCAGTGGTTCCGGGCGGCTCGCCTCCATCGTGGCGGCAGCGGATGGTTTCCAACAATCCGCGGACAGGGACATTGTCCTTCATCATTATCACAACACGCTCGCCAACATCCTCCGCGGCGGGATACCTGAGAATGGTTGCCGGCTTGATCGCGGCCGTTTCCTCCAGCATCTCTCCCGGCACAATGCGGAGCTTGCCACCCACCATGCCGAAGCGCTTTCCGCATTGCCTGGAAATCCGTGCCGCGACGGGCTGTTGGAAGCCGTCCGCGCCATCGCCGATCCCGATCTCGACCGCATCGCCACCGAATATCTGCCACTCATCCTCTCGCGCCGCCATGGCGATCCGAGCCGTCCATGGAACCGGTTTTTCATCCGCGTCGCCGATGATGACAGCGGACCCGTCCACCACTTCGAGGGCAACTGGCGCGATATCTTCCAAAATTGGGAAGCACTCGCCTGGAGTTATCCGGAATATCTCGATGCCTTCGTCGCGAAGTTTCTCAACGCCTCCACCATCGACGGCTTCAACCCCTACCGCATCACTTCAGAAGGGATCGACTGGGAGGCGCCAATGCCCGACGATCCATGGGCATCCATCGGCTACTGGGGCGATCATCAGATCGTCTATCTGCTCAAACTTCTTGAGCTCGAGGCACGTGTCCATCCCGACCGTCTGGCGGCGCGTCTCGACATCGCCGGGCATGTCTATGCGGATGTGCCATATCGTTTGGTCTCGTGGGAAAAAACCCTCGAAGACCCACGCGACACGGTGGTTTTCGATCATGCGCTGCATGCGGAACTGATGGAGCGCAAGGCCCGGATCGGCGCCGACGGATTGTTGCTTCGGAACGCCGATGGTTCATTGGTGCGTGCCACGCTTGCCGAGAAACTCCTGCTTCCGGCCCTGACAAAACTCGCCAATCTCATCCCCGGCGGTGGCATTTGGTTGAACACCCGGCGTCCCGAGTGGAACGACGCCAACAATGCGCTCGCGGGCTGCGGGCTCTCGGTGGTCACCGCCGGATATCTCTATCGATATCTCGGCTGCATTGGAAAAATGATCGCCGCACATCCGCATGACACGCTGCGGCTCAGTCCGGCCATCTGCGAATTGCTGGAAACCCTCGGCGACCTGTTCGGCGATCCGCTTTGGACGCGCCGCGAGCCGCTCGATGCCGGCCAGCGTTTCAACCTTGTGCGTGCCGCGGGACTTGCCGTAGAGCGATACCGGCGCCACGTCTATCAGGCTGGGCCGGGGGAATCCGTGCCATTCGCGCGCCGCAGCGTGCTCGATTTCATCGAGCAATCCCGCGCCTCGCTCGAGACCACCCTGCGCCAAAACCGCCGCGACGACACGCTCTGGCATTCCTACAACGTGCTGCATATCCATGCGGCCGCCGGCCGCATGAGCATCGAACGGCTCGTTCCCATGCTCGAGGGCCAGGTCTCCATCCTCAGTTCCGGCATTCTTGATCCCGCCGAAGCCGTCGATCTCCTTGAAGCGCTGCCAGACAGCCCGCTGCGCTCGTCGCGGCATGAGACTTACCTGCTCTATCCCGATCGCGAGACGGTTCCGTTTCTGGAAACCAACCGCGTGGATCCCGCAGTGGCCGGCGAAATCCCGTTGTTGGCCGCGATGACGGCGCGTGGCGACCAACGACTGCTGGTGCGCGATCCGGATGCCGGATTCCGTTTCCACCCCGATCTGGTGAACGTCTATGCCTTGCGCGAACGAATCGCCCGATTGGCACAGGAAAGCGGGCTGGGAGATATGGCGGAAAACGACCGCTCCGCCGTCGAAGCGCTCTATGAGGCGACTTTCCGCCATCATTCCTTCACCGGCAGGAGCGGCAGCATGTTCGCCTACGAGGGACTCGGCTGCGTCTATTGGCACATGGTTTCCAAACTGATGCTCGCCGCACAGGAAGTCACACTGAGCGCCTGCGAGCATGAAGCCGATGACGTTCTCATTCGCCGCCTCGCCGCTTGTTACTTTGATATCCAGCGCGGACTCGGTTTCCGCAAGACCCCGGAAGGCTACGGCGCATTCCCTGCGGAACCCTATTCACACAGCCCCGCGCACGCCGGCGCGCGGCAACCCGGACTCACCGGCCAGGTCAAGGAGGGCATCCTCTGCCGGTTGGGCGAACTGGGCGTCGATTTCCGCGACGGTCGCCTGCGCTTCCGTCCGCGGCTGCTTCGGCGTGCGGAATTCGGCGACAATGCCGCCGGCAGCGTCGGCTTCACCCTGGCCGGCACACCGGTTCGTTACCGTTTGCGCGAGGATCTGGAACGTCCGGTCTGCCGTGTTCACTGCACGGGGAGTCCGGCGCTTGAGGTCACGGATGCGGAATTCGATGCGGAACTGACCCGCGAGATCACCGGGCGCAGTGGACGCGTGCAATCCGTCGAGATCGAGCTTCCCGCCGCATGGACGGTGGTCTAACAAACGTATCCGCATGTCCGCTCCCGACACGAAGCTGCCACTCCGCGAGAAAATCGGCTATGGCATGGGCGACACCGCCTCGAACCTGTTCTTCTTCGGCGTCAACGCGTGGATCTTCTTCTACTACACGGAGGTCTGCCGCATCGCTCCGGCCACTGCGGGCACGCTGTTGCTGCTGCCACGCCTGTGGGATGCCATCAGCGATCCGTTGATGGGCGTCATCGCCGATCGAACCCGCACCCGCCTGGGCAGCTATCGTCCCTACCTGCTGTGGATGGCGGTGCCCTTCGGCATCGCCGGCTATCTCACCTTCGCCAATCCCGGCTTCAGCGCAAACGGCAAGCTGCTTTATGCCTACATCACCTATGTGTTCCTGATGACGGCATATACGGCGATCAATGTTCCATACTCCGCGCTGATGGGTGTGATGAGTCCCTCGCCGGCCGAGCGGACGAGCCTCTCGACCTTCCGCTTCATCGGCGCGTTTTCCGGCCAGCTCATCATGTCGATCACCTTCCTGCCGCTGGTGCTCGCCCTTGGCGGGGGCGACAAAGGCGTGGGTTTCCCCCGTGCGATGGCGGTGATGGCCGTGCTCGCCACCGTGATGTTCCTCGCCGCCTTCGCCACCACCCGCGAGCGCGTCCGGCCACAGGTGGAAAAATCCGCCACCATCCGCGGCGATTTCCTCTCGCTGCTGCGCAATCGTCCGTGGCTCGTCATGGTGGCCGCCGCCATCCTCACACTCTCAGCCGCCGCCGTCCGCTGGACCATCACGCCGCAGTATCTGAAGTATTATTTCAATGTGGATGAGGGCCCGTATTTCCTGTTTCTCGACAAAATCAGCTTCGTCCAGACCACCGGCAGCCTGGCGTTCATCGCGGGGGTTTTTCTAACAGGATTCCTGGGCCGTCGCTACGGCAAGCGCGGGAGCCTCATCGCGCTCACCTTCATGAACGGCATCACGGTGCTGGCCCTGTTCCTGATTCCGCGCGACGGCTACCACATCCTGGTCGTGCTCAACATCATTGGCAACCTGATCGCCGGCCCGACTCCGGCGCTGGTGTGGGCCATCTACACCGATGTGGCGGACTACAACGAATGGAAATCCGGACGCCGCGTCACCGGACTCGCCTTCTCGGCGGCGATGTTCGCGCAGAAACTCGGCATCAGCATCGGCGGCAGCCTCTGCGGCTGGATGCTCGGGCGCGCCGGATTCACGCCGGACCAACCTGCGGGCGACGAAGTGGTCGCCAGTTTCCGCTTCATCGCCAGCATCGTCCCGGGCGTTCTGGCCATTTCCAATGGCATCGTTTTGCTCGCCTACAATCTCACGGAGGAAAAACTCGCGGAAATCACCCGCGAACTCGCCGCGCGCCGTGCGGAGTGAATTTCATTCCGATGAAACCGGCGGTTCCACGGTGCGGCCTTCGTGCAGTTGGCCGGAGATATAGACATGCTGCTTGCCCTGGAACCGTTTCCTGAGCCGCGCCGCCAACCGCTCCGCGCCGGTCATGCCGATTTCCCGGTAAGGAATGCGCACCGTGGTGAGATCCGGCGAGGAGCGGGTGCGCTCGATGCCGTCGAAACCCGTCACCGAGACATCCTTGGGAACCTTCAATCCATGGTCTGAGAAACCGCGGATCATGTCGTAGGCTTGGTGATCCGCCGCGCAAACCCAGCCGGTCACACCGTCGCGCGTCCGGGCGACCGCCGCCTCGATGCTTTGCGGCACCGGCAGCACCGGGCGGGGAAACACTCCGATCACATCCCGGGGCGAAAGTTTCATCTTCAACCGCGCCATTTTCTCCACAAACGCGCTGTAGCGCCGCAGCGACCAACTCGCCTCGACCGCATATGCCTTCGTATAGAATCCGATCCGGCGGTGCCCTTCCTTCACCAGATGATCGACCGCCATCGAGATGCCATTGTAATGGTCAACGTCCACGCAATCGATCGAGCCGTGCTCAAGCTGATCGACCAGCGACACCAGCGGAAACCGCAACGCGAGTTGTTCAATCACCGGTTCGGGAAACGGATAGATCAACAACACGCCGCCGAACGCCCGCCGGGAAATGCCACCGATCTCGCGGAACGGCGCATCGTCCAGGCTGGTGACATCCGGCGGGATCAAATGCACGTCCACCTTGAAATCATGCGCCTGTGCGTATTCCGAAACGCCCGCCAGGATCTGCTCGCCGGGACTCTGGTACCCGCCGCGGAAGTATTCCTCCGCATAAGTGCAGATCAGCACGCACAAGCGCCGGCCGCGCGATGGTTTCGCCGCCTGCGGACTACGGCTCTCCATGTGCGTGTAGCCGATCTCCGCCGCCACCTGGAACACCTTCGCCCGCGTCACCGGGCTGATTCCCGCGTGGTTGGTGAAACAACGCGAGACCGTGGCCCGCGACAAACCTAGCCGATCCGCGATGAGTTGTTGGTTGACCTCGGACATCGCCGTCTTGTGCTGGCGCGAACGTGACGACAAAGCTGCGCCGGTGCAAGAGCGGGAAACTCGCCATCTGCCTCATCCTCAATGCACGCTCCTTCCCCATGGCCTTCATGCCAAACCCGTTGACCGTCCCGCCGGTGCCGGCCCAATGGTCCCGCCCTCGAAAAACTCCGCCTTGGTAAGCGTCTGGTGCAAGTCCTGCTTTCCCTGGCTGACATTTGCCGCCCAGCGCACGATCCGCCTTACCAACGGGCGGCTGTCCCAGCGGATGTGGGCGATCGTCGGCTCGCACATCGCGAAGGCCGGGGCCGCATCGGTGCAAACCAGCGAGACGTCCTCCGGCACCCGCAGCCCCCGCCGGCCCAGAAACTGCAGCGCCGCGACACAAAACGACACCTCGTCGAGGATCAGCGCGGTCGGCGGGGTGTGCTGAAACAAGTTCGACAGGCAGGCGTGAAACCCCGCGCACGTGTCTTCCCAGTCCGGCAGGTTGAATGGGCCCGTTGCAATACCGTGGGCCGTCATTTCGGCGAGGAGGGCGCGCTCCGGCGCCCCCGGCACCGACAGCGCCCGGTTGCGGCGGGTCAGCACCACGATGCGCCGGTGCCCGAGTGCGATCAAGCGGCGCGCGACCGCAACAAAGGCTGAAACGTGATCCGGCCCCACCGCGGCGAGCGGCAACCCGCGCCGACGCCCGAACAACGCCAATGCCGGCACCGGCTGTGCCGCGAACCACTCGAGCACCTCGCGCGAGCCGGCAGTCACCAGCCACGCGTCCGCCCCGGTCTGCTGCACCAGCCGTTCCACCCGTCCCACCTCCATGCGCAATTCCAGCAGGCATTTGTCGGTGAAAAACACATCATGCCCCGCCTCACCCAGCCGGTGCAGCAGATCAACCATGAAGCCCTCGGCCATTGCCACCGCCACAGGATCGAAGCCCAGGATCGCCAACCGTAGCCGGCGCGCCGCCATGCCTTCGGGCAGCACGATCCGCCGTCGGTGACCCGCTCCCTGCGCCACCAGCAAACCTTCCAGTTCCAGCAACTGCAGCGCCGCTTCCACCGTGTTGCGACCGACCCCCAGTTCGGCCGCCAAACGCGAGCCCCCCGGCATCCGCCCGCCCCAAGCCCCATGGCACAGCTCCGTCCGCAGGTGGTCCGCCACCTGCTCGGCGGCCGTCAGAATGCGAAACTCCCCCATGCCCTGCTAACTATCTGGAACCAGGACAAGTCGGAAGAAAAAATCCATTGAAGCCCGTTGTTGCAATCCAATGGTTCGGAGTATGGGCAAGTTATTGCAGTTTCCGCCTGCCCACCGCTATTCCGTCTCACGCGTCCAACATGCAAAAACCAAAAATTGAAACGCACGTCCAAGTGCGGGCATCGCGAATGCGAACGGTAAATATGGATCACCGTGGCCCTGCTGCTCTCATCCTTCGCGTCATTGGCCGAGCAGGAGCAACCCGCGCCGGCGGTGCAGGCCTTGGCCGCGAAGTCGTTCGCGCAAAGCCATGAGGGGTTTCCGGCGAAATTGACAGCCCAAGGCGGCCTCGACCTGGCGAATGCGGAACAAGTGCTGGTTGAAAACCTCGCTGCCACCTTGGCCGGCCAGCCCGGCGGACTGGACCTGCTGCTCGCACTCGCTGCCAAACGCTATCCCGACCAGCCGCTGCCGCACAAGGAACTGTTCATGAATGCCGATCCCGCCAAGTTGGGGCCGGTCCTGAAAAAGGAGGTGTTCGCGATCATCCGCGATCAGTTGATCCCCACGTATTATGCCAACAACTGCGCTGCGCTGCTGGGCGAAGCGCGGCCCGAGCCGGCCGTGGCCGATATGTGAACGCGAGTTCAGGAAGCGGGAAGGCGGCCATCCCATCGTCTATCTGCGTTTGTCCAGGGTCTGTTCTGATTGACGCTTATTGTTTGCGCAGCTTGGTGACGCGGCCGGAGGCGTTCCAGTCCTGGACGTAAAGGTCGCCATTGGGAGCGAATCCCAGGCCGTGGGGTGCGGTGAAGATGCCGGCATGCTGGTCGGCCGGGGCCACTTGGAAATTCGCCCATTGTTTGCGGTCCGGGTTGTCGCCGAGGAAGGCGACGGGTGCGCCCTCCTTGTCGAGAATGGTGACGCGGGCCTCAAGCTCAGCCACCGCAAGGTGCTCGCCGTGCCATGACATCGAGCACGGACGGCGCAGGTGGGTGGCGTGGACCCCGATCCATCCACCTTCGAGGTCGAGGTGGCACAGGCGGCGGTTTTCGCGGTCGGCCACCAGCAGGCGCGGTGCGCCGAAACGGGTGTCGATGGTGAGGCCGTGGCAGGTTTGGAATTGGCCGTCGCCCTTGCCCTTTTCGCCGAAGCTTTTGAGCAGGCGGCCCTCGGCGTCGAACTTGTGGATTTTCTGCGACCCATAGCCCATGGCGGCGAAGATCGAGCCGTCGGGTGCGACGGTGACGGCGGTGAGGCCGTTCCAGCCACCGGGCACTTCGCCGGTGTTCGCGTTGGGGATTTCAAGCTGGAGGTTGCCGTCGGTATCGATCTTGCAAATGCGGAACGGGGTGGTGGCTTGTCCGCTTTTCTTGCGGGCCTGGTTGCCATAGCCGTTGTTCTGGGCACCATAGATCACGGTCTTGCCGTTTTCCTCGCGGATGTCCATGGCATGGAATCCCTGGCAGTCCGGCGCGATGGTTTTCACGAAGGTGCCGTCCTCTTCCCAGACGATGATGGACATCTCGTGATCGGTGCTCAGGTAAACCCGCTTGTCAGGACCCACCAACACACTGCCATGGGTGGGGCCGATGTTTTTGCCATCGGGCAAGGCGCCCCAGCCGGGAACGGCCTGATAGGTCCAAGCCCCATTGCCGGTGATAACGGGGGCGGTGATGTCATGTCCGGGTTTCGAACCATGATCGGGGTGGGCGGCGGCGATGGAGGACATGGCGAGCAGGCAGATGGCTTGGTGTTTCATCGGCGGCGAGAAAAGGGCTACCACTACGGAAATGCAAGCCCGATGGCTCGATCAGCGGACAGATTGGAGTTTCACCATGGCGATTTGCACCTATGGTGACTGCGCCTCATCGACATCCTCCACTTTTATGGCCGATTCACACGTCACCCCGGACGATCTTGAGATTTCCAACCTCGGGCCGCGCGAAATCCCCTCGCCGGGATTGTTGCGGGACTTCGCACAGGACGGCGCCTGCTGGCATTCCGATGGCGACCGCATCGCGCTCGACGACCACATGGATTCGATCCGCGAGGCAATGCGGATCGACATCGACCCGCCGTCGATCGAGCTGGCCGGGCCACGGCGCGAGATTTTTTTCAAGCCGGAGGAAACATGCATGGCCATTGTCACCTGCGGCGGTCTCTGCCCCGGCATCAACGATGTGATCCGCGCCATCGTGATGCAGGCGCATTACAACTATGGCGTGAAGCGGATCCTCGGCATCCAATACGGCTACGAGGGTCTTGACCCGGCGTTCGGACACAAGCCGGTCGAACTCACCCCGGACACCGTCATGAACATCGCCACCTTCGGCGGTTCCTTTCTCGGCAGCTCGCGCGGCAAGCGCGACGTGAAGGTGATGGTGAACCGCCTCGAGGCGCTGGGCGTGGACATATTATATGTGATCGGCGGGGACGGATCGCAGCGCGGCGCGCAGGCGATCCACGAGGAGGCAAGGCGGCGCGGCACGCGCATCGCGGTGGTCGGCGTGCCGAAGACGATCGACAATGACATCATGTTCATGGACCGCAGCTTTGGCTACCATACGGCCTTCGCGATGGCCTTCCATGCGGTGGGTTCCGCGCACACCGAGGCAAAGGGCGTGCGCAACGGGTTGGGATTGGTGAAACTGATGGGCCGCGACTCCGGGTTCATCGCCTGCTCGGCGGCGCTGGCCACCGGTGAGGCCAACGCGGTGTTGATCCCGGAGGTGCCGTTCCAGCTCGAAGGCAAGAACGGCCTGTTCGAATTGATCGGGCAACGCATCGCCAGCCGCGGCCATTGTGTGGTCATCGCCGCCGAGGGCGCGGGGCAGGACCTGATCCCGGACAGCGAGCTGCGGACCGACGCCTCGGGAAACAAGCTCCATGACGACATCGGCGTGTTTCTCAAGCAGCGCATCGCCGCGCATTTCAAGGAGCAGGACACCGAGCTTTACATCAAATACATCGATCCGAGTTATCTCATCCGCAGCGTGCCGGCCTCGCCGGAGGACCGGGTGTTCTGCCTGAACCTCGGCCGCCACGCGGTGCATGCCGGAATGGCGGGCAAGACCGGCATGGTGGTGGCGCGCTGGCACCACCGCTACGTCCACCTGCCGATGCACCTCGTCACCCGCGGCCGCCGCAAGGTGGATCCCACCGGCGACCTGTGGCGCGCGGTGATCGAGGCCACCGGCCAGCCGGTGCGGATGGGGGTGTGAATCGGATATGGATTATGGCTTGCTGGCTCGAGCAGTCAGGTTTTGAAATCCCGGGTTTGGAACGAGAGCCAGCCGAGCGTGAAGAGGCTGATGTTGAGGCCGAGGAGGAAGCTGTAGGATTCCACCAGCTTCGGCCAGGAGAGGTGCGGCTCCATCAGGAAAACCCACGCGCTCATGCGCCAGGTGACGAACCAGCTTTCGTAGGGTTTGAAGAACGGAAACCCCTGCAAAATCATGTCCACGAACAGGATGGTGAGCGTGATGATGGTGGCCGCCGCCGGCTTGATGCGGAAACACGAGAACATGAAGGCGATGGAGGAGAGCGTGATCATGCTCAGCCCGATCCCCGCCGCCGAGAGTGCCAGCCGGCCCGCTCCTTCCCACCAGTCCGGGTAGGCGGCGAAGACCTTCATTTTCGGCTCCATCACGAACAATCCCCCTTCCCAGCCGACCGCTGCCACGGCCATCGCGTAGCCGGAGATGCCGACGAAGAAGACGAAGCTGAAGGTATAGAGCGAGACGGCGGTGTATTTCACCAGCAGCAGGCGCAGCCGGCTCACCGGCCGCGCGAAGACCAGCCGCAGGTTTCCATCCTCGTTTTCCTTCGCCACGATGTCGCCCGCCACCAGCGCGAAGTAAATCGAGCCGAGCAGGAACATGCTCAAGAGCATGATGGTGAAGGTGATCGTGAGCGAGCTGTAGTAAGTGCCGAACTCGAGCCCGTTGCGTTCGATCAACCCGCGCATGTGGCTCTGGCTGCGTTCGAGTTTGTAAACGAACAGGATCAGTGCCTCCATGATGAGAAAGGCGCCATAGCCCATCCAGGTGCGCGGCCGGGCGAAGAGCTTGCGGAGTTCGCCGCGGAGTTGTTCGAGAAACAGCATGTGCTTGGCGCGGGAATCATGCACCGGAATCTCAGTTGTCAAAGCGTCCGGATCGCAAAAATTGCCGGGCGGTTGTTCCGCTCCGGGGCGTCCAATGGTTCAGCGGCCCGCCTCGCGCATGATGTCGCTGTCACGGACTTCCGCCAGGCGGCGGTTCAGCCGCTGGTCCATGTCCCGCACGGTGTCGGCGAATTCCGGATTCCCGGCGAGGTTGGTGTATTGGCCCGGATCCTTGAGCATGTCGTAGAGTTGCCGGCCCTGGGTGCCATCGGGGCCGTGCCGGATATAGGCCCATTGTGCATCGCGCAGCAGCATCGAGCCACCGTTCACGCTGAAGACGGCGTCGCGCACCGCATGCGTGGGATCCGCAAGGGTCTTCGCAAGGCTTTTGCCCTGGATCTGCCCGGGCACCGGCAATCCGCAGAGTTCCGACACGGTCGGATAGAGATCGACCAATTCGACGAATGAGCCGCAGACACCCGGTTGGCCGCCAGGCGCGCGGATGATCAGCGGAACGCGCACGGATTCCTCCATCAGGCTGACCTTCATCCAGAAGTCGTGCTCGCCCAGGTGGAAACCGTGATCGCTGGTGAAAATCACGATCGTGTTCTTGTCGAGTCCTTCGTCTTCCAGTGTTTTGAGCAGCTTGCCGACCTGCGCATCCATGAACTCGACTGATGCGTAATAGGCGGCGACGGCCTTTTTCTCCTGCTCCTCATTCAGGTTGAGATTGACGCTGGTCTTGTAGTTGATGCCGGCCACCGGGATGTCGTCCCAGTCACCTGCAAGTTTCCGTGGCAGCGTGACTTTCTGCCACGGATAGGGCTCGAAATACTTGCGAGGTGCAACGAAAGGTACGTGCGGCCGCACAAAACCCACCGCCAGAAAGAACGGCCGGTCGGGTTCAGACTTGAATTTCCGCAGGAGTTCGCAGGTTTTTTCCGCCGTCTTGCCGTCGGAGTGAATGAGGTCGTCGCCGTCGGCTTTGACGTATTCCAAGGTGTTGCCGCCCTTGACCTTCACAGTGCCGCCGGGGTTGTTCTCCAGCAGTTCGCTGTCTCCGGCCGTCTTCCACTCGGGCCCCTGGCTGTTGTGGCGCTCGTGCCATGACGCCGGATCATCGGCACCATCCGTGCCACGCTCGATGTCGCCGGGCACACCCATGTGGAAGATCTTGCTGACCCGCGCGGTGTGATAACCGTGCCGGGCGAAATGCTGGCTCCAGGTCATCCGGTCCGGGCCGATCTGTTTCCGGCCACTGACGTATCCCATGGTGCCGGAGCCGTGCGGATAATAACCGGACATCAGCGACGCCCGCGACGGTCCGCAGACGGGAAACTGGCAGTAGGCGCGGGTGTAGCGGGTTCCCTGTCCCGCCAGGCGGTCAATGGCCGGGGTTCTGGCTGCGTCGGGATGGTAACATGACGGGGCGGTGGCCGTCAGGTCGTCGGAGATGATGAACAGCACATTCGGCTTTGCGGCCGCATGCATGGCCGTGAAGGGCAGCAGGAACAGAATGGGAAGCAGGAGAAGCGTTTTCATCGCTGGGCAAGTGGCTTTATTGAAATTCGGATGGTGCCAATGGAGTTGGGATGGCATGAGGCAATTGCAAGTCAATGTTCAGGGGCAAGGCACCCGGTTTTTCAGGATGAATTCAATTTACCGCTCGATCCGGAAGCCGCTGGCTTCCTCCAGCGGCGGGATGGTTTCGACGTGGTGGTTCTTGATGTGATGGCTCACCGGGGATTCCTCGGTGATCTCGCGGATGAAACCGGCGACCTCGGCGGCTTCACCCGCGACCTGGAGTTCCACGGTGCCGTCGGGCAGGTTCTTCACCCAGCCGGTGACATCAAAGCCGCGGGCGAGGTCCTTGACGGTGTAGCGGAAGCCGACGCCCTGCACGCGGCCTTCGAAGATGACACGCCTGGAAATCATGACATTCGGTTAGAGGCAATTTTCGGCCAGCCCGCGGGTGGCGCTGTGGATGAAGCGCAGCCGGGTGGGGGACAGGCGGCGCAGGGCGAGGTGGCGCTTTGCGGGGGTGGTTGCAATTTTGCCCGCAGGCGCGGGTTCATCGAGGCCGGCCATGGCGGTGAGGCGGGTGTTGGCGGCGGCGAGCAGGCGGTCGGCGGCTTCCGCGGTGTCGAGCTCGATGTCCCAGACGATGGCGGTGGATTCCTCGCCATCGGGCAGCAGGAGATAGCGGTCGTTTTTCCAGGACGAGGCGATTTCGGATGCCTCGCCGACGTCGCCGAGTGCTTCGAGCCAGAGGCGCAGGCCGAGCTGGCCGGCGCTTTCCGTGAGAAACGGCTCCCCGGGTGGGGCGGGCTTGTCGATTGGTTCCGGCATGGCCGTTTCCGCAGGCAGGAAGATCGCGCGGGTGGTTTGCGGCGGATTGCGGAAGGCGGCGTGGAACGCCTCGTTGCCCTGCACGTGCAAGGTGTCTGCAAGGCCCTTGCCCTCGATCACGGGGAAGGTGGTGAGCCCTTGGATGAAAGGCGGGAGGCTGTTGAAAATCTGTTCCACGTCCGCATTTTCACGCATCGGCATGAATCCCAGCGCGCGGGCGCTCGCGGCGTAGAAACGCGCCTCGGCACCGGACGCCGCGCCTTGGTGGAGCGCCTCGCGCGCGCGCGCCGCATCGTCGCCCGGATAGCCGGGGGGCGGCGGGAAGTGCTGGTGCAGCAGGATGCGACACAGCAGCCGCAGCAGCGCGGCCTGGTCGGGGATGTCGCCCGGATTGAAGCGCTCGGTCACCCAGGCCTCGCCGGTGACGTCGTCGAACCAGCCGACGGCCCCGACGGCGCGGACGAGCGTGAGTTGCGCGAGCAGGTTATCGCCGCTATCGAGCCAGCCGATGAGCCGGTAGGCGTCCTGTCGGTCGTCGATGCCAGCCGGGCCGAAGCGGCTCTCGATGGCGGCGGCAATGCGGTCGCGCAGCTCCTCGGTGGCGATCTGGTGGACGACCGGGCTGGAGAGGAAATGCAGGCCCATTTCCTTCTCGGCGCGGTCGATCGCCTCGCGTGGGACGGCCACCTCGCCGCCGCCTTGGGCGAGTGATCGCAGCGAGGCGTTCTCGCGTTTGAGCAATTCGTTTTCCTCGGTGGCGAGCCGGAGCTGGGTTTCGAGATCGGCGATGCCGGAGGACCGCGCCAGCGAGCGCCAGTGCAGCCCCTGCATGACGCCGCCGAGACCGACGGCACCGCCTGCGAGCAATGGCAGCAATGTTTTAGGCTGGAGCACTTGGTTTTTTCCCGGATTTCAACGGCCGCCCAACGGGCGCGCGTTCGGATTCACCGGACCATCTTTTTCCAGGAACGGGTTGCGGTCGAGGGCGGAGGCCTTGTCACCGAAGATTTCCTCGAATTTCTTGCCGGGCAGCAGGTTGAAAACGATGGGCGCGCTGCGGTTGCCCTGCGCGTCATAGACATAACAGATCCGCTGGATCGGCATTTCCTTGCCGGTGTGCGGATCGCGGCGGACGGTGCGGGCGTCGAACATGCGCTCCTCGACAAGCTGGCCGTCGGATTTGCGGTAGCCGTAGCTCACCTTGAAGAGCAGGGTGCCCAGGCCATCCGAGATGCGGCAGCCGATCGGGTTGCCGTTGGCGTCCATGCGATAGACGGTGAGCATGGTCAGCACGCCGTTGGCGGAAAACTTCCGCTTGGTGAGCGTGCGGTTGTCCGGGGTGCGTGTGAAGTGGGTCCGCGATCCGTCGTCATGGCGCATGACGCGCACGTTCGGGCCGTCCACTTCGTCGAAGCCGTTTTCATTTTGCCGGGCGGCAGCGTGCGCGGTGGCGCAGGCCACAAACATGGCGAGAGTGGCGGATTTCCAAGTTGCCAGACGTTGCATGATGGGCAAATTAGGCCGCCCGGGCGGTGCCCGCAAGCCGTCAGTTCCCGCGATGATCTGGAAAACTCCCCGCGCCACGCTCGACCTCTCCCGGCACGCGAGGGTCATGGGCATTCTCAACGTGACACCGGATTCGTTTTCCGACGGCGGCCGGCACAGCCGATTGGAATCCGCGCTCGAACACGCGCGCTGCATGATCGCCGAGGGCGCGGACATCATCGACATCGGCGGTGAATCGACCCGGCCCGGGGCGCAACCGGTCACTGCGGAGGAGGAAACCGCGCGCGTTTTCCCCGTGATCCGCGCGCTGCGCGACGAGTGGAACGGCCTGATTTCCATCGATACCATGAAAGCGGGCGTGGCGCTCGCCGCGCTCGGTGCCGGCGCGGACATCGTCAACGACGTGAGCGGCCTGCGCGCCGATCCGCACATGGCAGGGCTGTGCGCCACCGCTGGCTGTGGCGTGGTTGTCATGCACATGCTCGGTGAGCCGCGCACCATGCAGCTCGCCCCGCATTACGGCGATGTCGTCGCCGACGTGCGGGCGTTTTTCCATGAACGCATGGAAACCCTCATCGCAGCCGGGATCGACCCGGATGCCCTGTGCTTCGACCCCGGCATCGGCTTCGGCAAGAAGCTCGATCACAATCTCGCGCTGCTTCGTGCCCTCGATTGCCTCGCGCCGCGGGGCCGGCCGCTGCTCTTGGGCGCTTCACGCAAATCATTCATTGCCAGTTTGCTGGAAAAGGGCGACCTCGCCCTGCGCCATTGGCCAACCGTGGCCATCACCGCGCTGGCCCGCGAAAAAGGCGTGATGCTCCACCGCGTCCACGATGTGCGCGCCGTCCGTGAGGCGCTGCGAATGATCGAGGCCGTCGCCCATCGATCGCTGTAGCGTCCATCCGCGGTTCGTTTTCCCTTCCCGATTCAGTAATCTTCCCAGTCAGCCGGGCGGTTGCGGTCTTCCAAGGCCGAGGATCTCGGTTTGAGGAGATCGAAGTCCGAGCCGCAATACATGCAGCGGAAGCGCTGCATGGCGAGGATGCTCAGGATGGTGCTCACACCGTGGTTGAATGGCACGATGCGTTTGGCGCGGATGTGGGGCCGGGCACCGGAGTTGATCAATGGGGTGCCCTTGCACAGCGGGCACTGGGCGGAGCGCCGCTTGGTGTAGGCCATGAGCCACGTGATGGCGCTGAATGCCAGGCCGGCAATCACCATCCGCAGGGCCAGGGCGTCTGGCCGGATCAACGCGTTGACCATCGCGGTGAGCGTGGCGACAAGCCCCAGGAAATGCAGCACGAAGAAAAAAACCGCCACTTTGATGGGCCGCGCATACGGCACCGCGCGGGCACGCGGCGCTTTGGTGGTTGATCGCTTCCTGTAAACTGGCATGGCGCTGCCTGACCGCAGATCCGGTTGAGACTCCGCAGTGTTGATTGGAGACGTGCTCATGCAAGTCATGAATTCCAATTTAGCTGAAAGGATAGGGTAGGGGAGTCGATTCCCTGCGGGTCCCGGTGACGCACTCTTGACCGCACGCGCGGTGCCTCCTACGCAAGACGCATGACACCACTCTACGAGGGCAAGGCCAAGCGCATGTGGACCACCGGGAATCCGGACACGCTGCGGATGGAGTTCAAGGACGACGCCACCGCCTTTGACGGCAAGAAGAAGGCGGTCTTCGAGAGCAAGGGCCGTCTGAATTGTGCCATCAGCACATTGATTTACGGACTGTTGGATAAGGAAGGCGTGCCCACCCATTTCGTGCGGCAGATCGACGAAACGAACGTCGAGGTGAAAAAAGTCGAGATCCTGATGGTGGAGGTGATCGTTCGCAATCTCGCGGCCGGCAATTTCACCCGCCGCACCGGTATCCCCGAAGGCACGCCGTTCACGCAACCGGTGGTCGAGTTTTCCTACAAGAGCGACGAACACGGCGACCCGCTCATCAACGAGGATTACATCCGCGAAATGGGGCTCGCCACGCCGGCGGAACTCGCGCATCTGCGCGAATCCGCGCTCAAGGTGAACGGCCTGCTCGGCGCGTTCTTCGCCAGGTGCGGACTCAAGCTGGTGGACTTCAAGCTCGAATTCGGCCGCCTCGCCAAGGATCCCTCGCAGATCGTGCTCGCGGATGAAATCAGCCCCGACGGCTGCCGGCTGTGGGACCTCAAGACCGGTGAGAAAATGGACAAGGACCGCTTCCGCCGCGACCTCGGAAACGTGATGGAGGCCTACGGCGAAGTGCTCAAACGCGTGAAACAGCAGCTCGCCTGAGCAATCAGCGCCGTGCGGTCCATTCCCGGTTCCCGTAGCGCCGCGCGATCCTCCCCCGGAGGTCCTCCGCCGGTGGCTGAAATTCGTTTTCCACGAAGCACCCGTCCATCGCTGCGGCCAGCCGGCGGGCACGCGCGGCGGAATCGTCCCAAACCGCGAGCGGCAGTGCCACCGATCCCTGATGCAGCAGTCCCGCGCGGTTGCGGCGTTGGCCGGCACCCGCGAGCTTGCGGCCATCGCCAGCAAGCAGGTCATGCTCCACCGGTTTCACAAAACACAGCCCGCCGGCCGCAGTGGGTGTGAGCCCGGCGGGATGCGTCGGGTGCCCCTCTGCCGCCAGCGCCGTGGCCAGCGCTTGGTGGATCACGCGGTAACTTTCCGCCCCGCGCATCGAGGCCAGCGGGACGCCTGCGGGCACCACCAGCGTGTAGGTCCAATCGCGGCGGTGGTCCACGCTGCCGCCACCGGTCCAGCGCCGCACCCAGTCGAGCCCCGGCAAGGCGGCGCGCGCATCAGCCAGCCGCCCGAAGCACCCGATGCTGCCCCAGTCCCCGCTCCAATGGTAAACGCGGAGCACCGGCTGGCGCGCGGTTTCGCACAGCCATTCGTCCACCGCCATCGCCTCCGGGCCCGGGCGGGCGGCGGCATCCATCCACAGGATCAGGCGCTCCAAGGTCACGGTCTCATTCGCCGCGGGCCAGCAGCTCAGCCTCCTCTTCGTGCGAGTGGATCTGCAAGGTCACCTGCACCCCTTCCTTGTCCGCCGCCGCCTTGAGCACATTGCGCAGCGCGGAGGCGGTGAAGCCGTTGCGGCCGATCAACATCGCCACGTCCGCCTTGCCCAGAACCAGCTTCAAGCGCACTTTCTTCGGCCCCAGCTCGGCCACCTTGAGCTGCGCCTGGCCGGGGTCGTCGATGAGTTTCACGGCAACGTATTGCAGGAAGCTGCGCAGGCGTTCGGTCACGGGTTGCATGACGGGGATCATGCCGCGTGATGCCCCGCTCGGCAAGCCCGGGTTCATTCTGGCGATGCCGCCGTTTTGCACGGGCGCTCCGCACGATTGTGTTCCCGGTCCACCACGCCATGGCCGTGATCCCCGCTGCCAGGGTTTGGGTTGACAGCCCGGGGACACGCGCTTGCATACGCGTCATGCCTTTCCGAGCCGAATCACGCCTCCCGAAGCCGCCGGTGCTGACTGCGGATCCGGAGGGATCGCGTGCGGTCTTCTGGGTGTTCTGGACGGTGGTCACCCTGGCCACCTACCTGGTGGCGGTGCCATGGGCCGGCTTTCACGGCGTGCTTTTCGCCCTGATCGGCTTGTGCATGGCGTGTTGTCCACCGAGACACGGCCTGCCGCGTGGTTGGTGGCTGCTGGCCACGGCATTCGGAATCGCGGCGCTGGCTTGTTTCCTGCCGGCCGGGTGGTTTGGCATGCCCGCCTGGCGGCAAAATCTGCAGGATATCGGCGTGGATACCGGCTCTCTGGTGGCCATCCAAGCCCGCCAATCGGCGGAGATGCTGGCCGTTTTCGGCATCATGCTGTGGGTCGGCATGTGGCTGGCGGGCCACCGGGCGGATGGCATCGCATTGCGCGGGCTCGCGCTGGCCTTCACCTGCGGCGTCGCCTGCTACGCGGTGGCTTCCCGCATGCTGCAAATCGTGGACGCCAACGGGCAGGCTGTCCATTTCGGGTTTTTCCCGAACCGGAACCACTCCGGCACCTACCTCGCCATGGGCGCGATCTGCGGCCTCGGCTGTGTGCTCCAGGCCATGCGCGACAAACGTTTCTACTCGCTGGCGCTCGCTCTGGCCGCCACCGCCATCTGCCTGTGGGCCGTCGCCGCCTGGTCGATCAGCCGCGGCGGTGTGGTGCTGGTGGCCGCCGGCGGCACGCTGTGGCTCATTCTGCTCGGCCGCCGCTACCTCGGCCGCCATGGACTGTGGGCGGTCGGTCTGATCGCGTTGACCGCCGTCGGGCTGTTCTTCATCGCGGATACCTCCGTGAAGGAGCGCATCACTGCCACCATGGAGCGCGTGGGTGCGGCCAGGCCGGCGGAAACAGGGACCACACCCGAAGCTTCTTCCGGACTCGCCGCCGCGAATCCGGGGCTGGAATCGCTGCAACATGTCGATTTGCGCATCCCGATCCACCTCGATACCCTCGGGCTGATCCGCGATTTTCCCTGGACCGGCATCGGCGCCGGACAGTATTATTACGTTTTCCCGCAATACCGGCAGCGCACGATCATTGCCCAGGAAGCCGATGCCTTTCACCCGGAAAGCGATTGGCTGTGGCTGGCCTCGGAAACCGGCTTGCCGGCGGCGGCCGCGCTCTTGGCGCTCGTCCTGTGCGCCGTGTGGCATTCGCTCAAGGGGATCCGCAACGGCCGCGATCGCGCGCTGCGCTCCGCCTGCCTGGTCGCGGCCCTGCTCGTTCCCATCCACGGCCTTTTTGACGTGCCCGGGCACCGCATCACCCTCGCATGGAGCGCCGCGCTGCTTTTCGCCATCTCACTGCATGTGCCTGGCTCCAGTGCCAAGCCCGCCGCACGCTGGCCGGCCCGCGTCGCCGCGCTGTTGCTGCTCGCCGCCGCCACCATCCTGATTCGTGCCGAGTGGTTCGGCGGCAACCAGCCCGCCACCACCGTTGTCCATGCGGCCACCCGCCAGCTCCACCAACTCTACCAAGAAGACCTGGCCCTCCAGCAGGCCGCCGATGAAAAGGGCATCCCCCATGAGCCCGATCCCGCTGACGACAAACTGGAACAAGCCCTCCGCGTCATCGACCAAACCCGCCCGGCCGCCCCGCTCAACCGCGATCTCCCGCGCCACGAGGCTTTCTTCGCCCTTCACTTTGACGACAAAACCGCCCGCATCGAGCGCGCTCTCGCCGTCGCCCTCGCGCTCGATCCCACGTCCGTTGCTGGACCACTCCGCCAGGCCGGCAGCCTGGAAGCCGGATTCCCGCAGCTTGCCGCGGAGTCGATCCGGCAGGCCTTGGCCCGGGCGCGCGCAGTCGATGCCGTGGATCCCGATAACCGCTTCAACAGCGTCAGGACCCGCGAACGCATCGGCCAAATCCTGCGCACGCACCCGGATATCGAGAAATATCTGACCGAGGATGATTGGCGCTAAAACGCCGCTCAAGGGATGAATTTCGGGGCAAAAACCAATCTTTGGTATAAAAAATAAAAAATTGGGTTGACCCCCTTCCCATTTCCGGGTTTTAGTCCGTTCGTTATGAATCAAATTTTCCAAACCGCAGCCGCAATCACTCTCGTGACCGCCTTGTTTGCCTTGCTTACTCTGCCTGCCGAAGCGGCCCGCGGCAGGAGGCCCGCTACAGTGATCATTATTGATTCCGGCTCACCATTGCTTAGCAATCCGTGATTCAGTTGCTTCTGTCGACTATCGCCCCAAAACACCAGCGCCCTCTAACTATGAAACAAAAATCAACAACCATGAAATATCTCGCCCTCACTCTTGTGGTCGGCGGTCTTGCAGCCCATACACAGGCTGCCGTTTATTCCTCTGACTTCGATCTCACTCCATACGATTTCGGTTCCAACCTCAACGGTCTCGACGGTTGGAGTCTGACTGGAGCTTCGCTTCCGGATGTGGCGACTATTGCCGTTTCGCCTTTCCCATCTCCGGTCAGCGGTGGTCAGGCCATTCACTTCGGCTTCCAGGAAATCGATGCCGCTTCGGCCTATCTCTCCCGCAACGCTGGTTCCAGTCTGGTTGGAAACGGTGCCGGCTACACGGAGTTTCAAACCGCATTCATCGTTCAGGACAGTGTTCCTACTTACCCCAACCGGGACATATTCCAGTTCACTTTCCGCGGTGCGTCCGACGAGAATATCCTGACCATCCAACTACAGCCCACAGCTCAGTCCGCATCGCCACAGCTGAATCCTCCCCGGACGGATCAGTTTTCATGGTCAAGCGACTTCGCAGCCGGCGCTGCCAACATTGGAACGCTGAACGAGGGCCAGTGGAGCACTCTGAATATTCGGTTCACCCCTTCCGGAGTCAACGATGTGGCTTTTTCGGCCAAGTTCCAGAATGTTGAGTTCGCTTCGGGCACTTTGGCCGGCGCAGGAAGTCAGAACCTGGGCACCTATGGATTCGTTTGGAAGCCTCTCGATCCGAACAACGAAGGTTCCAACATTCTGATTCTTGACGACGTGTCTCTGGTGCCGGAACCCTCATCGGCCTTGCTCGCCTGTGTCGCGGGCTTGGGATTGCTGATCCGCCGCCGCCGCTGAGATTGCTTGCCACTAATTATATTTCTGGAGATTCAGCCGCTTGCGGGCCCGTCCCGCGGCGGCTTTGTCTCAGATAGCCACCCAGCCACCGAGCCGAACGAAACCCTGAATGACAGGATCGAATCGCTGTGAAAATTGCAGGGGTGGCTGCATGATGGGAATACCAACCCAAGTGGCGGCCTCCATCGGCCGTCTGAGTCCTGCGCTGGGCATCGCCGTCCTCACCGCCGCATCACTCGTCTGTGGGCAGGAATCCAAGCCTCCGGTAACGGGATTTTCCGAACCCCGACCCACCGATCCTGGTCTCGGGCGTGCACCGATGGTTTCTGGAGTGCAACCGCTGGCCACGCCGCTGCAGCCTGCGGTCATTCCACTCACTGTGCCGCCGGATTCAGCCGTTGTTCCGCTGGATGATCAGTCAATGCAGGAAGCCATGGCCGCGACCGGGCTTACGGAGGCTTCCGCCATCGATCATGGGCTGGAATCCCCGGCAGAGTTCGCTGAAGATGCGTCGGCGCAGTCCGATGGTGCTTGGAATAATGTCCCACTGCCGGACTCGACCCGCTGGAGCACCGGCATACCTGGTATCGGGTCGTCCGCCATGGCAAGCAGCGGCTTCGACAGCGGCTGGAACACGCCGTTCATGGCCGCTTGGCCCGGTGAATCGCTGCTCGATGGCTTGTCCCTCGGCAGCTTCCTGAATGCCACCTACGACAGCAATCCCTATCGTGGCTACAATGCAGGAGGAACGGACGGGCAATCCGATTTCTTCGTCACACTCGGCGGATCCTTGGGATATCAAAGCAAGGCCTCCACCTGGACTTACGCGGCCAATTACAACGGCAGCTACAACTGGTACTTCAACAACAGCGATCTGGGCGGCTATCAGCAGAACGCCGGCACGCAGCTGAATTACGATAGTGGCCCTCTCAACGCCACCCTGCGCGCGGGTATTGATTTCGGCAGCGGGGCGAACCGTTATTACGCCTCGGTGGTGGACCAGATCAGCTACAACTGGGGACTCAACGCCCGCTATCGTGTGAGCTCTAAAACCTCACTCAGCGGTGGAGTTTCACAGAACTTCCAAAGCGCATCGGGTGGTTCCAATGCGGACACATCGTCCACCAATTTCGATCTGTCGGCGTTATGGCGTTATTCAAAGCTCACCGAGTTCGGTCCCGGGATCCGCTACACCATGCGCTCCGGCGAGGCGGCTGGCGACCGCACCTCGGTCGGCCCCACATTCACGGTGAATTATCAACTCAGCCGCAAGGTTTCGTTCAATTCGCGCATCGGCACCGATTTCGTCTCTTACGAAGAGGGTGGCTCCGCGGATCCCTCGCTCTTCCTTTCGACGGGTCTCAATTACCGGCCGTCCGTTTTGTGGAGCATGAACCTCTCGCTGCAGCGGGACTCCCAGGCATCCTTCACGGATGCCGGCCGCTTCGAGGAAATCACCGCGCTGCGCCTCGGATACCAACGCCGTATCCGCCGCCTGTCATGGAACCTCGGTGCCTCCCTCGAATCCCGGAGCACCGAAAATGCCGATCCTTCGCGCTTTGCGGACATCGCCGATCGCAACTTTGTTTCTTTTGACACCTCGCTCGGCATGCCGGTGTTTTCCGATTCAGTCCAAGCCAGCGTCTTCATGCGATACAGCAAACAAGACGGGCAGGCCAACGAGACGTGGGATTCATTCCAGGCGGGTATCGGGTTGAGCCATCGCTTTTGAATCGGGCAACTCCAAATCGAATGGTGGTAAATCATTTCCACGCCTCATATACCAAAAAATTTACATGGCCGCGGATTTTGGATTGGTGGTTGCAGCCCGGCTTTCGTAGTGCATCTTCCCACGCGCCATTGCACCCTGATGATCCGTCATTCCTCCCGCGGGTTGCCCGTCCGGCCTCCAATCTTCTGATCACCCTCATGACCGCCATGACCTGCCGAATTCGACTCATCACCACCCTCTTCCTTGCCTCCCTGATGCTTGCAAGCGCTGAGGAGATCACTGAAAATTCCTACATCCTGCGGCCCAACGATGTGATCCGCCTCGACGTTTACGAGGAATCCGATCTCTCCGGTTCCGTCCGCGTCCTCAAGACCGGCCACGCGTCGTTTCCACTCATCGGCTCCGTAGAGGTCGGCGGCCTGAGCGTGACCGTGGCAGCCAACCGGATCCGCGACCTTTACGCCAAGGATTACCTGGTCGATCCCAAGGTGACACTCACCGTCCAGGAATATGCCGTCGAATTCATCTCCGTGATCGGCGCTGTCCGCAATCCCGGCCAGATCCCCATGCCGGTCTCCGGAAATCTCGACCTCGCCGCCGCCATGGCCACCGTCGGCGGCCTCGCCGAGACCGCCGATGCCAACAGCATCCTGCTCGTCAGCACCTCCGGGGCCACCTCCACCTACCGCATGGACGCGATCGTCAATGGCACCGTCGGCCAGGTGAAACTCCAGGCCGGCGACCGTATCATCGTCAATCAAAGCGCCTTCGTCGGCAAATCGCTCACCATCCTTGGCCAGGTCGGCCGCCAGGGGCCTCTGCCATTCCCGGTGAATGGCCGCCTCGACCTCGTCGCCGCCATCGCCATGGCAGGCGGCCTCAGCGAGCTCGCCAATCCGCGCAAAATCACCATCAACCGCAAAGGCAAGATATCCACCGTCGATTACAAGGAAATCTCCCAGCGGGGCGACACTCCGCTGTTGCTCCAGCCGGATGACATCATCACCGTTCCTGAGCGCCTGTTCTGACCGGTTTGACACACGTTTACGCACGCTCACACCGTAGCCTTCCCATTGCCACCCACTTCCGCCCGATGAGTTCACGACCGCCCGTTGATTCCAAGCAAGCCATCGATTTTGAAAACGACGAGGACTTCCTCGATTCCCCTGCAAATGGCCCTGAGCGCAGCCGCAAGACCAAGCGTCTGCTGCTCGACCTGCTGAGCCGTTGGTATTGGATTGCACTCGGCCTGGCACTCGGTAGCCTTGCATCCGCCTACTATCTCTCCAAGGTCCCCAAGAAATACGCCGCTACTTCCTCACTGCTCATCAAACAGCAGACATCCACCGTGATGAGCCGCGACCAGGTCGATGAAATCGACATGCGTTCCATCGAGGGCCTCAACACCGTGGCCGAACGCATCAGGCGTTTCGACCTGCTCGAACGTGTCGCATCCCGCATGGACGTCCGCTCGCTGCCCGGTCTGATGCCGCCGCCCGTCGATTGGCGGCCATCCTGGCTGGCCGACTGGGTGGACGACCGTGCCGGCAAACAACCGGAAGAAAAGGCCAGCGAGGGCCCGCCCGCTCCAGCGGCACTCGCGGGAGCGATGAGCGACTGGATGCAGATTTCCATCCGCCGCGGCACACGCTTGCTCGACATCACCTTCACCCACGAGGTCCCCGAGGTGGCCAAGGCGCTGGCCGATGCCGTGGCCCGTGAATATCTCGCCGAAATCGCCGGCGCCCTCACCGAAGGCCGCAGCAGCAAGTCGGACACCCTCTCCAAGCAGTCCGAGGAAGTCCGCGTCAAGCTCCAGCAGGCCGAAAGCGCGCTGGCCACCTACAACCGCGCACTGGAATTGCACAAAAGCCTCGAAAACCTCGAAAACAACGTCTCCCAGCTTGCCCGCCGCTACCTGCCAAAGCACCCGAAGATGATCGCCGCATCCAGTGAACTCACCGGCGCGAAAAACCGCTTCCTCGAGGAATTCGCCATCGCGGTGTCATCTTCCGCGGACGCCGGCTACTGGCTAACCGCACGCGATGAAATCGAGGCCAGCAACAAGGATCCGGAAACCAAATTGCGCGTTGCCCGCCAGCTGCTGCTCGCCCGCACCGGCGTGCTGCGTGGCGAAATCGCCAGCCAGATGAGCGTCTTCAATTCGATGCTCACCCGCCTCGGTGAGTCCAACGTCAACCGCGAGGGCGAGGAATCCAGCGCCGAGGTCAGCAGCTTCGCACGCGTGCCCGGCATGCACACCGAGCCGCAACCCGCCAAGGTCTTCACCACCGGCGCCGGGGGTGGCTTCGCTTTCGGAATCGCCATCGCCTTTCTACTCATCCGCCTCGACAATAAATTCCGCTCAGTCGCCCAGACCGAGGAGGAAACCGGCATGCCCGTGCTCGCCGCAGTCTCTGATATCGAGATCCGCCACATCGAGCAGGCCATGCGCGCTCACGCGAAAAAACACCCTGATGAAACAGTCGATCCCCATCAGGAGGTCTGGGACCCGAGGATGGTTTTCCGCACCGCCACCCACCACACCAGCTTTGCGGAAATGTTCCGCATCCTGCGCGCCTCGGTCTCATTGCTTGGCGATGAAACCCGGCGCAAGGTCACCTTGTTCACAAGCGCACTCCCCGGCGAAGGCAAGTCGCTGGTTTCCACCAATTTCGCCCTCGCCGGTGCCGGCCAGGGCCGTAAGACCCTCCTGATTGACCTCGACTTGCGCAAGCCCAACGTGCACCGGACTTTTGGCGTGAAGCGCAATGAAATGGGCATGGGTATGGTCGAATGGCTGGCCGGCCAGGCATCCTTCGACGAGGTCGTCACCCGCGATACCGGGGCCGAAAACCTCCACGTGATCTTCAGCGGCAAACGCGCTCCCAACCCCGGTGAGCTTCTCAACGTCGCCCGCCTCAAGCAATTCTTCGCCGAGGCCTGCGCCCGCTACGACCTGGTGGTCGTCGATACCGCGCCGCTGCTCGCCGTGCCGGATACCCGGATCATCGCTCCGCTGGTCGATAATCTCTGCCTTGTGGTTCGCGCCAACTACGTCCCGCGCGGTGCCGTGCATCGCACTCTGGAACTGCTCGCCAGCGCAGACACCCACCCATCCGGCCTGGTCTTCAACGGCTTCAAGGAAACCCGCCGGATGATCGGCGAAAACTACAGCTACGGCAGCTACCGCCTCAGCCGCTACGGCCGGCCCTACCAATATGGCTACGGAAATTATGGTTCCTACGGCTCCTATGGCTCGGGTGAAGAGAAGGACGAGTCGGAAATCGATAAGCGGAAACGCCGGTCTCGCAAGTTCCGGGCGGCCCGCTCCGGAAAGTGAACCCGCAGCCAACTGCCACCATGCGCGCAATTCCGGGCTTGATCTCCATCCTGTGGCTCCAGCTCTTCGCGGCACTCGTTCCCACTTGGCGAAACGGCGAATATTACGCCTACGGTTGGTTTGTCCCGCTGCTCGCCGTCTGTCTCGCCTGGCGGCGCTGGAACCTCCTCACCCCGGCACGGAACAATCCACCCTCTTCCCCGTCCGCCGGGCCAGTCGCCGCGATTCTGATTCTGGTGGCCGCGGCACTCGTCATCCCGCTCCGTCTCGTCGGCCTGGCCGACCCCGGATGGCGGCCCCCGCTCCTTCTCCACGTCCTGATCGTCTGTGCGTTCACCCACTGGTTCCTGTTCCGTGAATTCGGCCGGAAGACCTCGCTCGGCATGCTCCCGGTCACGATCTTCACCCTGTCCTGCGTCCCCTATCCGTGGCAGTTCGAGCAGAAACTGGTGTCCACCCTCACCGACCGCGTCATGCACATCACCCGCGAGTGTTTCCTGCTCGCCGGTCAACCGGTCGAACTTCAAGGCACCCGCCTCACCATGGCCGGCGAGGTGGTGGACGTCACCGGCGGCTGCAGCGGTATCCGTTCGCTCCAGAGTCTCGCCATGGTGGCCCTGTTCTTTGGCGAGTTCTTCCTCCTCTCCATTCCGCGAAGGATCGTATTGATCCTCGCCGCCGCCCTCAGCGCCGTCGCGTTCAACACCTTGCGCGCGTGGTGGCTCGCCTCCGTCCATTTCGGCCGCGGCCCAGAGGCTGCAGCCGCCGCCCATGACCCCATCGGCCATTTCACCTTTGCTCTCTCCGCAGCCCTTCTCTGGCTGGCCGCCTACCTGCTGCTCCAGTCACACCCCAAACACCTCCGCGTCCTCCGCCGCGTCCAACAAAGCGCAACCATCCCCAGCGCACGATCTGAAATCTGATATCTGAAATCTGGATTCTTAAATCTGGATTCTAAAAGCGCCGACCACTCACTGCCATGGCCAAATGGAACCCTCAAAGTATTCAGTCCGATCTCGCGGCCTTTAGCGACGATCCGCGCGTCCAGCAGGAACTCCGCCGCCGCCGCCGGCGCATCATCGCGATTTCCGTGGCCATCTGCGTCATCGTCGGCCTCGGCGCGCCCCCTGCCTACCGCGCGTTCCGCACATACCAGATCAACCGCAACCTCGAAACCGCAAAGGCCGCCGCCCGTGTCGAGGATTGGGGCACCGCCCGCAACAAGGCACGCAGTGTGCTGCTCGCCCGTCCCGGCGACTTCGATGCCTACCGCATCTGGCACAAGGCGCTCTCAAATATGAACGAGCCGCGCACCTATATGGTCGCCGCCCAGTTGTTCATGGACCCGCGCGCCACCCGCGAGGACCGCCTTTTCGCCCTCGGCGTGCTCGCCCGCCAAGGCCCGGAGGCCGTCGCCCTCGGCGCCTTCGCCAGCATGGACGAATCGATGCGCGAGGAACCCTCGGTGCTCGCCGCGCTCTCCCCCTTGCTGATCCGCCGTGGCGAATCCGCATTGGTCGAGAAAACCCTCCGCGAATCGCCCGCCGCGCAGTCCGATCCGGCCATCCAACTCGAACTCCTGCGCTCGCTCTGCAGCGCCCCCAGCGAAGAGCGTGTCAAGGAGGCCCGCCAGATTTTTGCCGGCCTCATCGCCGCAAATGCCTCCGAACCGGCTCTCCAGGCACTTCTCATCCTCGCCGAGACCCCCGGCGGCCTCGCAAAAGGCGAGCCCCTGCCGCCACTGCCGGAATGGGTCCAGGTCCAGCCAAAAGCCACCACCCTCCACCACCTCAACGCTCTCCACCCGGAAATCGACGAAGCCGGCGCTGCCTCAGGCCCGATCTTCCAGCGCGCCATCGACCGCTTTCTCGACCTCGATCCCGGCACCCTCGGCACCTGGCTGGTCCGCCACAACCAAAGTGACCGTGCTGCCGACCTGCTTGCCGCCGCCGCCCTGTCCAGCCCGTCCGCCTACATCGCCCGCCTCCACGCCCTGCTTCGCACGAAACGCACCGACGAAATCACAGCCCTGCTCGATGACCCGCCCGACTCCTGCGATCTCGTCGATCTCTGGCTCGCCAAGGCCGCCGCCGCCCGCATGCGCGACGACCGCCCCGCCGAGTCCGAGGCCTGGGTCAACGCACTCAACAACGCCGCCTTCGACCAGTCACGCAACCGCTTCCTCGAAATCGGCCAATATGCCACCACTCTCGGCGCCGCCAGCGTGATCGAGGATTCCTGGGTCGCCGGCATCCGCATCGGCTGGGGGCCCATCCCGCTCTACCGCGATCTGCGCCCGGTCTTCGCCTCGCTCTCTACGAAAAGCCGTTCCGAGGACCTGCTCGCCATCTTCCGCACCCTCTTGCGCTTCGAGCCGATGAATGTGGATCTCATCAACAACTACCACTACCTCGCCCTCCTCCATGAGCTCGAGTCCCCGGCAGACGCCGTAAGCGCGCTGGAAAATCTGGTGGCTTCCGCACCCGACAAACCGGAATTCCTTTCCGCCCTTGCCTTCGCCCACCTCATGGCCGACCAACCCGAGCAGGCCCTCGCCCGGATCCCCGCGCTCCGCCAATCGAAACGTGTCTCACCCATGATGATCCAAGCCTTGGAAGGCACCGCCCGTGTGCTCGCCGGTCAGCCTGATGCCGGCCGCCAGCTCCTCGATCAGGTCAATTGGCGCCTCTTCATGCGCGCCGAGTCCCACGCCTTCCGCAAGCTCCTCACCCGCCGCGAAATCCGTGACCTGCCGCTGCCGCCCTTGGAGCTGCTCACACCCACACCGGGGCCAGAAGATGCCCCCGCCTGGCGCCGCGCCGTCGAGCGACTCGAGAAACAGCGCGCCAAGGACATGCTTCCGGCACTCCCCATCCCGCAGGTTCCAGGCACCGTGACGGCTGAATGAATTTCAAAAACCATCACACCACAGGGGGCAATATCTGGATGATTGGCATGAATCCTGCTTTGAAGGATACTATTCTGTTCTCTCCCTCAAATATTTCCGTTATCGCACAATGATTCCTACTATGCCAAAGAATGTAAAAATATTTCTTGCGCCCTCAAGGCCAGACATGCATTCTTCACCCGTCATCGGCCTCATCGCCGTGCCCCAAACCGTTTCCCAACCATCCGTTTCCCAACCATCCCGCCCACTCCTGACTCCTCACCTCTTGATCTCTCCAACATGAAAACAAAGTATCGCTCCGCCGCACTCATCGCCTCGGCCGTTCTCACCCTCGCTCCCGCCGCACAAGCCTCATTGCTTGTGGGATGGTATGATTTCGTCGAGGGTGGATCCATTGAATCGGCCGATGTCAATGCCACAGGCTTCTCAGGCTCGTTTGCCAAGGCTGTTACGTCCCGCGATTTGGGTGGCGACAACGGCGGAGGAAGCGGGTTGTTTTACGGTGATAGCGGCATTGCCAGTGGATCTGGAAATGACGGCTTTCTCCGCACGGGTGCGAATGATTCAACTAGGTTGACGTTGCTAAACAATTCAGGTAGTGCGGTTACACTCGACAGTCTGTTTTTTGATGCTGCCCTTAGATACAATGGTTCACTTGGCGTGTCTTACAGGATGGGCACAAGCGGAGCTTGGGTATCTCTGGCTAATTTCAGTCCTGTTGTTGGCTTTGACCCCGTTGCTGGGGGTCAGTTTGATTTCTCAGATTTTTCCTTGTCTCTCATTGGCGCAGTTCCAGTCTTGGGCAGTGGCAATACAATTCAGTTTGCTTTCAATGGCGGAAGCGGGGCAATCGACAACATCGCCATCACGGCGATTCCCGAGCCGGCCGGCTTGCTTGCGCTCGCATGCTTGCTGGGCTCCGGCCTGATGCTCCGCAGTCGTCCCCGCGCTATCGCCGCCCCGGCTACTGCCTGATTGCATCCCTTGGCGTGAGAGGTTCTCACCCCGAAAGACGCTCTCGCCCGCGAGAGCGTTTTTTTTCGTTCCAATGGATGGAGCGCGGACTTCAGTTCGCCCGCTCCCATCGCTTCACATCAATCGTCCGACACATGAGGCGGCGCCTTCACCCAACTTCCACATGTCGGGTTCCATGCCAAAGCACAGTGTCCAGCCATGGTCATTTGCTAATCCAGCGCCCTTCATTTCCCGCACTTGCCAAGGGCTCCACTCAACCGGCAAGGTAACCGGTATCCAATCGACTCCATAAAGCAGACGACGCCGCCAACCGCAGCCAAGGAAGTCGATTCGAGGAATATCGGAATGACGCAGTGAGTAGTTCCCACCCCGGGCGGCCCGCATTCCAACCCGTTACAAGCCCTCTGGATCCCATCAGAAAAAATCCCATCGCCATCCGCCAGCCCATTGGTTTTCTCCCAGTCCGGAGATCCGACCAAGGGCGGCAGCCTGACCGGATCGGCAGATTCCCCAGCCGCAGCGCACGAAGCACGAAGCACGCGCCACAGGCGCATCCCAGCACGACCGCATGAGCCGCCCAATCTTCACCTTCCTTGCCATCATCGCCAGCTTGGGCACCGTCGAGGGACTTGCATGGTGGTGGATGAGCCACTCTGCTGTCGGCCCCGGCGACCCCATCCTGGCCTATCGGCCAACAGTAGGTCTCGAACGCCGGGCCCACCCTGATTCCGCCAACGGCGTGGAAAACCTGGAATCAAAAGACACGGGAACGGGCACAGAGCCCAGTGGTGAAAAAGGCCCATGTGCTTCATCGCCAGCGCTTTCTGCGTCCGCGCCGGCTGGCGAAGTTGGCCCGGTGGCGGCTCAAGCCACCATCACCCCTCTCCCGGAAAGCTACCGCCAGGACGCGCCGATGTTGCGCTGCTCGGACGGCGAGGTTTTCCGCGTCGATACCCCGGAAAACCTCAGTCTGCACCTCGCCTGGTTCGAGTGGAACGACACCGACACCGGCAGCGTTCTCGAGGCCTTCCGCCATATGCCCGAAGCCTGCTTGGGCTCCATCGGCATGAAACTTGTCTCCAAGGAAAAACCCATCCCTTTCCAGGTAGGGCCGGACCGCCGGGCCGGCCGTGATTCCGCTAACGCTCAGGAAAGCCAGAGAGGAGAGATCGTGGATGTTCCTTCTTCCTCTTCACATACCCAATCCCCAATCCACAATCCTCAATCTCCTATCTCCCTCACCTTCGATCACACCATTTTCGAGGAGCCGGACGGCACGCATTCCCCGCTCCGCACGCCCATCCACTCGTTCCGTGCCGTTTGGGTGTCCGGCCTGCACGACACCGACGCCCGCCGCGGAATCGGCGGACGTGAACTCGACCGCCTCCGCGCCATCCGGCTCAAATCCGCCATCGATCGCTACCGTCCCGGCCACGCCCGCGTCATCCAAGGCACCGTCCGTGGCGCACTCAACACCGCCGACGCCTGGCAGGCCTTCGAGCAACACATGCTCCGCCACCTCACCCTGGAACGCCTCTAAGCGTCGTTGCCAAAGGAACGCCTTGTCGAGGCCATAGGAAAGCCCTGTAGTCGAGGCCAATCAAACGCGCGAATCCTCATCAATCGCTTCCCCCATGCTGCCCACCACGATGTGGCCGTGACAAAGCCCTCAACCGCCTGTAGTTTGCGCGCATGATTACTTTGCTCGAAATTGAAAAAGCCATCGAACAACTCCCGGAGCCCGACCAACGGAAAATCGCGGAGTGGTTCGAGGACCATCGGCTCATCGCCGCCAGTTCCGCAACTCTCGCGTCCATTTACGATGAAGAGGACGGCGGGGACAACCAACTGACCACCGAATGAACCGTGGCGAAATTTGGCTCGCCGACCTCGGCTACTTGGGAAAAGTGCGCCCGGTTCTAATCCTCAGCGTCATTCCCGGTGACAATGACCGCGCGCTTGTTTCCTATGTCATTCGTACCACCAGCATTCGCGGAACTGCATATGAGGTGCCGCACATGGCGAGAGGCATGAAGCCTGGCGTATTCGATGCGCAGGGAATCGGCACCACGGATTTCAACCGCCTCATCCGTCGCCTTGCAGATGTCGATGCGACCACCCTCACGCGGATTGAAGAACGGGTAAGGGCATGGCTAGGACTGTGACGCCATTCTGCGGCCAGACCAACAATCCTCTGCTCACTTCTCAGCTTTCAGCTTTCAGCTTTTCTCGCCTCTCTCCTTCGCGCCCTCGCTCTGCTTGTCCCGCCGTAGCCCGCAGGGCGAAGGGGGATGAGCGTCGAGGCCAAAGGAAAGCCCTGTAGCGGCGCTCTATGAGCGTCGATGCCAAAGCCTCATCCTGCACTTCTCCAATTGAATGCCCACCCTCAGAATTAGCTAGCGATGGCCACATGCCGGCGCTATGTTTTTTTTTCAAAACCTCTCTTCCTTTCGCGCCATCTTGTCCCGCCGCAGCACGCGATGACGGATGGCGGTTCAAATCTCTCAATCCAACATCCAACATTCGCTCCCTCCGCGGCCCCTCCCCTGAACACCATCGCCATCGTCGGCCTAGGCTACGTCGGATTACCCTTGCTCCTCGCCTATGCCCGCAAGGGCTTCAACTCGATCGGCTTCGATATCGATCCCG
>JALRFY010000197.1 GCA_023253625.1 Akkermansiaceae bacterium | reverse complement strand
TCACATCCTCCTCGCCTACGACCTCGCCCCGTCGGACACCGCCTCGATGAACCGCCGCGATGTGCTCGGCTTCGCCACCGAGCAAGGCAGCGTCAACTCCCACACCGCCATCCTCGCCCGCGCCTTCGGCATCCCCGCAGTGGTCGGCCTCGAGGGCGGCACGGTCATCGATGTCGTCGCCTTGTCCCCGGCTATTCTCGATGGCTACACCGGCAAGCTGATCCTTCACCCGTCGCCCGAGACGCTCGCCCGCTATCACAAGCTGAGTGACGCCAAGGCGCGCATGCGGAGCCAACTCGAGGCCAAGCGCGGTGCCGCCACGGAAACCTCCGACGGCCGCCAGATCGATGTTTCCGCCAACATCGAAATCGTCGAGGAACTGCCGCTGGTGAAACGCAGCGGTGCGAAAGGTATTGGTCTCTACCGCACCGAATACCTCCTGCTCAATGGTGACGACATGCCCGCGGAAAACACGCAGGCGGAAATCTATTCGCGGGTGGTCCGCGAAATGGCGCCACATCGTGTGATCATCCGCACGCTCGATGCCGGTGGCGACAAACTTCCTGTCGAGCCGCTCACCGAGCCGGAGCCCAATCCGTTTCTAGGTTGGCGCGGCATCCGTGTCTCGCTCGCCCGCCCCGCGATGTTCCGCGAGCAGGTGCGTGCCATCATCCGTTCCAGCGCCAAGGGCAAGGTGGCCATGATGTTTCCGATGATTTCCGGCCTGTCCGAAATCTGGCGCTGCAAGGAAATGGTCCGCCGTTGCATGGAAGAACTCGACGAAGAAGGCATTCCCTTTGATCACGACATCCCGGTCGGTGTCATGATCGAGGTGCCAGCCGCCGCGCTCTGTGCGGACCTGCTTGCCCCGGAAGTCGATTTCTTCTCCATCGGCACCAATGACCTCATCCAATACACAGTCGCCGCCGACCGCGTGAACCCGCATGTGGCCGACCTCTACCGGCCCACCCACCCGGCCGTGATCCGCCTCATCAAGCGCACCATCGATGCGGCTAACGACCACGGAATCTGGACCGGCATCTGTGGCGAAATGGCCGGCGACATCCGCCTCACCCCGCTCATCATTGGCCTTGGCGTCGAGGAGCTTTCGGTCGGCCCACAGCAGGTGCCATCCGTCGGCCAAGCCATACGTTCACTCAGTTTCGCGGAATGCGCCGCCATGGCCGACGAAGCGCTGCGACACACGCGCTCGCAAGGCATCCTCGATCTCTCGCTTGCCGTGGCACACAAGCGCTACGGCGAACTGCTCGATTGAGCCCGCGCCATGCAAGCCAGCAGCATGTCGCCTCTGCTGCGGTGGTTTCCCACGGAATGCCTCTGAGATGCAGGCTTGCTGAAAGATCCGCCCCCCGCTTAGCGTTTGAGCGCAGCCGGCTTAGTGCTGGAGATCCGCCATGGAATCCATCAAATCCCTGATCGCGGCCGCGGCTTTCGCCACGATGGTGGCCGCGGCATCCGCATCCCTCCACGCAAGCCAGCCGGCGAAATTGCAGGCCGTCATGACCGGCTCCCGCATTGATATCACCGTGAACGGCGCGTTCCTTACCAGCTACCGTTTTTCCAAGGATGAGAAATACCCGTTTTTCTTTCCGGTGAACGGCCCATCCGGGGCGGCTGTCACCTCAATGCGCAATGGCCAGTATCCACACCACAGCTCGCTTTTTTTTGGCTGCGACAAAGTTAATGGCGGCAACTACTGGCAGGAAGCCAACGCGCGCGGCCAGATCCTTTCACGAGGCCCGGAAATCCTCGTTGATAACGGCCCGGAAATCGTCATCAAGGACACCTGCGACTGGCAGCGACCTGATGCCGTCCAACCGTTCCGCGACACACGGCGCATCGCGGTCCGCGCACCTGCGCCGGAGCTAAGGGAAATCGATTTTGATGTCACTCTCACCGCCCTGGAGGACGTGGTGATCGAGAAGACCAACCACTCGTTCTTCAGCGCCCGCATGGATCCCGACCTCACGCCGCAATATGGCGGCCGCATGCGCAACGCCGAGGGACTCGCCGGCGAGAAAGGCACCTTCGGCAAACCCTCGCCATGGCTCACCTGCTTCGGCCCGCGCGGCGGAAAAACCGAGGGACTCGCCGTCCTCCAGCACCCGTCCAACCCCGGCTACCCGTCGCCGTGGTTCACCCGCGATTATGGATTCCTCTCCCCCACCCCGATGTTTTGGCCGGAGGATGGAAAATCCACGCACCTCAAAAAGGATTCCACCCTGCGCCTGCGCTATCGGGTGTTGATTTTCACCGGCACACCGGAATCCATCGACATTGCCGGAAAGCATGCTGATTTCTCCACAGCCAATCCCTAACCTCTCACATGAGCTCCAAATTCTTGCACCATTCCGTCATCGCCGCCTGCATGGCCACCGCCATCATCCATGCCGAGGCACCCGCCTTCCGCCTGATCACGCTCGATCCCGGCCATTTCCACGCCGCGCTGGTGCAGAAGAGCATGCTGCCGGGCGTGTCTCCCGTGGTCCATGTCTATGCGCCCGAAGGTCCGGACCTCCAGCTGCACATGCAGCGGATCGACAGCTTCAACTCCCGCAAGGACAACCCGACCTCGTGGGAATCCAAGGTCCACGCCGGCCGCGATTTCCTCGAACGCATGCTCGCCGAAAAACCCGGCAACATCGTCGTACTCGCCGGCAACAATCGCGCCAAGACCCGCTACATCCTCGAATCCGTCAAGGCCGGCCTGCACGTGCTATCCGACAAGCCGATGGCCAGCACGCCCGAGGATTTCAAGATGTTGCAAGAGGCCTATGCCATCGCCGCAGAAAAAAAACTCATGCTCACCGACATCATGACCGAGCGGCATGAGATCACCACGCGCCTGCAGAAATTCTTCGCCCAGCAGACGGATTTCTTCGGCCAAATCGATCCCGGCACTCCGGATGATCCGTCGGTCACCAAGGAAAGCGTCCACCATTTCTACAAGACCGTGGCTGGCGCGCCGTTGCAGCGGCCGGCATGGTTCTATGACACCGCGCAACAGGGCGAAGGCATCGTCGATGTCACCACCCACCTCGTCGATCTTGTCCAGTGGGAAGTGTTTCCAGAAAAAATCCTCGGTTTGAACGACGCCAAGGTGCTCTCCGCCAGGACTTGGAACACCACCCTCACCCCCGCCCAGTTCACGCGCTCGACCAAGGTCGAGGTAATCCCGGACTACCTGAAGCCGTATCTCAATGCCGACGGCAACCTGGAGGTCGCCAGCAATGGCGAGTTCGTGTTCAAGCTTCACGGCATCCACGCCAAGATCTCGGTCATCTGGGATTACGAGGCACCCGCCGGCGGCGGCGACACCCACTACTCGCTGATGCGCGGCACCCAGGTTGCCGCCATCATCCGCCAGGGCAAGGAGCAGGGCTACAAGCCGATGCTCTATCTCGAACCCCGGGAAGGCGTGGATCCCGCCAGCCTTGAACAAGCCCTCGCCGCCGCCGTCAAGAAAGCCGTCGCCACCTGGCCCGGCGTGGAAGTGGCCAGGACGGACTTCGGTTGGGTGGTCAATTTCCCGGATTCCTACCGCCTCGGCCACGAAGCACACTTCTCACAAGTGGCGACGGATTTCCTCGGCTATCTGAAAAAAGGCGAAATGCCCTCATGGGAAGTGCCCAACACGCTCGCCAAATACCGCACCATCATGGACGCCTACCGCATGAGCCGTTAGATCTTGAAAATGAAATAAAACCGCAGACGGACCTTCCTGAAGGCAGATATTGAATCAGTTATATCAATAAAACGCTTCACCTTTTGCGGCTTCTTTGAATTTGTTGCAAACCTCTGAAAATCAACGTTCATCTGTGTTCATCTGGGGTTCATTTTCCCATTTAGGTTAAACCAATGCCGGTTTTACATCGCCAATCCCATATGCATCGCCGCGGCTTTCTCGCCGCGATGCTCGCCGCCGGTGCCGCGCCGACGATCGTTCCGGGGCGCCTGCTCGGCGCGCAATCCCCAGGCATGACATTGCGCCTCGCCTGCATCGGCACCGGCCGCATGGGCACCGGAAACATGGTCACCGCCATCGGCATGGGAAAAAAACTCGGCTCGCAAGTCGTCGCCGTCTGCGATGTGGACCGCATCCGCGCCGAGGCCGCCCGCAAAACCGCGGAAACCAAGGGCCGCGAAATCCACGGCAACCCGCACGACAAGATCAGCGTCCACCACGATTACCGCGAGTTGCTCGCCCGTGACGACATTGATGGCGTTTTCATCTGCACGCCGGATTTCGCGCACGCCCACATCGCCATCGCCGCCGCCCGCGCCGGCAAGGGCATCTATCTGGAAAAGCCGCTCACCTACACCATCCCCGAGGGACAGGCCTTGGTGAAGGCTGTCAGAAAACACGGCGTGGTCCTGCAAACCGGCTCGCAGCAACGCAGTTCGGTCTATTTCCACCGCGTCTGCTGGCTCGCCCGCAACGGCTTTATTGGCGAGGTCCGCGAAATCGAGGTGTCCACCCCACTCGACAGGGGCGAGGGCGATGCCACGCCGATGCCGGTGCCTGAAAACCTCGACTACCGCGCATGGATGGGCCCCACCACCGACGAACCCTACACCGAGGCCCGCTGCCACCCGCAGGGCTCAGACCGGATCGGCAGTCGTCCCGGCTGGATGCAGATCACGAAATACTGCCGCGGCAACGTCTGCAACTGGGGCGCGCACAACTACGACATCGCCCAATGGGCGCTCGGCACCGACCGCGATTCCGGCCCGGTCGAAATCCGGGCCCAGGGCGATTTCCCTGAGCGTGGCCTGTTCGACGTCCACACCCGCTACACCGGCACCGCACGCTATGCCAACGGCGTGATATTGAAATCCGGCACCGGCAAGGGCGGTCTCGTCCGCATCACCGGCAGCGAAGGATGGCTGGAAGTGGAACGTGGCGGTTTCAAGGCTTCAAACCCAACCTTGCTGCGCGAGAAACCCGAAGGCGGCATCGAACTCGCCACCTCATCCAGCCATATCGGCAATTTCATCGATTGCCTGCGCAGCGGCAAGGACCCGGTCGCCCCGGTCGAGGCGGGCCACCGCTCCAACACCATCTGCGTGCTCCACCACCTCGCCATGACCACCGGCCGCACCATCAAGTGGGATCCGGGTAATGAAAGCATCCTCGACGATCCCGCCGCCGCCGCCATGCTCCATCGCAAATACCGCGAAGGATTCCAACTCACCGAAGCCGATTGAAACACGATTCACCATAGCGCCAACCATGACCACACAACCACGCCGCAGTTTCCTCAAGACCGCCGGGCTCGCCGGTGCCACCCTCGGATTTCCAACCATTATCCCATCCCGCGTCCTCGGCGCGGACGCCCCCAGCAAGAAAATCCATGTCGTGCAAATCGGCTGCGGACGCATTGCACGCGGCATGGACATCCCCGGCGTGCTGCGTCACGACGCCACCCGCATGGTCGCCGTCTGCGATGTCGATTCGCTGCGCCTTGCCGACGGCAAGGACATGGTGCAAAGCCACTACCAGAAGAAGGGCGTGGAGCTCGAAGTTGGTGCTTACGAAGACTACCGTGAGGCGCTCCAGCACAAGGACATCGACGCGGTTTCCATCAGCACGCCCGATCACTGGCACGCGGAGCCGATCATCGCCGCGGCGCTGATGAAAAAGGACATTTACGTCCAGAAGCCGCTCACCATGACCATCGAGGAAGGCCGCGCAGTGAGCGATATTGTCAGGAAGAACCAGTGCATGTTCCAGATCGGCAGCCAGCAGAGATCCGGCGGACAATTCCGCATCGCCTGCGAAATGGTCCGCAACGGCCGCATCGGCAAGCTTCACACCGTGAAGATCGGCCTGCCAAGCGACCCCTCCGGCGGCAGCATCAATGAAATCCCGGTGCCGCCCAATTTGAATTTTGACAAGTGGCTCGGTTGCACGCCCGTGGTCCCCTACACTGCGGACCTCGTCCACCATCAGGCCGGCAGCGTCCAAGAGCGCTACGGCCCGCGCCCCGGCTGGCTGCGCATTGAGAGTTATTGCCTCGGCATGATCACCGGCTGGGGATCGCATCATGTCGATATCGGCCACTGGGGAATGGACACCGAACTCACCGGCCCGATCGCGGTCGATGGCAAGGCGGAGTTTCCCAAGTCCGGTCTGTGGAACGTCCACGGCCCCTATCACATCGAGATGAGTTATGCCAACGGCGTGACCATGGTCATCGACCACAAGTTCCCCAATGGGATCCGGTTCGAAGGCAGCGATGGCTGGATCTTTGTCACCCGCGGCGCGGAGCGCGTCACCTCCTCTGATCCCGTGCCCGCCGGGAACGCGGCGAAAGCGCTGCAGGCCAGCAATATGGACATCTTCAGGACGCCCCTCGGCGAAAACGAAATCCGCCTGCACGAAAGCCCGAATGGCGATCACCACCTCGACTGGATCACCAGCATGCAAACCCGCAAGCCCGCCGTCACCAACGCCGAGCAAGCGCACCGCTCGACCAGTGCCTGCATCCTCGGCTGGATCGCCATGAAACTGGGCCGCAAGCTGAAGTGGGATCCGGTCAACGAACGATTCGATGGCGACGAGGCTGCCAACGCCTTGCTCAGCCGCCCGGAGCGTGCTCCCTACGGCATCAGCCACATGAAGAAGTCTTAAAACCGTTACCATGCAGTAGGGGGCGGCGGACTTCGGCCGCCGTGTGAGGGAGATGCGAGCACCCAGGCGCATCCACGGCCAGAAGGCTTTTCCCATGCGCCATGGGCGACCACAGTCCGTCCCTCCTTAGCCATGGCCCGCCCCGGCATTGACATGGTCGGCGGCCCGTCCGCAGCGAAGAGGATTTCAAGATCGATCGTGGCATACTGGTGATCCGGCTGAAGCAATGACGGCTTGCCGTGCCGGGCCCGCGCGCGTATCGCTGCGCCGTGTCCCGCAAGGACGGTCCAGCACACGGCTGGCTGCGCAATGCCGTAACCCATCCGGATTTCGTCTCACGCCTGGCCGCCATGGCCACTGGCGAGGGCCCACTCGTGCTCGACCACGTCGCCGAGGCCGCGCAGGGATTCATGCTTTCCTTGGTTTGCGAAGCCGCGGCCGATCTCCGTAAAACGCGCTGCTGGATCGTCTGCCACATGCCGCGCCAACGCGAACGCCTGGCGGCGGAAATGGAACTCTGGGGCATCAACGCGCTGGTCCTGCCCGAGATGCCCACCGAAACGGAGGAAGGCACCATTGCCGATCCGGAATCCGCTGCCGAGTGGTTCGCGGTGCTTGAGGTGCTCGCCCGCGCCGATCGCTGCGTGGTGATTTGTGACAGTGAGTCGTTCGCCGCCCGCGCCCCCTCGCCCGCCGCGCTGCGCTCGTCACGAACCTCACTCAAGCCGGGCATGGCGCTCGATCCGGAAGAACTTTCGAAATCGCTCGCCGGTCACGGTTACGAACGCGTTCCCACCGTCGCGTCCCGCGGGCAGTTTGCGGTGCGCGGCGGCATCGTCGATCTGTTCGCATGGCAGGCCGCGCGGCCGCTACGGCTCGAGTTTTTCGATACCGACTTGGAATCGATTCGCGAGTTCGATCTCGATTCGCAGGCGTCCACCACGAAATTATTGGAAGCGGAACTGCTGCTCGCCGAGCCGGCCGCCGATGCCAGCGTGGCCGAATACCGCCGCGCCTGTGATCTGACCGTGGCGGTGGATTCGGAGATCGACAATGCCGATGTGATGATTTTGGAAGGTGCCGCGCCGCTGGAAGGCGAGGAGGATTTCACGCTGGCCAGTCATGGCAGCCCGCTCGGCACTTTCGAGGCCGGCGATTTCGTGTTGGAGGAACTGCGTCGCGAAAATTTCTTCCGCCAGCTCAACGAATGGAAACGCGACGAGTGGGACATCGCCATGGTCTTCGCCAACAAGGGCGAGCAGGAACGTTTCGCCGAACTCGCCGGCAAGGATCTCCAGCGCGACCTCGGCCTCACTCCCGTCCGTGGCGAATTGATGGCGGGATTCACTCTGCCCGTGATCCGGCTGGCCGTGCTTTCCTCGTCCGAACTCTTCGGCCGCTACCGCACGCCCGGCACGGTGCGCCGCAACATCCTCGAAAAAGCCCGTGCCGCCCGCGCCAAGGCCACCGTGGATGAAATGGATGAGGGCGACCTCGTCGTGCACTATGAATACGGGCTGGCGAAATTCCGCGGCATCCAGCAGGGCGATGACGGCGAGGAAATGGTGCTCGAATACCGTGACGGCGCCATGCTCGGCGTGCCGCTCGAACAAGCCCACCTCGTGGGCAAATACATCGGCATGGGCGGCCGCACGCCCGATCTCAACAAGCTCGGCGGATCCGCATGGAAAAACGCCCGCAAGGCCGCCGAGAAATCCATCGCCGACTACGCCGCGCAGCTGCTCCGCGTCCAGGCCGAGCGCCAGCACGAACCCGGCCACGCCCACCCTGCCGACACCAAATGGATGTGGGAATTCGAGCGCTCGTTCCACTTCAGCGAGACGCCCGACCAGCGCCGCGCGATCGAGGAAACCAAGCTCGATCTCGAACAACCGCGCCCGATGGACCGTTTGATCTGTGGCGACGTAGGTTTCGGAAAAACGGAAGTCGCCATCCGCGCGGTGTTCAAGGCGGTCACCGGCGGCAAACAGGCCGCCATCCTCGTGCCCACCACCGTGCTCGCCGAGCAGCACTGGCGCACCTTCCGCGAGCGCATGTCGGATTACCCTGTTAGAATCGACCTGCTCAACCGCTTCCGCTCCGCAGGCGAAGTCCGCGACACCATCGCCGGCCTGGCAGATGGCACGGTGGACGTGGTCATCGGCACCCACCGCCTGGTCTCAGGCGATGTCCATTTCAAGAACCTCGGGCTCGTCGTCGTCGATGAGGAACAGCGCTTCGGCGTGGCCCACAAGGAAAAATTCAAGCAGATCTTCCGCCAGATCGATGTGCTCACGCTTTCCGCCACGCCGATTCCCCGCACGCTTTACATGGCGCTGATGGGCGCGCGCGACATGTCCACCATCGACACTCCGCCGCCCAACCGGGTGCCGGTCGCCACCACCGTCTGCGCCTACGACGAACGCGTGATCCGCGACGCCATCCGCCGCGAAATGAAACGCGGCGGCCAGGTGTTCTTCCTCCACAACCGTGTCAAATCCATTGACATGATGCGCTCCCGCATCGCCGAACTCGTCCCCGAGGCCCGCATTCTCGTCGGCCACGGACAGATGGAAAAACACGACCTTGAAACCGTCATGCATGCCTTCGTCAAGGGCGAGGCCGACGTCCTGCTCGCCACCACCATCATCGAGACCGGCATCGACATCCCAAACGCCAACACCATCCTCATCGACCGCGCCGACCGCTTCGGCCTCGCCGATCTCTATCAGCTCCGCGGCCGCGTCGGCCGCGCCGGGGAAAAGGCCTACGCCATCCTGCTGCTGCCGCGCGACATGATGACCGTCGGCGACGCCCGCAAGCGCATCCACGCCATCAAGGAATACACCGCGCTCGGTTCCGGTTTCAAGATCGCCATGCGCGACCTCGAAATCCGCGGCGCGGGAAATCTGCTCGGCACCAAACAGTCCGGCCACATCGCCCAGATCGGCTTTGAACTCTACTGCCAGCTCCTGCGCCAATCCGTCGAGCGGCTCAAGGGACGCAAGGACGCCCCCCGCGGCGAATGTTCTTTCAAGGCCGACTTCATCGTCTCCACGGAAACGGCGTGGGTTTCCAGACACCAGAATCCAGAAACCAGAATCCAGAGTTCCGGTCAGAAGCAAAACCTTGGCGAACTTGGCGTCTTGGCGCTTCAACCTCTTCCCGCATTCCTGCCGTCCTCCTGGCTGGCCGAAACCCGCCTCCGCATCGCCGCCTACCGCGAACTCTCCGAAGCCGGCACTGAAAAGGCGGTGGATGCCCTCGGGTCCGCCTGGCGCGACCGCTTCGGCCGCCTTCCCGAGGCCGCGGAAAACCTGCTCGCCATCGCCCGCATCAAGGCCGCCGCCGCCGCCGAGCGGATCTCATCCGTCGAGATCTCCGGCCAGCGCCTCATGCTTTACCGCAACGGCGACTACATCCTCCTCGAAGGCCGCCGCTTCCCGAGGCTCAAGGCGGAGCAACCCGCCGGGAAACTCGCTGAAACCATCCAGATGCTGGGAAGCATGGCATGAACTTGCGGAATGAATCACGGTTGACGCTGCGGCTGGCGCTGCCATTGATGATCGGCCAACTCAGCCAGATGCTGCTCGGGGTGGCGGATACGGTCATGATCGGCCGGCTGGGAGTGATGGAACTGGCGGCGCTGACGTTTGCGACGGCGTTGTTTCATCTGCCGTTCGTGTTCGGGATCGGGGTGTTGACGGCGGTGTCGGTTTTCACGTCAAACCGGCGCGGCGCGTGCGATGCGGCGGGCGCGCGGCAGAGCTGTCGCGACGGTTTGGTGCTGGGCACGCTGCTCGGGCTGCTGATGTTCGTGCTGTCGTGGCCGCTGTCCTCGCACTTGGGCATCTTCGGGCAACCGGCGGAGGTGATCGAGCGGACGCCGGTTTATTTCCGGATCGTGATGTTCTCGGTGGTGCCGGCGCTGGCCTCGATCGCGCTCAAGAACCATGCCGACGCGCTCAACCGCCCGTGGCCGGCGTTCTGGATTTTCCTCGGCGGGGTGCTGCTCAACATCGCACTCAACTGGATCATGATCTTCGGCAAGCTCGGTTGCCCGGCGCTGGGCTTCGAAGGCGCGGCGTGGGCCACACTGATCTCGCGGACGGCGATCCTGCTGGCGATGATGTTCTGGCTGAGGCATGCCAAGGGGCTGCACGACTGGGTGCCACGGCGATGGTTTCGCGGGACGAACCGGCGGGAAGTGATGGCGATGCTGGCGCTCGGATTGCCGGCGAGCGCGCAGATGATCTTCGAGGTGGGTGCGTTTTCGTTCGCGGCGCTGTTGATGGGTCGGATCGGCCCGGACGCGATGGCAGCGCACCAGATTGCGGTGACGCTGGCGGCCACCGCGTTCATGGTGCCGCTGGGCTTATCCATGGCGCTGACGGTGCGCTTCGGTGAAGCACACGGCGCGGGGGATAACCAGCGGCTGCGGTCGATCGCGGTTTCCGGTTGGCTGCTGGGAATCGCTTGCTCATTGCTGGCGGCGGCGGCGTTCCTGATGTTAGGGAAAGCGATGGCGGCGGCATTCACGGATGATCCGGCGGTGATCGGCCTGACCGCCTCGCTGCTGGTGATCGTGGGGATTTTCCAGATTTTTGACGCCAGCCAGGTTTCCTCCGCAGCGATGTTGCGCGGGCTGCACGACACGCGGGGGCCGGCCATCATCAGCTTCGTCTCCTATTGGATCTGCGGCATGCCGGTGGCCGGGCTGCTCGCCTTAGGCATGGATATGGGCGCGCGCGGAGTGTGGTGGGGCTTGGCCGCGGGATTGGCGGTTGCCTGCGTCACCCTGGGGCCGCGTTTGTGGCGACGCTGCGGGCATGCGCATCAGGTTGATGACCAAGAAGCGGCCAAACATGCTCGCTGATGTCCATGAGCAGGTATTCAGCAGCGCTGGAGCTTGGTTTCCATCGGCGTCATGGCGGCCATGCCCCCCTGCTCATTTCATGTGGCGGGGCTATTGGATACGCCTCAATTCCGGCCGTGCGCTGGCCACTTCGATCCGCGCGATGGCGTCGCGTACGGCGGCGGCTTTTTGCTGGCTGAGCCGCATCGGGAAATCCGGTTCGCCATCGGCGAAGTCCGCAGCAATGGATTTGAGTTGCGGGATGACGGCAGTGGCGTGCGCGCCATAGCTCTCGAGGATCTTGAGGATTTCCGGCGTGCGGTGCTCGCTGGCCCATGGGTTTTGGTCTCGGACGTAGTCGGCGCAGGCATGGATGCCGTCTTCAACGTGGTGTTTGGCCAGCACGCGCAATCCCTCGATGCGGACTTCATCGGCAAACATTTCGCCGCTGGGCGCGGGCTCGATGACGGCTTGCAGGATGGCGGGCAGCAGTGGCTTGATTTCCTCGAAACTGAGTTTCGCGTAGAGTTTGGAAATATTGCCGCGGCACCAGCCATCCTCATTGCGCAATCCCGAGCGCACGGCGCGATCGAGTTGCTTGCGGTCCACGCCATCGAGCGCAGGACCAAGCAGTTCGGAGCGCGAACCGAGCAGGGCCTTGGAAACGAAACGTTGCTGCATGGCGCGCGGGTCTTCCCGGGTGGGACCCTGCGCCAGCAGTTCCAACAAGTCCGGAACGGCTCCGGCGGCGGGTTTTCCAATGGCAGCGAGGGCCTCGGCGGCCCGCACCCGCAGCCACAGAGCGTCGGAGCCAAGAGCCATGCGCAGGGCGGGAACGGCGGTGGCAGCCTTGCCACGCATCTCGGTGATCGCCTTGCAGGCACCGAGCCGCGCATCGAGCGAGGGGGAGTCGAGCAAGGCAATGACGTGATCGACGGGCGGATCCTTGCGCATGGCGAGTGCCATCGCCGCGCGGCTGCGCAGGACGGGCGACCAGGAACCCAGCATCGCCAGCAGTTCGTCATCGCCCATTTTCTGATAGACGCTGGTGCGGTCCCCTTGTGACCAGCCGCGGCCGGGGGCGATATGATTTTCAGCGCCCGCGGCTGAGAGTTGAGGAACCTTCGTGGGCCGCTTGCCGAGGATGTAGAGGTTTTTCAAAGGCGCGGCGTAGGCGAGCAACAAGGCACCGGTGGCATCCCAATCGCGATAGCTGTCAAAGTCCGGCTCCGGCGGCCCGAGATGGGCGAAGCTGCCGTCCCAGCGCCGCGCGAGGTCGAAATACCACGCGCCGAATTCGTGCATCCACGCACCGGTGGCGTGCGGGCCGGATAACGAAACACCGGGCATGGCCCAGAGCACGTTGAAGAAATTGCCGGTGTGCCCACAGTCGCGCTCGCCGCCGTGGGCGGAGAGGCTCATGCGCGCGAAGAACTCCGCACCTTGGTCCTCGTTTGTCAGGTTGAAGAGCACCGCGGCCATGCCGCACTTGCCGTTGTCCTCGTGGCCTTCCATCCATGGCCCGTGGTCGCCGTAAGGAATGGCGCCTTTGCCGATGTAGAACCGCAGCAATCGCAGGCTGCGCTCGATGGCGGCGGTGATCACCGGATCATCCACGCCGGCGGCACGCGCCAGAACCAGAGAGGTGGTGAGCGGCAGTCCGGGCGCATTCATCATTCCATAGCCTTTGAGCCGTCCATCGGGTCTCGCGAAGTCATGCCCCCACGAGCCGACGGCGCTCTGGCCGTTGGCGGTCTCAAGCGCGAGCCGCCGCAGGCCGGGCATCACGGAGTCGTCACCGGTCGCCAGTTGGTATTCGGCGGCGAGCATCATCACATAGCCGAAATGCCAGCTTCGAAATCCCCTGCCCTCGTAGGCGGCGGCGCGTTGCGCCTCGCGCTTCACCAGCGGAAGATGCTCCTGGTTTCCTCCTGCCAGCAACGCAAGGGCGTTGAGCGAGCGGACGATCGGATCGGGATTGTAGGACGGCTCCACCATGCGCTTGGCCAAGTTGGCGCAGCCCCGCTGCAAAATGAGCTTGGATTTCTCGCAATCGAAAGGAGCTGTCGCGCCGTAACTGCCGAGCACTGGGAGCATGATCGTGACATCCTCCTGTTTACCTTCGCGCCAACGGGTCAGAACGAACCTGCCAGCGCCTTCACCGGACTCCGCGCGTGTGAGCGCCTTGCCGAATTCCGTGCGCGGATCATGGGAAAACGGCTTCCCGCCCACTCCCAGGATCACATCGCCCACTTCCAGCGTGCCATCCGCAGGCGAGCCACCGGCCACAGCGGTGACTTTGATCTGCCGCGCTGCCGTGGTGGCGAAATCCTTGGTGAACATCCACCCGCGCAGACCGGTCGCGCCGAGGTTCCAATCGTGCCGCGCCTTCTCGGGAATGGCCTCGCCCTTGGTGAAATCAGGCGGCGCGGCACCCTGGCCGCAAGCGATCGCACATGCGGCAAAAAGGGCGGTCATGGCGGCCGGCCACCTGCGGGAAAAGGAATGCATCGATCTGGAAAGATGTGGATTATTCATGGATCAACACGCCATTAACGGCGCTGCAGGCCGGTGCCAATGAAAATCCCGCCGGACCCGCATATCCTGCAAAATCACCACCTCTCCGCGCGTTATCACAAGCGCCTCCGTCCATCCACCGATGTCTTGCATATGAAAGCTCTCGTTCCCAGGCTCAGAATACTCCTCCTGTATTTGTTCTGTCAGGCATCCGAAGGGGCGGATATCTCCGGCATGCTGTTTCGCGTCGATCCGGCGACGCGTCGTTTCGAACTGCTGAAGGAAACGGAATACGATCCAAAGACCGAGACCGGCCGCTCCCGTTTCGAGTGTGTGTGGACGCATGATGCGATACTCCGCCGCATCGAGGAAAAGCGCTCCTTCGCCGGCATCAAGGGACCGGTGTGGACGAGGTTCCAGGGCATCGATGCCGCCAACCGCGAGGCTCTCGACGCACGCAAGGCGTTTTCCGCGCGAGTCGCCACCCTGCTCGAAGGTGCCACCGGCGGCGAGCCGTCCATCACCGACAACGAGGTTACCGGCTGGTTCACTCCGGATGCCGGAAACGAGCCGCGCGGTGGGACAATCATGATCGATGACAAACCGGTAAGTGTCACCTTGCGCGCCCGCCACTGGCGTATCCAGCATATTGCGCCACTCACGCCGGAAGACTTGGCCGGGGGATTCTGGCAAGCCACGCTCGCGGCGGAGCCGAAAGACGGCATGCTCGTGGTGGACCGCATCGACGCCACTCCCCTGCCCGACCCTCGCCTCACAGATGACCCAGGGCTGCCGCGCGTGCTCGTCATCGGGGATTCGATCAGCATGAATTATCACGACGCCGCCAAGGCCGCTTTGAAAGGCATCGCCAACTATCACCGCAACGAGGGCAATGCAGGACCGTCGGAGCGCGGTGTGCTGAACACTGAACTCTGGCTCGGCGATTTCCGGCAGAAGGGATTTCACTGGGATGTCATCCAGTTCAATCATGGCCTGCATGATTTGAAGCAATCCTACGATGCCAAGACCGACACATGGGGGGCGTATTCCGTGCCCGTCGCGACCTATCAGGCCAACTTGGAAAAACAGATCACCATCCTGCGCAACACCGGTGCCCGGCTCATCTTCTGCACCACCACACCGGTGCCCAATCACAACCTGGGCCCGTATGCCCGCCGCAAGGGTGCCTCCGCGGATTTCAACGCCGCCGCCCTGGAAGTGATGCGCCGGCATCCGGACATCCTCGTCACCGATCTGCACGCCGTGATCGATGCCTCGCCGGTGTTCGACAACTGGCGGCAAAAAAGCGACGTGCATTTCTATCAGGAAGAGGAACGCAAGGCCCTCGGTGAAGCGGTCGCCGCCGGCATCCGCAAGGCGTTGGAGAAACCCGCGAAACATCTCCCGATGCCCGGCGAAATATTCACGGTCGAGGGACACACCGCGTTCTTGATCCTGCCGGAATCCCTCGACGCCGCGAAACCCACACCTTGGGTCTGGTATGCACCCACCTTGCCAAGACTGCCGGGCGGCGAGGAAAAGTGGATGTTCGAAAAATTCACCGCGGCAGGCATCGCAATCGCAGGCATCGATGTCGGCGAATCCATGGGAAACCCGCAGGGGCGCACGTGGTTCACCGCCTTTCACAAGGAACTCGTTTCAAACCGTGGCATGTCACCCAAGCCCTGTCTGCTGGCCCGCAGCCGCGGCGGGCTGATGCTCTACAACTGGGCCGCAGGGAATCCGGACAAGGTCGCGGCCATCGCCGGAATTTACCCGGTCTGCAACCCCGCCAGCTGGCCCGGACTTGCGCGCGCAAGCGCTGCCTATGGTGTCTCGGAGGAAACATTCGCCTCGCAACTCGCCGATCACAGCCCCATCGAACGCCTCGCCCCCCTCGCCAAGGCCGGCGTGCCGATCTATCACATCCATGGTGACAATGATACGGTCGTTCCGTTGAATGAAAACTCAGGCCTGCTCAAACAACGCTACGACGGGCTCGGCGGAGCCATGACACTCGATATCATCCCGGGCGGTGGTCACGACATGAACCGGCACTGGTTCCAATGTGACAAGCTGGTGGAATTCGTGATCCGGCAGGCGCATGGCCAATGATTCGCGCATCACATCCCCGGGCACCGAATAGATGGCGCATGTCATACCGCGATCCACATGATGGCCCCGACGCTCCGCGCTGGCCGGTGATTCTCATGCTGGTGGCCACCATGGCATTGTGGGGCGGCACCTGGCCGGTCGGGCGGGTGGTTTCCGCCTCGGTGGATCCATGGAATGCCGCGCTGCTGCGCTTCGCCATGGCGGCCGCCGTCTTGGTGCTGATTTGCCTGCGGCTTCACGGAGCTGCCATTCTCAGGGTGCCGGCCCGCATGCTGCCTCATCTACTGCTGCTCGCCGCCACCGGGATTTTCGGATACAGCTTCCTGTTTTTCACCGGCTTGAAGACCACCGAGGCGGGACGCGCCGGGCTGATCGTCGGTTTCATCCCGGCCTGCATAGCGCTCTGCTCCGCGGCGATCGAGCGCAAGCGACCATCGCGAAACGCCATGGCTGGCATCCTGATCTCGCTGGCTGGCGTGTGGATCGTCATCTCGCGCGGCGATCCGCTCGCGTTGATACGGAGCGGTGTCAAGCCTGGCGACCTGATGATTCTGGGATGCGTGTTTTGCTGGACTGCCTACACGCTGCTCGCCCGGCCGGTGATGAATGATCTGCCGCCATTGGTGGCGGTGACATGGTCCTGCCTGATCGGCACGGCGTTGATCCTGCCGTTCGCGCTGGCCGGCGGGCTATTGGAAGAAATCAGCGCCATCGATGCCACCGCATGGACCGGCATCTTCTATCTCGGGGTGCCCGCGACCAGCCTTGCCTACTTCGCATATTATCATGCGATCCGGCGGATCGGCGGCGTGGCGTCCGGCGTTTTCATCAACCTGGTACCGCTTTTCGCACTGCTTACCGGCTGGATTTTTCTCGGGGAAACCCTGCACCCGGGCGAGTGGCTTGGCGGGGTATTGGTGATTTCCGGCGTAATGATCGCCATGCGGGCCCGGCGGATCGAAGGCAGGATGGCTCAAGCAATTTCAAAATGAATCGCATGCGGCCCACACATCGATGGCAGATAAAAATTTGCCACGATGATTGGGGTCTCGCATTTCAACAAAGCGTCTCGAAACTTCGTAAGCGGGATGGGCGCAGATCCAACGTTGTCAATGGGCCAAGTGACGCGTGGTTGGCGCTTGCGCTCAATACCCGCGCTGCAAGAGACGCGAGGCGATCTGCTCGAGGCGGTCGGCTTTTTTGCCAAGCGGTTTGAGCGCGGCCATAGCGGCTTTGGTGAGCTTGGCGGCTTCTTTTCGCGAGGCGTCCAGGCCGATGACGGAGGGATAGGTTGTTTTTCCCACCGCCTGGTCCTTGCCGGCGGTTTTGCCGAGGACTTCAGTGCTTTGGGTGACGTCGAGAATGTCGTCGATCACTTGGAACGCAAGACCGAGGTTGTGGCCAAAATCCGTCAGGGCGGCGAGCTTGGCGGCGGTGGCGTTGGCGGTCATCGCGCCGAGCCGCAGCGAGGTGGTGAGCAGCGCCGCGGTTTTTGCCATGTGGATGCGGACCAGGTCGCGCTTGGTGAGTTTCTTGCCCTCGCCTTCAAGGTCCATCACCTGGCCGCCGATGAGTTTGCGGCTGCCGCCGGTTTCGGCGAGTTCCGCGATGTAATCCCGGGTGGAATAGCGCTTGGTGACCGGAATCCGGCACAATACGGCGAATGCTTCCGTGAGAAGGGCGTCGCCACAGAGAACGGCCATTCCCTCGCCATAGACCTTGTGGCAGGTCGGCCGGCCGCGGCGCAGGTCGTCGTCGTCCATCGCGGGCAGGTCGTCGTGGACCAGCGAGTAGGTGTGCATCAACTCGACGGCGCAGGCGGGCGCGAGCGCGTCGGCGGTGAGGCCGCCGCAGGCTTCCGCTGCCGCGAGGCAAAGCACCGGCCGCAGCCGCTTGCCGCCGGCGAAGACGGCGTAGCGCATCGCCTCGTGGATGGTGGACGGTCGTTCGCTGCCCGCCGGCAGATAGGCGCTCATCGCGGCATCCACCAGTGCGGCGCGGTCGGCGAGATAGGATTCCAGGTCCATGGGAAGATGATAGTAGATTGTCGATTGTCGATTGTAGATGAAGATCTTCGATCCACCATCTGCGATCCACTATCTCTTCAAAGAATCTCCGCGATTTGCACGGCGTTGAGAGCCGCGCCCTTACGGACCTGGTCGCCGACGACCCAGAGGTCGAGCGCGTTGTCGAGGACGATGTTCTTGCGGATGCGGCCGACGAGGCAGTCGTCCTTGCCGGTGGTGTCGAGCGGCACGGGGAAGATTTTGTTGGATGGGTCGTCCACGACCTGCACGCCGGGCTTGCCGGCATAGGCTGCGCGGGCGGCATCCACGTCCACGGGTTGCTCGAACTGCGCGGTGATGGAAACCGAGTGCGAGCGATAGACCGGCACCCGGACGCAGGTGCAGGAAACCTTCAACTCCGAGAGCCCCATGATCTTGCGGCTTTCGTGGAGCATCTTGAGTTCCTCCTTGGTGTAGCCGTTGTCGGTGAAGACATCGACTTGCGGGATCACATTGAAGGCGATCTGGCGCGGATAAACTTTCGGCGTGAACGGCTTGCCGGAAACGATGGCGTGCACCTGTTCCTCCAATTCGACGATGCCCTGCGCGCCGGAGCCGGAAACGGCCTGATAGCTGGATGCGATGACCGCCTTCAGCCCGAACACCTCATGCAGCGGCGCGAGCGCCATGAGTGAGATGATGGTAGTGCAGTTGGGATTGGCAATGATGCCACGCGGGCGGTTTTTCGCGGCCTGCGGATTGATTTCCGGAACGACCAGCGGGACGTCATCATCCATGCGGAAGGCGGAAGAGTTATCGATCACCACCGCGCCAGCGGCCGCGGCGGAGGGGCCGAATTCCTTGGAAATCCCGCCGCCCGCGCTGAACAGTGCGATGTCCACACCGGCGAACGAATCGTGAGTGAGTTCCTCAACCACGACATCCCCGCCACGGAACTTGAGATGTTTGCCGGCGGAGCGGGCCGAAGCGAGCAGCTTCAGTTTTCCGAGCGGAAAATTCCGCTGTTCCAGACAAACAAGCATTTCCGCGCCGACGGCACCCGTCGCGCCAACAATCGCCACTGTGGGTTGGTTCATGGATTGAAAGCCGGCTATTCCGGGCCGGGGCGCGCAAGATAGCGGCTTGCGGCGCTCTGGCAATCTATTCATCGCCCGGCATTTCGCGCAGCTCATCGATGCAGCGACCGAGTATTTCACCATTGAAGTGGTGGATATCCTCGCAGCGGCCGATGTCGCGCGGCATCAACACGGTGAGTTCGCCGCCGAGGTGCTCGCGGAATTCGTCCAGGCCATCGAGCACCAGCCGCCGACCGCCTGCATCGCGCTGGTCCAGCGCCGGGTGGTAATGGGCGAGCTTGAGCACGCGCAGCACGGCCAGCACACGATCGGCCGTTGCTGCGGCGAGCATTCCCGAACGCGCGGCGTATAGTGTATCGAGCGCCAGGCCCACGGCGACGGCGCGGTCGTGCGGGAGTTGATAGGAAGTGAGCGATTCCAGTTTGTGTGCGGCCCAGTGGCCGAAATCGAGCGGGCGGCTGGAGCCGGTTTCGAACGGATCGCCGCCTTCCGCGATGTGGCGGGCGTGCAACATGGCCGAGCGCTCGACGCAGGTTTCGAGCACGCTTTTTTCCAGCGCGGCAAGCGGGGCCAGATTCGCCTCGATCCATTCAAAGAATCCGCGGTCCTTCACCAGCGCCACCTTGACCGCCTCGATCAATCCGGCGCGCCGCGTTTCCTCCGGCTGGGTGTGGAGGAAATCGAGATCATTGATCACCGCGAAGGGCACGGCGAAGGAACCGACCCAGTTCTTTTTGCCGAAGGCATTGATGGCGCACTTCACCCCCACCCCGCTGTCGTCCTGGGCGAGTGTGGTGGTGGGGAAACGGATCAGTCTAACACCTCGGTGCGCGGTGGCGGCGGCGTAGCCAGCGACGTCGAGAAAGGCCCCGCCGCCGATGGCGAGCAGGTAGGAATGGCGGTCGAGGTGCGCGGTGGCAATGAGTTCCCAGATCCGGCGCGCGATCTCATCGTCCGCCTTGGCGGATTCGCCACCGGGCAGCAGGTGAATGCCCGCCAGCTCCACGGCCATCGCGGAAAAATATCCGCCAATGCTTTCCACCAGCCCGGGCCAAGCGGCGGCCACCTGGTTTTCCACCAGCACCAGCGCGCGGCGTCCACCACCCTCCTCAAGCAAAGTGGCGAGCTCCCGGTTCTCCGGAGCAAAGGCCGCATGCGTGAAGACGATGCGATGCTGGTGGACGACGGGAATTGGAAAATCGTGACGTGACATGGGTTCGGGCCGGAAGTATCGCCCTCATACGTCAAGCGCCAGCCATTCTTGCCCGACAAATTCCCATGACCCAACCTGAACTCCTCCATCAAACCCGTTGGCTCAGACTTGAGCGGATCGGCCGATGGGACTTCGTCCGCCGTCCGCAGTCGAACGAATGCGTCGGCATCCTCGCCATCACGCCGGAGGACGAAATCGTGCTCGTCGAGCAATTCCGCATCCCGGTGCAGGCCCGCGTGATTGAAATCCCCGCCGGCATCGTCGGCGACGAGGACGAGCACTGCGGCGAATCGCTGGCGGAAACGGCCGCGCGCGAGTTGCTGGAGGAAACCGGCTACCGTGCCACGGACATCCGGCTGCTGCTCGACACACCGACCTCGGCGGGCATGACCTCGGAAATCATCCACCTGTTCCAGGCCACCGGCCTGACGCGCGAACACCAGGGCGGCGGCACCGCTGGCGAGGACATCACCGTTCATCACGTCCCGCTCGTGGAACTGGCAGGCTGGCTGCGCGAGCAACAGTCCGCCGGAAAGCTCGTTGATTTCAAAATCCACGCCGCCCTGCGCCTTTCCGGGCGCTGAATCGTGACGTCATCGCTGTTGGCACCACCGCCCAATACGTCGGCACCCTTTTCAAGGGCGATGCTGGCAAGATTTGGGAGACAACATGGTTGAATTGTTAAGAGCTTCATATTGGGCTTGGGAATCGAGCATCTCCATATTCCCCTGCACCCATGACTCAAACGACACGCCGCCGGTTTCTCCGCATTAGTTCCCTCGCTTCGCTCGCGGGATCCTCCGCCAGCCCGGCATTCGCCGCCAAGGAGCCCTCCATCCTCCAAGCCGGCGAGCCACCGCTGCCCGCCGAGGACTCATTCACCATCGCCGTCCTGCCCGATACCCAGACCTACTGCCAGAGATTCCCGGACGGCTTCCATGCCCAGACCCAGTGGCTCGTCGAGCAGAAGAAGCGGCGCAGGATCGAGGCGGTGCTCCACCTCGGTGACATCACCGAGCACAACACGCCATCGCAGTGGGAGGTCGCCCGGGCGGCGATGGGCCGGCTCGACGGCGAGCTGCCCTATTTCTTCGTTCCCGGCAATCACGACTGCGGCCAAAACGGCAAGGCCGCAGACCGCAGCACCCTGCTCAACGACTACTTCCCGAAGTCCAAATACGACAAGCTCCCCACCTTTGGCGGCACTTACGACAAGGAGCCCGACAGCATGTGCAACAGCTACCACCTGTTCACGGCGGGCGGACGCAAGTTCCTCGTCATTGCGCTGGAGTTCGGCCCCCGGGCCGATGTGGTACGCTGGGCCAACGAGGTCGCCGCCAAGCACGCCAACCGGGAAGCCATCCTGATCACCCACGCCTACACTTACCTCGGCAACGTCCGCTACGACTGGCAGAAGTTTGGTGAAAAGCAGAGTTGGAACCCCCACTCGAAATCCTACCCGATGGCAAAGAACAACGGTGATGACGTGATGGACGGTGAGGAGTTATGGCAGAACCTAGTGTCCAGGCACGAAAACTTCATCCTCACCCTCAACGGCCACGTCCTGCGCGAAGGTCTTGCCCGCCTCACCAGCACCACCCCCGGTGGCCGCGATGTCCACCAGATGCTCGTCAATTTCCAGATGAAGCCAAACGGCGGCGACAGTTGGCTGCGGCTCATGGAATTCACCGCACAGGGCACGGTCGAGGTCCACGACTATTCCCCGACCCAGGACTGCAGCAACCTGGGTGCGCAGAACCGCTTCACTCTCAAACTTTCCAGACCCGGGAATTGACTCGTTGCCGTTCAGGGACGCAACGGCCCGGGATGATGGATCTTCGTCGCCTTGCGCGCGGCACCGGGGAACTCGGCATGCGGGTTGCCACCCGCCTCTTGTTTTCCCGGCACGACCTTGCCGTCCACGACGCGCGGCGGGCCGCGGCGGTTGGGCGTGGGATTGGCGGGAACGGTGTCACCGGTTTCCCCGGTCCACCGGGCGAGCGCCTTGCGGGCGGTCTCGAGCTGCGCCGCATACTCCGGTTTGGTGGCGAGGTTGGTGAGTTGGTGGGGATCTGCACTGACATGGTATAGTTCCTCCTCCGGGCATGGATTGGCGAAAACCTGCCAGTGTTGTTCCGTGGTCCTGCCCGCGGCATGGGCCTGCCAGAGTTCCTTGCCGGCAGGATAAGTCAGATCCGCTTCCGCGCAGATGTTGATCTGGTTGGGGATATTGTTGCGGATGTAGGCGAAGTCCCCCCACCGCACGAGGCGTGAATGGTTGCGGTAAACGTGCCAGTTTTGTTCGGCGAAAATCACCTCGCGCACGGTGGTTTCCGGGTCCTTGAGGATAGGCAGGAAGCTACGTCCCTGGATGGTTTCGGGAATATCGATCCCGGCCAATTCCAGGCAAGTGGCACTGAGATCAATGCTGCTGACAAAACTCTTCGTGACCGCTCCCTTTTGGATCAACTTCGGAAAATGGACCACCCACGGCGTCTTGATGCCGCTGTCGTAGAGACGGCTCTTGGCGCGGGGAAAGGGCCGGCCGTTGTCCGAGCCGACCACCAGGAAGGAGTTTTCCAAGACTCCCTGCCGCTCGAGTTCGTCACGCACCAAACCGACGAAGTGATCGAAGCGGCTCACCTCATGATAATACTTCGTGTAGTCCTCGCGGGTAACGGGTGTGTCAACATTGTAAGGCGGCACAACCACCTCGGCTGGATCGTATTCGGGAGCATGATCGCTCACATCCCAGCCGCGGTGGGCGTCATTCGCGGCGAACCAGAAAAAGAACGGCCGGTCCTTGGGCCGGTCGCGCACCAGGCCCACCCAATCGTCCGAACCGCCGGGTCCGCCGCCGCGCGTGATCGAATCAAACGCCCGGTCCTTGTTGCCGAACATGTGGTTCTTTCCCGAGAGCGCGGTGTAATAGCCCTCCTTGCGCAACAGCTCCGGGAAACGGATCTGGTCGTCGGGCAGCACCGAATGCAGCTCGGGAGCGCCAGTGTTGTGGGGATAGCGTCCGGTGATGATGCTGCATCGCGACGGGCTGCAACTGCTGATCGCGAGGTAGGCGTTGTCGAAGCGCATGCCGTCCGCCGCGAGGCCATCGATGCGCGGGGTCTTGATCACCGGATGGCCGTAGCAGCCATGGTCCTCCTGCGAGATGTCGTCCGAGATGAAGAAAATGAAATTCGGTCGCGCTTCCCCGGCCGCATACAGAACCCATGACCAGGCGGAAAAGCAGAGCGCGGCTATCAGTGATTTCACGGCAACAGCCTCGCGGGCCCCGGGCGGAGGGTCAACCTCCGAGATGCCGCTGCCTTTGAGGAGTGCCGGACTGTGTGCCGTGGCAGGGCCGACGCATCTTGAAATCCGGCATTTTTCACCGCCAAGACGCCAGACGCCAAGGAATTTTCAAAATCCAATCCAACAAGCGGTCGTAACACTTGTTCGGATCGTGGTAACTCCGCGACATCCTCCCAAGATCTGGGCGGACTTGGCGTCTTGGCGGTGAATCCAAGGTATCCTGATGCGTCGGCCCGGGCCGTGTCCGGCGGCTTGCCAAACCGAGGATTCCGGTCAAATTGCAGCCGATGAACGCACACACCACCAGGCGGGGTTTCCTGCGCGGCACCGGCGCGTGGCTGGGTGCCGCGGCGCTCGGCCTGCGCGCCGCGGAGCAGAACTTCCGCACGGTTTCCATCATCCACACCACCGATCTCCACGGCCACATCGTGCCGACCCGGAATTACGATGGCGTGGAAAACCTCGGCGGCTTCGCCCGTTGCGCCACCCGCATCCGGGAGTGGCGGCACCTGTTTCCCCACTCGCTGCTCGTGGACCTCGGCGACGTCTGGCAAGGCACGCCGGAAAGCCATCTCAACCAGGGCAAGCTGATGATGCGGATGTTCAATCTGCTCGATTACGATGCATGGACGCTTGGCAACCACGACTTCGATTGGGGCCGCGCGGTGCTCGAAGCCAACCTCGCGCTTTCCAAATCACCTGTTCTAACAGGAAACATCGCGGTCGATGGCAAGGCACCCGGCACGCTCGCCGGCGCGTGGAAAAACGTGCGGCCTTGGACGATGGTGGATGCGGGCGGATTCCGCATCGCGCTCGTCGGACTGGTCACGCCGGGACTCCCGTATTGGCTTGCGCCGGAAACGCTCGGCGGCGTGACGGTCGAGCACCCGCTCGCCTCGCTGCGCAAATCCGTGGCCGAGGCGCGTGAGGCCGGGGCCGACGCCGTGGTGGTGATGGGCCACATGGGATTCCGCCCGCGCGACGATTTCGCCAATCCGCTGCGGGAAATCCTCGGTGAAGTCGCAGGCGTGGACGCTTACCTCGGCGGCCACAGCCACCAGAACCAACCGCTGTGGAAAACCGGCAACGTGTTTTGCTCACAGGCCGGCTATCATGGCATCCACCTCGGCCGGCTCGACCTCACCTTCGATATCGAGAGCCGCAAACTGATCGGCCGCGACGCCATCACCGAGTTGATGGGTTCCGACATCGCGCAAGACCCCGCCGTGATCGAGCTGGCGGAGCCCGACCTGAAAACCACCGCCGCCCAACTCGCGCGCAAGGTCGCCACCGTCAAATCCATCATCCGCTCCGGCGGCCAGGGCAATCCGCTCGCCACGCTTTTCTGCGAGTGCTTTGCAGACGCCCTGCAACGCGACGGCAAACCCGTGGACGGCGTCTATCACGGCACCTTCCGCACCGGCGACCTGCAGCCCGGCGATCTCACCGTGGCCGATTGCTGGAAATTGATCCCCTACGAAAACCTGCTCGTCACCGCCGAACTCGACGCCGCCGCGCTGTTGGAAATCCTCAAGGATGAACGCCAGCTGCGTGGCTCCGACCGCATCCTCTGGCCCTTCGACCTGCGCGTTTCCAACACCGGCGAAATCCTCCGCTTCACCCGCCACGGCGAGCCGGTGGACATGGCCGCGCGTTTCAGCATCGCCTGCAACAGCTACGACGCCCAATCCGGCGGACGCTCGATGATGAAACTGCGCGAACTCGTCTCCCGCCCCGATGCCAAACGCCGCACCACCGTCGTGGACACCCGCGGCGCGCTCATCGACGGCCTGCTGCGCCGCGGCGAGATCGGGTAAACGCGGCCTAACCGATCCACAACACGTCGAGGAAAAACCAGACAACCATCGCGCCGCCGATGGCGAGCTTGATGGCCATGCCGGCGAGCGTGCCCGCCACCGAGCCGACACCGGAAACCAGCGCCGGCCGTGCCGACCTGCGGGCGATCGCGAACTCGCCGAGCACCGCGCCGATCAGCGGACCCAACAGCAAACCAAGGGGAATGAAGAACATCCCGGCCAAGCCGCCGGCCAATGCGCCAAGTGCGCCCCAGCGGCTGCCGCCGAACCACTTCGCGCCCGCCGCGCCGCTGAAAAACTCCAGCGCCTGCGAGATCGCCATCATCAGGCCGAGGATCACGAACGACCACCAATGCAGGCCGGAGGCTTCAGCTCCCAGCATCAACCGGTGCGACACCGCCGCGAGGAACAGGAACAGGTGCCCGGGCAGGAACGGCAACACGCAACCCGCCATGCCCACCGCCAGCAGGCAGCAAGTCACCAGCCAGGCCAGCCCGGTCCCCACCCCGCCCCACAATTGATCCGATAGCAGCCAGTCGGGCATGGGGATCGATATACGGCACGCTCGCCGGAAGCAAGCACCTCGGCACCACCGCAAGTGCTCAACCTCCCTTCTTGGGGAGGCCCGTCCCTTTCTTTGGGAGGCCCGTCCCTTTCTTTGGTTTCAACCGTAGCCCGAGCCTCCGGCTCCGGATTCCAACCGTGACCTGAGCCTCCGGCTCGGGATTCCGCCTTATTCCACCTCCTTCCACCCAGCGTGCTTCCTTTTTCTTGTCTGCGAGCTTTGGACCTGCTGGCGGAGATATCACGCAAGGCCCTACAGGGATTTGAGGCCACCGGCCGGCCAGCTTGGCGATTTCAACGGCCTGTTCCGCGATCTCTCCACCCGCACCGATCCACCGTGCTGTTCCCGACGCACCGCTGGTTCACCGCGGAAATGGAGACTTTGAGAATCCGCAACCGCTTGGAATTCACCGACCTCGCCGACCGCCAAGCCCAAATCGCAGCCCATCCCGCCAATCGCATCCCGCTGCCCGTCGCCGCCAAATCCCGCCCGGCAGGCCAGCCCAAGGTCCGGGCAGTGATCCAGCGCCTGCAAGTGCTCCTCCGCACCCTGGTTCCGCTGCCCGGAAAGCCATTTCGCAAATCCGCCGGTGCCTATGTCCCGCTCTTCCAGATCCGGATCCACCCAAAGCTGCTGGCACCCTGCCCCCGGTAGGCTACAAAAAGCCCCGTCACCAATCCGCCTTGCTAGACACGGCGGTTTCAGGATAATGCGCGAGCAAACATGATGAACATACTGAAAACCAACTACTTGCAGCCGCGCTTCCGGCCAACGGCGGGCGGATCCTGCATCGCGTAGAAAAAATTTCACAAATTTTGACGCTGCCCCCCTATTTGTCCCACCCCCTGTGGTAAAAGCTAATGTCCTGATTTCATGCGCACCAATCAATCCGACCTTTTCATCGTTGATAACAGCATCTCCGGCTGGACCGGTTTGCGCTATTTGGCTGAATGGACCGAGATTTCCAAAACCTTCGATATCGCAACGGGATACTTTGAGATCGGCGCTTTGTTAGAACTCGACGGAAAATGGCAGAAGCTCGATCACATCCGCATCCTGATGGGCAATGAAACCACGATGCGGACTCGCAAGGAGTTGCTTGAGGCACTCAAAAGTCGTGCGAAGGACGTCCTCGACCGCAGCCTCGAGGAAGCCAAAACCCCGAATCCTTTTCTCCAACCCGAAGGGAAGTCATGAGCCAAGTCATCCTTTACCAAAGCGAAGACGGGCGCACGAAGTTGGACGTGCGGCTGGAAAACCAGACCGTCTGGCTGAGCCAAAAACAGCTCACCGAGCTTTTCGGCAAGGCCAAGGGAACCATCAGCGAACACATCAAACACATATTCGAGGACGGGGAACTGGAGCCTGAGGCAACTGTTCGGTTATTCCGAACAGTTCAAATCGAAGGCACTCGTGAAGTGACTCGCGAAGTGGAGTGCTACAATCTCGACATGGTGCTCGCGCTCGGCTTCCGCGTGCGCAGCCCCATGGCCGTGCGTTTCCGCCAATGGGCGGCAGACAAGCTCAAGGAATACATCACCAAGGGTTTCGTGCTCGATGATGACCGTCTGAAAAACCCGCAGGAGGGCAACGATTACTTCGAGGAGCTGACGCGCCGCATCCAAGACATCCGCACCAGCGAGCGGCGGTTTTACCAGAAAATCACCGACATCTACGCCACCAGCATTGATTACGACAAGGATGCGCCGCTGACCCAGACCTTTTACGCCACCGTCCAAAACAAGGTTCACTACGCCATCCACGGCCAGACCGCCGCCGAGGTCATCGTCTCCCGTGCCGACCGAACCCTGCCGAACATGGGTCTCACCAACTGGGAAGGCGTCCGCATCCGCAAGTCCGATGTCGGCATCGCCAAGAACTATTTGAACGAAGACGAACTCCGCGCCCTGAACAACCTGGTGGAGCAATATCTCATCTTCGCCCAATCCCAGGCAGAGCGCCGGATTCCCATGTCCATGCAGGACTGGATCACCAAGCTCGAAGGTTTCCTCACCCTCAACGACCGCGAAGTGCTGAAAAATGCCGGCAAAGTCTCCGCAGATCTCGCCAAAGAACATGCCGAAGATGAGTTCACGGCATTCCGCCGAAAGGAAGATCGCATGCTCGAATCTGACTTCGACCAAGCCATTAAAAACCTACCGCCTCATGGCTGAGATCGACCCAGTCATCGAACACGGCGGCTGGCCCGGAGCCTTTGCTAACGAAAACCAAACCAAATCATGAATAACCCACCACAAAATCCACTAGCCGTTCTATCAATGCTTCGAGAGACCTGTTCCATCCTCAAGACCGCGTTGCAGGACATTAGCCGTGGCAACATTCCCAAGGCTGCCAGAAGGATACTTGACGTGATATCCCTGATTCAGACCGGCCGTCTGAGAGTAGTCTTCCCATCATTCCATCCGCTTACGCTCCTCGAAACATTGTCCCAACTCCCTACAATTCACATCGATCATGAAGTGCGGTAGACATTGCAGAAACAACCCTAAATTAGACAAACCATACATGAAATTCACACTCGTTTTTCCTACTCACGAAGCCACCGACCTGTCGCTGGCCGCTGTCTTTGTTCCCTGTCTCGTTTGGATGGAGGGAGCGAATCAGCTCAAGAATCCGCACCCGCAGAATCCACATTACTTGCGGGGCGACCTCCAAGAAATTTTTGCCAGCCAAAATCTTAGGGAGCGCTTATCAGATACCAGCCGAAAAGTCACCGTGGTCTGTCACCCCACCGGGCATGGCACCGAAGAATACCTCAAGGACATCCTTTTCGACCTTAGGGATATGGGCTTGGAACCCATTGTAGTGAGACACTGAGCCATGCAGACCATCCTCCATAACCAGCTTCGCAAAGCCGCCACTGAACTCGTGCGTTTCCTAAATGCACGAGTTCCTGGCATCGGTGGTGATTCGTGGTGGTCCAGCCATGTCGTCAATCAACTCACCTACGGCCAACAGGGCCAGGTGCGCACCCGAGGCATCAAAAGTCTAGACGGTCTTGACATTGCCGCACTCTTGCGGGTTTTCGATCGAAACTGGGCAGAGCTCTCACACGCGGCGCAGCTACCAAGTGAAGTCCGTACCCACGCCAAGGAAGTCTCGGACCTGCGCCACTCCTTGGCGCACCATGCCAGCGGGGGCACTGACATCCCTGTGGCAGATGCTTATCGGCACATCGATACACTGGAGAGGTTCCTAATTGCGATCGGGGCCAATAAGGCGACCATCGACGCCCTGAGGGAAATCAAACAGGCGATGCTGATCCAGATGGCCTCGGGAATTGCTGAGTCAATTAAGATTCTGCCAGAAGTCATAAAAAAACCTGCGAGAAAGGAGGAGGCCGACCATTCGGTTACTCAGAAAATCGCTGCCCGGCATATCCTCTCTCCAATTAAAGAAGGTAAGGCGCATGCTGCCAGCAAGACCTTAAAGGGAATCTCGGTTGGGAGTTTTCAACTCATCGGTCCGGGTGAATCTATGAATACGGAGATCACGAGCTTTGATGGAAGAGCCGTGGCGGCGACAGCGATACCCTGGCAAGTCAGTGGCCCCGATGGCTGTGATTTCATTATTCATGTAGTCCTTATGGATGATGAGGGTGAGGGAGAGTTCGGCCAAGTATTCTGTGAGTCGCGGCTTGCTTCTCCAATCGTTTGGGATGACATAGTGCGTCGCCTACGCGTCGGTATTCGCCGTCTGAGTGATGGACAGCTCACCATGGATTTGCGAGTGGCACTTCGCAAAGGCGGCAAGCGAGCAAGCAGATACTGTATGTCCTTGGCTGAAATCGACCGAGTTAACGGAATCGACACCTCTGTGCTACTCATCGGGCTCGGCGCGCATGCCGTCGGTCGTAGAGGGGAACTGTTTGGTGAAACGAACCATACGCACAATTGGCTAGCTGTCACATTTTCTTTAGATGATATCGTCACGCCCGCGGCGGCATTTGTTCTGACGACGCTGCTTTCTATGGCGCATGATTTTAAGATTACGCCCCAAAGAAAATTAGTTACCCAAAAAACTCTTCCAATAAATCAAGAAGCCCGACCTTACGTCACACTCAACTGGAGCGAACTCGAGGCCTTGGCCCAAACTCGTTTCGGTGACATGGACCATCTGCAGAAAGTGCTTTCTGAACTAAAGTTTCGGAAGTCGAGGAAAGCGCTGAACCTTTACAAAAGGCTGGCTGACAGGCTTTCCGCACTGAGTGCAGAAAAACCTCAATCCTTCAAATGGCCGTCAACGGCCGTCATCGGAGATTCATCGTCCGCGTTGAGCCTTAATCACTTTGATTATGAAGAAGGTCTTTTGAAGTTCATGGGATACGCCGTTGGCCAGAAGGGTGCTTATCGCAACAGGCGGCAGCAGGTTCTTGATTATGTATTCAACGAAAGACTTCCAAAGGTCCAGTCTCACGAATACATGGCTGAATGGGGCGAGCCCAAGAGTGAGTTACGCCTGAAAAAAATCGCTAATAGCCTGGCTACCTTCGCTAAAAATGCAAGGCGCCGCCGTAGCAGTGACATGGATCTTGCCATCGCCGAATGGGAAGAGGATCTCAGATATTTGAAAGAAACTTACGGCGAACTGTAACTCTGTTTTGATTGTCTATTAGACAACTATGTTGTGTTCTTAAATCAGGCGTATTTTATCGTGATGGGGTATTTGTCCCTGTCTTGCATTCCTCCTTACGCTTATTCAATGCCTCGATGAGTTTGCTTGCGGTTCCATGCCTTCCGCCAGTCAGATGGCCGATCGAAGAGAGACCAATCAGCGTGGCCGCATCCTCTCCTGTGATGGCTGTCTTTTCCAGAAGACCATCAATGTAGAGACGCTGTCTGGCGCTGGGAGGCTTTCGTTCATCGTGCAATCGATTCAAATCCTCAATGACACGGCTGGCGGCGGCACTGGTCCGGATCTTCCCGAGATCACCCGCCGGAATGATTTCATAAAGTTCATCGCCGGTGAGGGAAAGGTCGTTTAGCAGGTTGTCTATCAGATCAAGTTGCGCCGATGAGGGCACTGGTTCGACGCCAGCTTCGCGCAGTTGTGCCAACAACCCAGCCGCTTCGTGGTAAGACAAGGACTTCACGTCGGATGGCTGGCTGAAATCCTCCGGCGCGTTCGGTAACAATCGGACTAGGGTTTCCTGCTGCTTCATGGTGGACGCGCCTGACTTCAAGCGGGCTTTCGCTGCTTCATGAAGGAAGCGGATCTGGTCGCGCCAGAGTTTCCATAGGTCCGGAGCGGATACGGTGCCTGCCGCAATCAGATCAAGCCCCTCCTCCATCTCGGCGGTGTATTGGATGTTGAAAAGTTCCTGTCCCGCGTCGGACGTATCGTCGGCAGCATAAAGAGGGGCGGCTCGCAGCCAGACGGCACACCCTTTCTCAGTCGGTTTGATGGCTTTGTCCTCGATTTCCACAAATCCGCGCTCTTCGAGTTTTTCGATTGTGCGGCTGTAGGTAGATGGCCGGCCAATTCCCGCCTTTTTCATCAGGCCAATCAGCGTATGCGCCCGGTAGCGTCCCGGGGGCTTGGTTTCATCCTGCACAAGAACAGGATTGGTCTCTCCCTCGGCCGGGCGATCCAAACACCAGACTGCGCCTTCAGCGATGGCGGCTGCCGGTGGAAGGTCGGCAGCCTCATCTTGAAACTCGGCATACGCCGCCTCCCAGCCCGTGAAGGTGCGCCATGAGACGCTGCCAACCAGCGGAAGGTCTAATCCGTAGCACTGCGCTTCGATCGACCGGCTTTCCCTGATTGAAGGAAGCATCTGGCTGGCCAGGGTTCTCGCGCGGATCAGGCGATAGAGTCGTCCGGTCTCCACGTCTTGTTCCACTTGGGCATCTGGAATTTCTATGTGGGTCGGCCGGATCGCCTCGTGGGCGTCCTGGATGGTGCCATCTGGCTGGTTTATGAATGATTCTTGTCCCAGAAAATCTTCACCAAACGCGGCTGATACCACCATTCGTGCTGCCTCTGTCGCGGAATCTGCCAAGCGCGTGGAATCCGTGCGGATGTAGGTGATGTGGCCCGCCTCATACAACGCAGAAGCCAATGCAGACGTTTTTTTGGGAGACCAGCCGAATTTGGAGCCCGCCTCCTGCAGAAGCGTATCGGTGGTGAATGGAGGCTGTGGTTTGGCAGATCTCGTTGTGGCTCGAATGCCAGTTACCCGGGCTTTTGCGGCGGCGGAAATCGCTTCGAAGGCACCGGCGGCAAGATTGGCATCCAATGTGCGCTGGGTGTCGATCTTCCCAGTCGTGTCGCGCCAAGCCTGAGGGTCGCCACCCTGATGAAAACGCACCTTGAGCTTCACCCCTTCCGCAGTTGCCCGAACTTCGAAATAGGAAGTCGGCACGAAAGACTTCCGCTCCTCCTCCCGCTCAACCACAAATCCCAAGGTCGGCGTCTGAACGCGTCCCATAGATGCTCCGCGTCCCACAACGCCCGCCGCCGTCTTAGAAGTGCGGTAGCCGACTAATCTGTCGACGAACTTCCGAATAAGGGCACTGTCAACCATCCGTAGGTCCAACTGCCTGGGTTGCTCGATCGCGGCGGACACCGCGTCCTTTGTGATCTCCTGAAAAGTCACGCGGCAGGTAGGTCCGTGGGGCTTGAGGAGCCTCTCCAGGCACCACGCAATGAACTCCCCTTCGCGGTCCGGGTCGGTGGCGATCCAGAAAGACGGGTTTTTGCCCCCGGCCTCCAGAATCTCACGGACCGCTTTCTCGCCCCGGTCTGTCCATACCCATGGCGGGTTCGGCAGTGCACCGGGGCGGTTGCCCCAGTAAGCCTTGCCCGCATCCTTGCCGTGTTTTTCACGGTCTTGAGGTAAGGTTTCCACGTGGCCGCCCGTCGCCAATACCCGCCAATCGGAACCCAGGTATTTCTGGATGGTGCGCGTCTTGGCTGCCGACTCGACGATAAGGACATTCATCGCGGGGTGTTTAAAGCCTGAGTGTGAGATTACAAGCCAATGCTTCAGGAGGACTGGTGTCCCGCCCCCGATGAGATGTCCGAGTTCGCACGTTATATGTCATCAACGCGATACTTGACGATGAAATTTAATGACCCCATAATTCGGCCCAGGCCATGCATTTCAACATAATGGCTTGACGGTGAGTCTGCGTGTCCGGAGTAGTCCATGGATTCAAAGATTTACTGGGGCTGGCGAGCGCCAACTTGCTGTTTATGGTGAGATTGCGCTCAGTCCGCTCCTTTTCCTAATACGCCGCTTGGCCAGAGCGAGCACAGGCAGCGCCTCCCTGTTCATCCACCCAGAGTGGTGGCCATGGCGCGCGACGGTTGGCCGACGGCAGTGAAGCGTTCCCGGATCTTGTCCTTGCCGCCGCCGAGGGCGTGGAAGGGCATCGGGATGCTGCGTGCATGGTTCATTGGTACAAATGAACGGTTGGCGCCGTTGGCGATAAGTGGGCGGAACGCGGCGACCCAGCCGTTCATTCGCGGCCCACGCGCCGGACCTTTCGGAAAAAGGTCCCTGCCGCTTTTCCGGGTGAAGGCTCGGGTTTTGAGAAAGGGAGAGTGCGGTTTCAGGTTGGAGTCAGTGGCAATCGACGATTTCGTTTTTCATGGGGTTCAATCCGCAAGCGGATTCCAGACCCGCCTGAAGCCGCAGTCGCGGAAGTCCTTTTCGTTGACGGTTGCGAAGTCGGTGACGCCTTGCTGGATGAGGAGGAGCGCGGCCCGCCAATCGTAGGCGCAGCGGCGGGCGAAGTCGGCTTCGCGGAGTTTTGGCCAGAAGATGTCATGAAAATTACGGCTGTCGGGCGGAAAGCCGATGATCTGCCAACGGGGGTGTTGGCGAAAGGCCTCGCAGACATCGGCGGCGGCGGCGGGCGAGAGAGGCTTGGCAAGCACGGCGGGGTTCCGCAGCAGCACGTAGAGTTCGAGCAAGATGAATTCGCAGATCGCGACGTCCTGGCGTTCCTGGAGGGATTCCAGAAACGCCGCCGCCTTGGGGTGATGGGCATTGCGGGACTCGACGGCGGGTAAAAGGATGTTGGCATCCAGCGAAATCATCGGTCGGCGAGGCTGCGATTGCTTTCGTGATCCGCCGTGATGGTGCGAAGGGATTCCAAGGGAACCATGATTCCGCCCGCATCAACCCGAGGAAGCGTCCAAGTGCCACGTGCTGGCTCGGTGCTTGGGAAGCGGTCGAGAAACAGTTCCAAGCCACGGCGAGTGACCTCAGCTAGCGAGAGTTCCCGCTGTGCCGCGAAGGCTTTGGCTCGCTGGTAAAGCTCGTCCGGAAGTTGGATCTGGGTGCGTATCATGCTGTAAATCCTACATCACTTTAGGATGGTGTCTATTATCCTAAATGGAAAAATGAACCGCAGATGAACGCAGATAAACGTTAATTCTCAGAGGCTTGTGGTAAATCCACGACGCATCCAAAAGGTGAGTTGTGGAATCGATCCAACTCTTTGATAATCTGTGTCCATTAACGTCCATCTGCGGTTCCATTTCTTTTTCTAAGATTATCCATTGCCGAACAAGGTCTCTCGAGTCCCCGCATTGTAACATTTTCTCCAGTTGATCGGCTTGCTTGTGTAGTTTCCGGTCGCGCTTGACCCTGCCTACTTGTCGACTCACGGAGCCAGGATGCTCCATCGCAAGCTGTTGCGCAATCCAATCGGGGCTGGCTTGCTTTTGATGATGAATGAATCTGTGGCCGCGCGCTCCCCATCCTCAATCCCAACTGCGGATTAGAGGTTCAAATGGGACCGCGGGCACATCGAGATCGCGGGCAGCAAGGCGAAGACTGCGGCCTGTGTCTGGGCCCGCTCACCGACAACCTCAAGGCATGGCTTGCCCGATGGCGCGGAGAGAAGGGCAAGATCCTCACGAATCAAGCGCCTTGGCGAGAAAGGCCGGTCACCTCGCGGCCTCGACCACGGCATCCTTGGTGATACCGAGTTCCTTGAAGACGGTGCCGCCAGGGGCGCTGAGGCCGAAGCGGTCGATACCGATCACCTTGCCTTGTGTGCCGACGTATTTCCACCACAGCGCGGTGACACCG
>JALRFY010000135.1 GCA_023253625.1 Akkermansiaceae bacterium | reverse complement strand
GGCGAATGGGCGACCCGCACCTACACCAACGAAAAGGTGCGTGAGAACTATTCCCGCCGCTTCTCGATCCGCTTCGTGGTGCTCGATGCGCCGGGCAGCGCGCGAGTCACCGGCGATGTCACCTTGAATGATCTGCGGGATGCCATCGAACATCTGCGAAAACCATGAAAACCACACTGCTTTTTCTCGTTCTTTCATTTCCGGCGCTCGCCGGTGAGTGGCGCAATCTCTGGCCCGGCGAGGCACCCGGCGCACCGCGTCCGGCGGAGGGGACGGAAATCGTGAAGGACGACTGGCGATTTCGCGAGGTGGAGGTGCCGCAGTATCATGTCTTCCGCCCGGAAAAGCCGAACGGACTCTGCGTGGTGGTGCTGCCCGGCGGCGGCTACGGCGCGCTCGCCGGCGATCATGAAGGCCGGCAGTTCGGCGACTGGTTCGCGCAACAGGGAATCACCGCGATGGTGGTGAAATACCGCATCTCCGGCAGCGACGCAAAAAGATATCATTTTCCGGTGCCGCTCATGGACGCCCGCCGTGCGATCCGGGTGGCGCGCAGCATGGCAAAGGAATGGCAAATCGATCCAGAGCGTGTGGGGATCATGGGCTTCTCCGCCGGCGGCCACCTTGCCTCGACCTGTGTGACGATGTTCGACGACCCATTTCCGCAGGAGACGAATGACGCCATCGACGCGCTGAGCTGCCGGCCATCGTTCGGGATCCTCGCCTATCCGGTGATTTCGATGAGCAAGCCATACGTGCATGGCGGTTCGAAGCGGCGGCTGTTGGGCGAAAACCCGCCGCCGGATCTAGTCGCGAGCTGCGACACGGCACTGCGGGTCACGGAAAAAACGCCGCCTGTTTTCATGGTTCACTCGGCTGATGACGCGGCGGTGCCGCTGCGCAACGCGCTGGACTTCATCGAGGCCTGCACGGCCCGCCAGGTGCCGGTGACGGCTCACATCTATCCGACCGGCGGCCACGGCTACGGCTTCGCCGGCAAGGGCGATGCGGCGGGCTGGACCGCCCGCCTGGCGGAGTGGCTCGGCAAACGCTGAGCCGGCCGCATGGCGGACCCGCACCCACTTGCGCAGACATCTGCGTCAAGTGAAGGGCCACGGAGCGGCGAAACATGTTCGCCGGTGTCCATGAGTGGACAATGAGATGAGCGGATGCGCCCGACATTGGCATGCCATGGTCCCCGGCGGACGTGTTCCGCCGCTCCTTGAACCGCCCGCCCTGAACTTGACGGGCATGATGCCATGCCGGCTTCTGGCAATGCGCAGTTATTGGCGGGAAGCCCGGTCGAGCGCCGGGTTCGGGAAAATGGGCGAGGGCTGGCGGTGGCGGTTCATGGTTTCCACCATCCCGGCCACGCGTTCGGGCTCCTTGGCGGCAAGGTCTGCGGTTTCACCGGGATCCCGGCCGAGATGATACAACATCGGTTTGCCACTGTGATTCATATCATATTGCACGAGCTTCCAATCGCCTTGGAGCAGGGCGCGGCGGGTGTTCTGCTCATGGAATTCCCAGTAGAGGAAATCATGGGTTTTCTGTCCGCTGCGGCCGGTGAGCGTGGGGAGGTATGAGATGCCCTGGATACCCTCGGGCACGGGCACGCCGGCCAGCTCGCAGGCGGTGGGCAGGAAGTCCCAGAACGCGCCGATGTGGCCGCTGGTGGCGGGTTTGTTGATACCGGCGGGCCAGTGGGCGATGAGCGGCACGCGGATGCCACCTTCGTGGAGGTCGCGCTTGCCGCCGCGCAGCGGGCCGTTGGAAGCGAGCATTTCGGGCCGGTATCCGCCTTCAAAGTGCGGGCCGTTGTCGCTGGTGAAAAGGATCAGGGTGTCACGCGCCACGCCTTTTTCCTCGAGTGCGGCGAGCAGCCGCGCGATATAGCCATCCAGGGCCTCGACCATGGCGCGGTAATGCAGCTCCGGGTTTTTCACCATGGTATAGTTTCCCTTTTCATGCGTCATGCCGGCTCCACCGGGCACGGAGCCTTCGGGGCCGAGGACCGAGGCGTGCGGGATCGGATAGGACAGGAGCAGGAAAAACGGTCCGTCGGTTTCGCGGATGAAGCGTTCGGCGCGCTCGGTGTAGAGATCCGCATCGTAGGATTTCCCGTGGTGGAGTTCATTGCCTTCCAGCGCCATGCGCATGACTTGGTCGTAGATGAACTTCGGGTAGCGGTGGTGGCCGTCCTTGTGGCTGGTGGTGCCGAAGAACACATCGAATCCCTTGTCGAGCACCCGCTGCGGGTTCTGCGTGTTGCCGGACACGCATGACTTGCCGATCATGGCGGTGCGGTAACCGACGCGCTTGAGCAAGGTGGCCACGGTGAGGTCCTGCGGATCGGGCCGCAGTTCCTGCCCGCCATTGCCGCGCAGCCAGGTGCGGCCGGTATCGAGCCCGGTCATCAGGCAGCTGCGCGCCGGCGCGCAGACGGTCGAGCCGGAGTAGTGCCGGGTGAAACGGATGCCGTCCGCGGCGAGCTTGTCGAGCACCGGGGTCTGGATCGTTTGCTGGCCGTAGCAACCGAGGTCGCCATAGCCGAGGTCGTCGGCGATCACGAAGACGATGTTGGGCTTCGCCCCGGCAAGGCCCATGCCGATGAGCAAAAAGAGAATGGCACGCATGTCCGGCAGCTAAAGGGCGCATTTCAAACCTGTCCAGCTTTGACGCCTGCCATCTCAGGGCTGGAGCTTGCGGAAATCCGTCAGCACGGCGCGCACGTCGCCAATGAACACCGCGGCACGCAGTTCGAGCGGGACGCGGTCGGCGTCGTCGCTGAGCCACAGGGTCGCCTCGCGCCGCAGCTTGCGGTAGGGGCGGAGTTCGAGCGTGTCGCGGTCGATTTTCCGCATCGCCACGGCCAGGCGCAGCGCCGGGCGGCCCATGTGGCGCTCGCGTGCCGCCACCCGCACGCGCACCAGATAGGGTGTCTTGAACGGCTGGACCACCAGCGTGACGCGGTCGCCGGGCGCGAGCTTCTGGCCGCGCACGAACAGCATGGCGGAAAAGATATCATATACCGGCTCGAAACGGAACACGCCGTGTTCGCGCACGGTTTTCCGGTCCTTCAGGTCTTCGCTGGTTTCGATGAACTCGACCTGCCGTGGCCGGTATTGCAAGGTGGTGTCGATTTTCTCGCGGCGGTCGGTTTCCACCGCATGGAAAAACCCCGGGCGCAGCGTGGCGGGATGCATTTCCGACCAGAAATGGCTGGTGTAGGGGAACAGCGCGCTGGCGGCACCCGTGCTGGCGGCGTGCGAGCGCACCACCAGCATGCCCGGCTTGTCCGCGTCCTCCGGCGCGAACTCGATGCGCAGCCTGCCGGCGTCGAGCAGCCCTTTCCAGCTCACCTTGAAATCGAGGACGGATGGCGGCATGGCCCGCACCGCCGCTGGTGCGGCGGCGGTGGTGAGCTCCCCGCGCCACGCCGGATCCGCGGCAATGACGCCGACCATGACGAGCGACAGCATCACGGTGTGGACCCTGCCCGTCATTTCAGCAAATCATCGGGATTCTGCTCTCCGGGCGACCAGTATTTCACCGATGCGACGCTGCCGCCGCCGAGTTTGAGCACGGTCACCTTGTCCTTCTGTTCCGGAAAGCGCGCAATCAATGCGGCGTCGTCGCCGAGGATGATGCGGTGGTTGTATTTCCGCATCTTGCGAAAGGCGAACATGCGCCCGATGCCCGGCATGCCGTGGATGTTGGCGAGGTAAACCGCACCCCTTGAGCGGAGGTATTCCTTGCCGCGTGCGGTGAGCGCGGCGTTGGCCATCCTGCCGGTTTCCATGTCGTGGCTCACGAGCAGGAATTTCGTCTCGGCGGGCTTCAGCGTGAAAGCCTTGTCATGCTGGTCCTTGGCGGTGAACGGCTCGACCTTGGAGCCTTGCTTGTAGGGCTCGGCCAGCGCGCAGCCGAGCGTGATGGCGGCGGTGGCAAGGATGCTGGTGGCGAATTTGAGGTGTCTGGGTATCATGGCTTCACGTGTTTGGTTTGA
>JALRFY010000231.1 GCA_023253625.1 Akkermansiaceae bacterium | reverse complement strand
AAGCCCCACCGCAGCCGCCATCGAATTGAGCAAATCCTGTAGTGCCGACCTTTTGACCAAGATGTCGTAAAATCAAGGGTTCCAGCCTCAGCCCCCTCCTCAGTCCGCGAAGACGGGCTAAGACTGCCACAGCAGGCTGTGCCCATTATCCACAGGATGCGGTGCTATCCCTCGATCATCCACCAGAGCGGCCTGCAGGTGGATGATTTCACCAAGGCTCCGTGAACCGCCGCACGGCGGGATGGCCGGGCGCAAGCGCGCAGCGGTGGCGGGGCGGTCCGTTTTCCGCACACTGACCATATTTTCCCAAATTTTCCGCGTTGCCGCGCGCGTGGCTCTTTCTGCTTCCGTTCCATGGGGGCTTTGATCAATCGTGCAACTAGCCTTAAGGAGGCGATCAACCCACATATTGTTCATGGCGATCGATTCCCAACTGGCGGCCGACCTGAAATCCCAGGGCGTGCATGTCACATCGTTTGAGCAGCTCATCAACTGGGGCCGGTCCAGCTCGCTGTGGCCGTTGCAGTTCGGGCTCGCCTGTTGCGCCATCGAAATGATCGCCGCCACCATGGCGAAATACGACATGGCGCGTTTCGGGGCCGAGGTCTTCCGCCCATCGCCGCGCCAGGCCGACCTGATGATTGTCGCCGGCACCGTGACCAAGAAAATGGCCCCGCAGGTCGTGCGGCTCTATAACCAGATGGCCGAGCCGAAATACGTGATCGCCATGGGCGCCTGCGCGATTTCCGGCGGGCCGTTCAAGGACGGCTATAACGTGCTCAAGGGCATCGACCGCTTCATCCCGGTAGACATCGTGATTCCCGGCTGTCCGCCGCGGCCCGAGGCCTTGCTCGATGGCCTGCTCAAGCTGCGGGAAAAAATTTCCCGGGAAAAACTCATGGGCGAAAACCGCGCCCGCCACGCCGATCCGAACGGAGCGCCCGCATTCCCAGTCCCGGAATACGGACCGCATGACCTCCAGCCCACGCACAATCCGGACATCTGGAAACCCCAGCCGCTCGTCCGCGAGGAAGGAGGTGGCGAATGAGCGTGGATGCCACGGATATTCAAACAAGCATTCGCGCCGCACTGCCGGACGTGGAAATCTTCCTCCGCACCAATCCCGGCCCGTCCGGACAACACTCGCTGCTCGTCGGAAACGGCGACCTGCTCGGCGTGATGCGGTTCGTCCGCGACGAACTCGCCTTTGATTTCCTCTCCAACGTCACCGGCATCGATTGGCCCGATCCCGCCAAGGCGGATGCCGTGGCAAGTGACGGTGCCCTCCGGTCGCCGCATGGCTTCCTTGAAGTCGTCTATCATCTTTTCTCCACCACCAAGCGCACCGGTCCGCTCGTCCTCCGTGCCCGCACTGTCGATCGCGCGGAAAACTGCACCATCCCCTCTGTTGTCTCCGTCTTCCGCAGCGCCGAATTCCAGGAACGGGAAATCTACGACCTCTTCGGCATCGTTTTCACCGGCCACCCCGACTTGCGGCGCATCCTGATGTGGGACGAGTTCGCCGACCACCCGATGCGCAAGGATTACGTGGCACCCGACGATTACGAATACGAGCCCACTCCGCACGGCGAGGTGCTGGAGAGGGCCCAAACCCATTACCCGCAGACCGCTGGCTGATGAGCGTTGAATACACAGATTCCGATCGATTGCTCCGCGTCTCCCTTGGCCCGCAGCATCCGTCCACCCACGGGGTGTTCCGGATGAACGTGGAGTTGGACGGCGAAACGGTGGTGAAACTCAAGCCGGTCTTCGGATACCTCCACCGCAACCATGAAAAGATCGCCGAGGGCGCGACCTATCTCAGCTCGATGCCCTACACCGACCGGCTCGACTACATCTGTCCGCTCACCAACAACTGGGCCTATGCCCTGGCGGTTGAGAAACTCGCCGGCATCGAGGTGCCCGAGCGCGCCGAATACATGCGCGTCATCCTCGCCGAACTCACCCGCCTGATCAACCACACCGCCTTCATGGGCTTCATCCTTGGGGACATGGGCGCGTGGGGATCGGCGTTGATGTATGCCTTCCGCGAACGGGAAAAAATCCTCGACCTCTTCGAGCACCTCACCGGCGCGCGCATGATGGCGAATTTCATGCGCTTCGGCGGTTGCCGCAACGACCTGCCCGCAGGTTGGCGCGAACAGGTCGGCACACTCGTCGAGGGCTACGGCCCGTTCCTCGATGAGATGGAGAAATTCCTCGTCGGCAACGAGATCCTGCTCTCGCGCAGCCAGGACGTCGGCCAGCTCCCGGCTGAAACACTCGTCAACGGCGGCATCACCGGCCCGATGCTCCGCGCGGCGGGCGTGAGTTATGATATCCGCAAGGTCGACCGATATGGCATCTACGACCGCTTCGAGTTCCGCATCCCGCTAGGCGAAAAAGGCGATGTTTACGACCGCATCATGATCCGTTTCCTGGAAATGCGCGAGTCGTTGAAAATCCTGCGCCAGGCCATCGACCAGCTTCCGGAAGGCGACTACGTGAACCCTAAAGCCAGGATCCGCGGCTTCAAACCGCCGGTCGGCGAGGCCTACGGCCGTATCGAGGGACCGAAGGGCGAACTCGGATTCCATCTGATCAGCGACGGCACGCCGAATCCCTACCGCTACCGCGTCCGCCCGCCGAGTTTCATCAATCTCACGCTGCTCGAAGACATGTGCCTCGGCCTCGACCTCGCCGACGCCGTCATCATCCTCGGCAGCATCGACATCGTGTTGGGGGAGGTGGACCGATGAAGCACTAAATCTCAAACATTAAATTCGAAACCAAGAGCAAGCACAGCGCGAAGCCATCCCATTGCACAAAAATCATCTGCGTCCATCCGCGTCCATCTGCGGTTAAAAAAATCTTCACTCATGCAGCCAACCTCCGCCAACACCCCAGCCCAAAGCCCGCCGGAAAAACCGGGGCGCTGGATGCTGCCTGGGCTTGGTCTGTTCCAAGGTCTTGCCGTAACCGGCAGGAACATGGTGCAGAGCTTCTACAACAAGGAACGCATGACCACGGTGCAATATCCCGAGGAACGCGCGCCGATCAGCCCGAATTTCCGCAACTTCCCGTTCCTGGTTTACGATGGCAACTCGATTGACAACCTGCGCTGCGTCGCCTGCTCGATCTGCGAGAAGGAATGTCCGCCGCAGTGCATCTATATCGTCTTGGAACGCGATGAAAACGGCAAGTCGCTCAAGCGGCCGAAGATTTTCGACATCGATGTCTCCGTCTGCATGAACTGCGGCATCTGCGCGGAAGTTTGTCCGTTCGACGCGATCTACATGGATGGAGAATACGAACTGGCCACCGACGACCGCTTCGAGGGGCTGCTTTTCCACCGCGAGCGATTGGCGAAATCCGCAGACTACCACATGAAACTGCGGCCCGAACAGGCATCCGAAGTGATAGCCCGCCGCAAGGCGGAGGAGGAGAAAAAAGCCGCCGCCGCAGCCGCGAAAGCCGCCAAGGCCAAGGCGGATGCGGAATCGAAGAAAGCCGCCGCCGATGCCAGGCCCGCCGATGAGAAAGGAGGCGATGCATGAGCAAGGACAACATACCCCTTTGGTCGCCGGAACATCTGCCGCTGCTGCCCCAGCGGCTGGTGGAAATGATTCTGGCCAATCTCGGCGCACCCGAGTGGCTCGTGTCCATCTCCGGTTTCATGGTGGCCGCGAGCACTGTGCTCGCCGTGTTTATGACCGCCTTTGCCTTGCTCTCGCTCATCGAACGAAAAACCCTGGCACGCGCTCAAAACCGCATCGGTCCCAACCGGGCCGGATGGTTCGGTATCCTGCAACCGGTGGCCGATGGCATCAAGATGCTCACCAAGGAGGATATCGTCCCCGCGCGTGCCGTAAAGCTGCTGCACCTGCTCGCGCCGATCCTGATCGTGCTGCCGGCCATCCTGGCGCTCGGCGTGATTCCCTACGGCCGCGAGTGGACACCGGTGCCCTTGGAACTCGGCTTGTTGTTCTTCTTCGCCGTCGGCTCGATGACCGAGCTTTCCGTCTTCATGGCCGGTTGGGCGAGCGGCTCGAAGTTTCCGATGCTCGGTGCCATGCGCGCCATTTCACAAATGGTGAGTTATGAACTTCCTCTCATCATCACCGCACTGGGCGTGGTCATGGTTTCAGGCACGCTTTCACTGCCGGAAATCGTCCAACAGCAGGGCGGGGGATTCTGGCATTGGAATGTCTGCACGCCATGGGGCATCGTCGCGGGTTTGTTGTTCTATGTCTGTACCATCGCCGAGGCGAACCGCTGCCCCTTCGATTTGCCGGAAGGCGAGTCGGAAATCGTCGCCGGCCACATGACGGAATACTCGGGTTTCAAATATGCGTTGTTCTTCATGGGCGAGTATCTCGGGCTGTTCGCCATCGCCGGGCTGTTCGTCACGCTGTTCCTTGGCGGCTGGCAGGCACCTTTGCCTGGGCTCGGCTTGGTGCCCACCTGGTTATGGTTCTTCGGCAAGCTCGCGCTGGTGATATTTTCCTACCTGTGGATCCGCGCCACCTTCCCACGGCTGCGCATCGACCAACTCATGCGTTTCGCCTGGCTCTGCATGATCCCGATGGCGCTGCTCACGCTGCCCGCCGCCGCCATCTGGCACTACATGGGCCGCGGGCCGCTATCATGGATGGTAGTGCTGCCGCTGGTGCTCGTGCCGTGGGTGCTCGTGGCGGTTATCTTCAACAAACGGCTCGCACCGGCCACCAGGACATACCGCTTCGCGGATGGTTAGATCGGACTGATCCGCCTGATCCGACCGATCAGACGGATCTAACAAGAAATCACATGGCCTCACTCCTCATCCTCAGCCCGCTCGTTCTCCTCGCCGCGCTTGGCGCGGTGTGGATGGCGCGGCCGGTGCATGCGGCGTTGCTGCTGGCCTTGGCGCTGGCGCTCAATGCGGTGCTCTATCTGGCGATGGGTGCGGATTTCATCGGTCTGGTGCAGTTCGCGGTCTATGTCGGGGCGGTGGCGGTGCTGATCGTGTTTTCGCTGCTCATTACCCGCCAGAGCGACGAGACGGAGGAAATCGCGCGCCGCCCGAAGGCGCTGGTGCCCGGCTTGCTTTGCACGCTGCCGGTGCTGGCCGTGCTGCTCATCACCGCGTCCAAGGTTCCGGCGGCATCGGATGAAGCCCCTGCTCTGCCGCTCAAGAAACTTGGTGAAATCCTCTTCACCACCCACGCGCCCGCCGTGCTTGCGGTCGCGGTGCTGCTCACTGCCGTGCTGATCGGTGCGGCGCTGTTCGCACGCGAAACGAAACCCAACGACCCATGAACCCGCTCGCGCTGCTGCTCACGCTCTCCTCGGTGATGTTCGCACTGGGTCTGCTCGCTGTGCTCACGCGACGCAACGCGATCCTGATCCTGGTCGGCATCGAACTCATGCTCAACGCGGCCAACATCAACTTCATCGCCTTCTGGCGTTACGGCCCGCCGGATCTGGAGATGGCTGGGCCCATCTTCGTGCTGTTCTCCATCGCCATCGCCGCCGCCGAGGCCGCTGTGGGACTGGCCATCATCCTGATGGTCTTCCGCCTCCGCCGCACGACCGATCTCAACCAACTGGATTCGCTCCATGGCTGACAACTGCCATCTCCTGCTCTGGTGCGTGCCGCTGCTCCCGCTGCTGGCCGCTGGCATCATTGCCTTTCTGCCGGACACGAAAGGAAAAATCGCCGCGAAAATCGCCATCGCGGCATTGGCCGTTTCCTGCCTGCTCGCATTGGGCGCATTGGCCTGCGTGCTGACACCGGGCATCGAGCGCATTCCCGCAGCACTCACCTGGTTCACCTTCGGCGATGTCGAATTCAAGGTCGGCCTGCTGCTCGATCCGCTCAGCGCGGGCATGGGCGCGATGGTCACCTTCGTCGCGTTGTGGATCTTCATCTACAGCCTCGGCTACATGTCGGAGGATAAACGCTTCGGGCGTTTCTTCGGGTTCCTGTCGTTGTTCTGCGGCGCGATGCTGTTGGTTTGTTACTCGAACAGCCTGCTGCTGCTGTTCATGGCTTGGGAGGGCGTGGGTCTCGCGTCCTACCTGCTCATCGGCTTTTACTATCAGAAACCATCCGCCGCAGCGGCCGCGCAGAAGGCCTTCATCACCACGAGGGTGGGGGATATGGCCTTTTTCCTCGGCTTGATCTGGCTGCATGGGGAAACCGGCACGCTGCTGTTCTTCGATAGCGGCAACGGCCTGCTCGAAAACGGCGCGCTGACCTCGCTTGCAGGTGCCACCACGATCGGCGGGCTGACGGTATCCGCTGCCGCCTCGCTGCTGCTGTTGGTCGGAGCGATGGGCAAGTCCGGCCAGGTGCCGCTGCACACGTGGTTGCCCGATGCGATGGAAGGCCCGACGCCGGTTTCCGCGCTGATCCACGCCGCGACGATGGTCGCCGCGGGCGTGTTCCTTGTCGCCCGCACGCATCCGGTTTTCGCTGTCGGCGGCGATACCGGAATTGCTCTAACAGCCACCGCATGGATCGGCGCGATCACCGCGCTCTACGCCGCGCTGGTGGCGATGGCGCAATACGACATCAAGCACATCCTGGCCTACTCGACCGTCTCGCAGCTTGGTTTCATGATGGTGGCGCTTGGCACCGGCGGTGTGGCGGCGGGCATGCTTCACCTGGTCTGTCATGCCTTCTTCAAGGCCCTGCTGTTCCTTGCCGCCGGTTCGGTGATCCACGGCTGCCACGAGGAACAGGACATCCGCAAGATGGGCGGGTTGCGCAAGGCAATGCCCAAAACCTTCCTTGCCTATGCCATCGGCATGATGGCGCTGGCGGGCTTCCCGTTCGTGTTCTCCGGTTTCTGGAGCAAGGAAGCCATCCTCCACAGCGCGGCATACTGGCCGGGTGGCAAGGGGCCATTTGTGATCGCCGCCACCGCCGCGCTGCTCACCGCATTTTACATGACACGGCAGGCGCTGCTGGTTTTCTTCGGCGGGTCGCGCTCGCCGGAAACCCATCCGCACGAAAGCCCGGCGGTAATGATCATTCCGCTCTTCGTGCTGGCGGCGGGCGCGGTGCTGCTGGCGGTCATCGGCACGCCTTTATGGCCGTGGTTTGCGCAATGGCTGGATGGGAAAGTCGCCACATTCCATGGCGGAGCCATGGGCGAACATGGTGCGGTCTTTCTGTTGGTTCTTTCATTGGTGATCGTGACGGTGGGTGTCGTATTGTCGTGGTGGGTTTATGGGAGAGGCGGCGGGCAGGATGCCCGCGCCACAGTGGCCCGGGCCTCCGGCCCGGGGTCTTCATTCATCGATCCGCTCTCCAGCAAACTCGGTGCTTTCTGGCCCTTCCTTGAAAACGCCATGGGTTTCGACGCCTTCCATCAGAAAGTTGTCATCGGTCCGCTCGCCTTCGTCGCCGGCGGTATCGACATGCTCGAGCGCATGATCTTCGTGCCGCTGATGGGTCTCTGCGAGTTCGTCGTCAAAGGCTTCGGCAAACTGACCCGCTCCACCGACGAGCGCGGCATCAACCGCGGTTTCGACGCCACCTGCGATGGTCTCAAGCATCGCGCCGCAGTCACTTCCGCGGCCCAAGCCGGCCGCATCCAGGCATACCTCCGTGCCATCGGCCTCGGCATGGCCTTGCTGCTCGTCCTCCATTTCTGGCTCAGTGCCGGTTGAACCATGATGCTGCCATTGTTCATGTTTATTCCCCTGTTAGGTGCCGTGCTCATCGCGGTGCTGCCGGCCCGGCATTCCCGCCTGTCGGTGCTTTTCCCGCTGCTTTCGCTGCTGCTCGTGAGCACGGTGATGCGAAGGGGAGGGGAGTGGTCGCTGCCATGGCTGCCCGACGCGGGCATCGCCCTGCGCTTCGAGCTGGACGGTCTGTCCATGTTGTTCGTTCTGTTGGTGGCATTGGTCACCTTGGTCGCTCTCGTCACCTCGCTGCTCATCGGCAAAACCGACCGCGGCTACCATGCGCTGATCCTTGTCCTGCAATCCGCTTTGTTCGGCGTCTTCACCGCGCGGCATTTCATCCCGTGGTTCCTGTGCTGGGAACTTACGCTCATCCCGGCTTACCTGCTGATTCGACTTTGGGGCGGGGGCGGCGCGCCCAAGGCGGCGTTGCGATTCTTCATGATGACGCTCGGCGGCAGCGCGTTCATGCTGGTCGGTTTCCTCGCGCTGCAACTTTCGGTGGGCACGATGGACTTCGATGCGCTCGGCAAACTGGCGGCCAACTCCGAGATCGCCCCAGCGCTTGCCAAGGCCTTTGCGTTCACCGGTCTCAGCGGCCACGCATTGCTGTTGATCGTGGCGCTCGCGGTGTTCCTCGGTCTGGCGGTGAAAATCCCGGTGGTGCCCTTCCACGCGTGGCTGCCCGCGGCTTATGCCGAAGCCCCCACGCCGGTGACGATGCTTCTCACAGGTCTGCTGTCGAAAATGGGTGTCTATGCCATGCTGCGGATTTTCCTGCCGGTGTTTCCCGAGGTTTTGCCCCCGCTCGCGCCGCTGCTTTCATGGCTGGCGGTGGCGACGGTCCTGTTGGGCGCACTGGCGGCACTCGCCCAGACCGACCCGAAACGCATGCTGGCCTATTCGTCGGTGAACCACCTCGGCTACTGCGCGTTGGCAGTGGCGGCGGTTGCCGCTTCGCAGGCCGACCGCACCGCGATGTCGTCGGCGATTTCCGGCACGGTCCTGCAAGCTTTCAACCATGGCATCATCGCGTCCGCCCTGTTCTTCGGCATCGCGGTGTTGGAAATCCGCAGCCGCGGCCAGCGCGGGCTGAATGACTTCGGTGGACTGCGGGCGCAGACGCCGGTGTTCTGCGGTGTGTTCGGCATCGCGGTGTTCGCCTCGCTCGGCTTGCCGGGGCTGAGCGGCTTTGTCGGTGAGTTTCTCATGTTCAACGGTGCCTTCGCCCTCACATCCGCGGCGGCGGCGGTTTCGGTGATCGGCCTGCTGCTCACCGCCGTGTTCCTGCTGCGCATGATGCGCAAGGTCTTCTGGGGACCGCTCAAGCCATCGCTCGCGAAACTGCCGGATCTCGGCAAGGAAGAGCGCTGGGTCTTCGGTTTGCTGTTGCTGCTCATCGTTTTGCCGGGTCTCTGGCCGCAGGTGCTGTTAGGGCCCGCAAATCCCGCCATCATCGATCTCCTTGATCATCTCCGACCTTTCCCATGACACCCGCCTGGACCATTCCTTCCGCCTTCGCCGGAGCGCTGCTGGTGCTTCTGCTTCCCGCCCGCATGGCCATGGCCTCGCGGGTGGTGGCGCTGGTTGCGGCCATCGTCGGCGCACTGGCGGCGGGCGTGTCATGTCTTGCCCGCTTGCGCGATCCGGATGCCGGCATCTGGTCGTTCAACGTGCCATGGGTGCCGGAACCCGGCATCCGCTTCCATCTCGCGGCCGACGGACTCGCGCTGACGCTGCTCTTCCTGACAGGCATCACCGCCATCGCCGGTGTGTTGTTTTCATGGAATGTGGAAAAGCGTCCGCGCGCGTTCTTCGCGTGGTTCCTCACCATCATCGGCGGCGCGTATGGCGTGTTCCTGAGCCGCGACGCCTTCCTGTTGTTCGTGTTTTACGAAATCGTCATCCTGCCGAAATACCTGCTCATCGCGATCTGGGGCTCCACCAACAAGGAATACGGCGCGATGAAGCTGACGATGTATTCCATCGGCGCGAGTGCGTTGATTCTGTTGGGCATCGCCACCGCCTATGCCGCTGCGGGCGGCACCAGCTTCGATCTGATGCATCTGGCATCTGCGAACTACTCCGACGGACTGCAAGCCTGGGCCTTCCCGGTGTTGTTCCTCGGTTTCGCGGTGCTGGCGGGTGTTTGGCCGCTCCACACCTGGGCACCCACCGGTCACGTCGCCGCACCGACCGCCGCCTCGATGCTGCTCGCCGGGGTGGTGATGAAACTCGGTGCCTATGGCGCGCTGGTTGTTGCCATGCCCTTGTTCGAGCAGGGATTCGAGCAATGGAAACCGGTGATCGCCGGGCTGGCTGTGACCGGCATCTTGTATGGCGCGCTCACCGCGCTGACACAGAAGGACCTCAAGTTCGTGATCGGCTACTCGTCGGTGAGCCACATGGGTTTTATTCTGTTGGGTCTGGCGGTCGCCAACCACTGGGGACTGCGCGGCGCGGTCATGCAGATGATTTCCCATGGCATCATCGCCGGACTGCTCTTCGGTATCGCCGGGCGCGTGGTGTATGAACGCACCCATACCCGCGACCTGATGGCGCTGAAGGATTTCGATTTGTGGAAAACCCTGCCTGGCGCGGCGCTCGGCTTCACACTCGCCACCGCCGCATCGATGGGACTGCCGGGCTTCAGCGGTTTCGTCGCGGAGATCTCGGTGATCATCGGCCTGTGGCAGAAGTGGCCATGGCTGACCGCATTGGTGGCACTCGGTATCATCGTCACCGGCGCGTTCTCGCTGCGCGCCCTGCACCGCGCGTTTTTCCCGGAAAGAAGTCCATCCGACGCGCCGCCGGCAAAACTTCCGCCGCTCACCTGGCCGGAAATTTCCGCCATCGTCCTGCTGCTGGCGGTTTCCATCGCCATCGGTCTCTATCCGAAGCCGTGGATCGCGCTCATCGATGAAGCTCTGCGCTCGCCCCTCTTCCAATCGTTCCTGACCCAACCGTGAACTATCAGATCCTGCTGCTGCAATTGCTGCCCGAAGCCGTGCTCGTGTTCACGGCACTGGTGCTGCTCGGGGTGTCCGTTGGCGTTGAATCGAAACGCAGTCGTCCGGTGACACCGCGGCTGACCATCGGCATCGCAACCGCGGGCATTGTGCTGGCGTTTGTGGCCTTGCTGCGCGAACCGGCGCAGGCCGGTTCCGGAACACCGTTGGTGGCGATGGACCTGCTGGCACGCGTTGGCAAGGGCCTCGCGCTCGCGCTCGGCCTGCTCGCGGTGTGGCTGCCGCCGGCGCGTGGCGAATCGCGCAACGTCGGCGAGTTCCATGCGCTGATGTTGTTCGCGCTGGCCGGTCTGTTGCTTGCGGCCGGCACCAACCACCTGTTGTTCCTGTTCGTCTCGCTCGAACTCGCCAGTCTCTCGCTTTACCTGCTGGTGGGTTTCCCGCGCACCGCCAAGGCAGCCGAGGCGTCGATGAAATACTTCCTCTTCGGCGCCGTGTCGGCGGCGTTCATGTGGTTCGGCCTGAGTCTGCTCTACGGTTTTTCGCAATCGGCGATGCTGCCGGTGATCGGCGCGAAACTCGGTGCCGATCCGGGATCGCTGCTCGCCATGGCCGGCTTGCTGATGTTCCTCGCCGGCATCGGCTTCAAACTCGCGGCCGCACCATTCCATTACTGGGCACCCGACGTCTATCAGGGCGGGCCGGCCACCAGCGTGGCGCTTGTTTCCGCCGCATCGAAACTCGTCGGAATCGTCGTGCTGGTGCGCGTGCTTTCCTTGGGCTTTCAGGCCGCCGCCGGATCGGCCGACTGGGGCAACATGACCGCCGGTTGGTCGCTGTGGCTGGCGGTGCTGGCCGCGGTTTCGATGATCTTCGGCAACCTGCTCGCACTGGCGCAAACCAGCATGCGCCGCCTGCTCGCCTATTCGGCAGTGGCCAACACTGGCTACCTGCTGACTGCGGTGGTGGCAAACGGCTCGAAAAGCAGCGGCGCGGCCTTGTTCCACGTCGTCGTTTACGGTCTCGCCACGCTGGGTGCGCTGGCCGTCACCGCCGCCGTCGAGCGCGAGCGCGGCGACGACCGCATCACCTCCTTCGCCGGACTGATCCACCGGTCTCCGTTCCAAGCCGTCTGTCTGCTCGTGTTCCTCGCCTCGCTGGCGGGCATTCCGCCGCTGGCAGGCTTCTTCGGAAAGTTCGCCATCTTCAGCTCCGTGCTCGCGGAAAGCACCCGCGAGGGGAATCCCGGCCTTGTCTGGCTGGTTGGGCTGGGTGCCGTGCTGAGCGCGGCCTCGCTGTATTATTATCTAACAGTCATCAAGCAGGCCTTCGTGTTTCAATCCGGGCAATCCGATAGCGGGCGATTGCCGGCTTCGCATGCATTGTGCATCGGCGTGGCCGCGCTGGCGCTTGTCTTGCTCGGTCTGTGCCCCACGATGATCTCCGCATCCATTGCCCGGGCGGTCGGCTCTCTGATGCCCTGATGGCATTGGCACCCTCGCGGACCGGGTGCTCGGTGACGAGTATGCCGTATGGCTGGTCATCACGGCTTGATCGCCGCCACGTTTCTATTGCCAAATTCTCGACGGCCACGCACCCCGGAAAAAACTCCCTTCTGTTTCTACCCCGACCTCGCGGGCTGGAGCGGGTGATGGCGCAGGAGCTTTTGATTGATCGACATCGAATCCACGAAAACTCCGGCACTGCAGATTTTCTCGATTGGATCGTGAAGGCTGAGCGTGAAAGGAATACCGGCGGTTGGTCGAATTGACCCGTGAAGTGTTGGACGGCCTGAAGGCATACCTCTTGGGGTTCACCCGACTCAGGCTGGACTTGGAAAACCATGCCGGCAAGATCGACTGGTAACGATTTCCCTGAGGAACAGGCATGTTTCCTCATCAACAACCACCCGAATAAGAGAATGAAAATGCAACGCAGAGTGAGTCTGGCGTGCGCCGCCGGAATATTGGTGTGCAGTCCGATGCTTGCCGGGTCCGCGGCAGGGCAGGTCGTCCCGCTTTGGCCCGACGGCGCTCCGGGGGCCAAAGGCACGGCGGCGGCCGATATCCCCACGCTTCAGGTATTTCCTGCGCCGAAGGATGTGTCGGGCCCCGTCCCGGCCGTCCTGCTGATTCCCGGGGGCGGCTACAAGCACATCTCCGGCGATCCCGGCGTATGGGCCACCCTCCGGAACAAGCCCGTGCGCTTCTTTTCGATGAAATATCGTCTGCCCACCGATGGCTACCGTCATCCGGCACCGCTCCACGATGCCGCACGTGCCGTGAGAACACTGCGCGCCATGGCCAAGGAGTGGAATATCGATGGCAGCCGCGTGGTGGTCGTGGCATTCTCCTCAGGTGGTCATGTCGCCACTACGCTGGCGACGCATTACACGACCGGCGACCCCAAGGCTGCGGATCCGGTGGAACGCTTCAGCTCGCGGCCGGACTGCATGGTGCTGTTCTGTCCGGTGGTCAGCATGATTGAGCACCCCCATGGACCGTCGGTGGCACGCCTGTTGGGCCCCGATCCGGGCCAGGGGTTGCTGAAAGAGCTCTCAAACGAACTCCAGGTGACGAAAGAGACCACGCCGGCCATGCTTGGCCACGCCAAGGACGACAAGCTCGTGCCGCCGGAAAACAGCATGCTCTACCACGAGGCGCTGAAGAAGGCCGGCGTCCCGACCGAGCTGCACCTCTACGAGTCCGGCGGGCATGGCGTGATGAACGAAACAAACCCATGGAAGCAAGATATGGAAGCATGGCTAATCCAACGGGGTATTCTGCCTGACGGGTATCAAGATCGTTAGGCCGGCACGATGGGAATTGCCCTTTGTGGCTCGGCTTTTTCCGGAGGCTCCCGCCATTCCAATGAAGTCATAAGCAAAATAAAACCGGGCATGAATACGCTCATCAAAGCCACTGCGGCCGATGGCCGCGAAGTGATTTGGCCCACCACTGCGCCGAAGATCAATCAGGCCGTGGCGGTCATGCCGTCTGCCTCATAAATCCCCGGACATTTTCACCCAACCAAACCATCGATGAAACGAAATCTGCCCATTCCCGCCCTGGCCCTTGCCGCCTGTTGCTGCCTCTCCACTGCCACGGCCTTTGAGTTGACCGCGGATCCCGCGCCTCCGTCATCCCCGCTCGTGATGTGGTTCGATGCCCCCGCGCCGCGCATGGATAAACCGCGCGTCCCGGTGCAAGCGGATGGCACCGACACCCCACTTGCCCGCGAAGCCCGGCATTTCGACTTCCACCATTCCCTGCCGCTCGGCAACGGCCGCATCGGTGCCATGGACTTCGGTGGCGTCGAGCTGCTGCGCATCGCACTGAACGAATCGGGCGTGTGGTCGGGCGGCAAATACAATCCCAATCAGGCCGATGCGCATGAATACCTGCCGGAAATCCGTCGGCTGATCTTCGAAGACCGTGTCGAGGATGCCTTTGCGCTGGTGGAACAACATTTCGTCTGGGCCAAGGGCACCAAGCGTTTCGAGCCCACCCAATTCGGTTGCTACCAGACGCTCGGCGACCTGCTCGTTTCCTTCCCGCAGCGAGACGCCGCCGTCACCGGCTACCGCCGCGAGCTGGACTTGATGGACGGCGTGGCCCGCACCAGCCTCCAACGGGATGGCGTCACGCACACGCGACGCCTTGCTGTGTCCAAACCCTCCGAGGTCGTCGCGCTGGTTCTGGAAAACGACAAACCCGGCACCTTGGAGTTCTTCGCCACGCTTGCACGCCCGGCGCAGGCCTCGCTGCGCGCCACGGATCACGGGTTGCAACTCGATGGCCAGCTCACCTTTGACATGCCCGGCGGCCAAGCCACCCGCTTCGCCGCTTTGCTCGATGTGATCACCGATGGCGGCACGGTGGAGCGCGGTGCGGACGGCATCCGCGTTACCGGCGCGGATCGAGCCCTCCTGCTGGTTTCCTGCGGCTCCAGCTTGGGTGATCCCGACACTTGGCAAGCCTCCCTGGTTTCACGGCTCGCAAAAGCCAAGGTGAAATCCGCCACCGACCTGATCTCCGAAGCCGCCGCCGACCACCGCGCGCTGATGGAGCGCTGCACGCTGGAGCTTCCCACATCTGAAACCTCGCGCTTGCCCCTGCCGCAGCGCGTCAAGCAGGCCACCACCACCCCGGACCCGGCGCTCGATGCCCTCTATTTCCAATATGGCCGCCACCTGCTCATCTCATCGTCCCGCGCCGGCTCCCTGCTGCCCGCGAACCTGCAGGGCATTTGGGCTGAGGAAATCAAGACCCCGTGGAATGGCGACTTCCACAGCAACATCAACCTGCAGATGAATTACTGGGCCGCCTGCCCGACCAATCTTGCCGAGTGCCACCTGCCGCTCATGCGGCTCATCCAAACCACCGCCCGCGCGGGCCAAACCACCGCCAGTTCCTACTACAAGGCACCCGGATGGACCTGCCATCATACCCAGAACCCCTGGGGATACAGCGCACCCTCGAATGCCTCGGCAGGCTCCGGTTCGACCTGCGGCGCCTGGCTCTGCTGGCACATCTGGCAACACTACCAATTCACCGGAGACGAGGCGTTCCTCCGCGAAAACCTGCCAATTCTAACAGGAGCGGCGGAGTTTTTCCTCGCCACCCTCGTCGAGGACCCACGCACCGGCCACCTCGTCACCTCGCCCTCCAATTCACCGGAAAACCACTACTACCTCGCTCATCCGGAATCCGGCAAACAACAGAAAACCTCACTCACCTACGGCGCCACTTACGACATGCAGATCCTCCGCAGTCTGTTCACCGACACCGCCGCCGCGCTGCGCGCCACCGGCGGCGATGAAGCTCTCGCCAAACGGTTGGACGAAACCCGCGCCCGACTCGCACCCACACGGCTGGGCACCGACGGCCGCATCCTCGAATGGATCCGCGAGTTCAAGGAGGTCCAACCCCAACACCGCCACGTATCCCACCTGTGGGGCTTGCATCCGGGAAATGAAATCCACCCCGGCGTGCCCGATCTGTTCCAAGGCGCGCGTGCCAGCCTCGAAACGCGCGGTGACGCCTCCACCGGTTGGTCGATGGCATGGAAATCCTGCTTCTGGGCGCGTCTCGGCGACGGCCCTCGCTCACACAAGCTCTACCGCATGCTCATTGAGCGCGGAGCGCCCAATCTGTTTTGCCTGCACCCGCCGTTCCAGATCGACGGCAACTTCGGCGGTACCGCCGCCGTCGCGGAAATGCTGCTCCAGTGCCAAAGCACCGATGCCAAGGGACAGCGTGTCCTCCACCTGCTGCCCGCCCTGCCACCCGCATGGCAGAATGGCCGCGTGAGCGGACTGCGCACCCGCGGCGGACACCGGATCAACCTTGCTTGGAAACCAAACCAGGCCCCCCAACTCGAAATCACCGGCGGCCGCGACGAATCCGTGACCCTGCGCCACGGCACCACCACGCACGAGATCCAACTGATGAAAGACCAAACCCTCCATCTCGAGTTGTCATCGAAGTAGGAATGGCCCGCAGATCGATCGCAATTTACCTGCCTGCCCTTCATGAACGCCGCGACCGGGGGCCGTGGGATGACGAGCACGCCACCCATCAATCAAAGCCAAACCCATAACATCATGAACCTGCGCATTATGTTATCACTGCTCAGCTGTTGCCTTCCCTTCGCCGGATCCGCCGCCCAAGCCGCCGCCGGAAAGCCCAACATCATCGTTTTTCTCTCCGACGACATGGGCTACGGCGATCCACAATGCCTCAATCCCGACTCAAAGATCCCCACGCCCAACATCGACCGTCTTGCCATGCAAGGCATGACGTTCACCGATGCGCACACCGCTTCTTCGATCTGCACGCCCTCCCGCTACGGGCTGTTGACCGGGCGCTACTGCTGGCGCAGCCGTGTGCCGACCGGTATTGTATGGTATTGGGATCTGCCATTGATCGAAAAAGACCGGCTCACGATCCCGCGGATGCTCAAGCAGCACGGCTACGCCACCGCATGCATCGGCAAGTGGCACCTGGGCATGGATTGGCCCCTCAAAGACGGCTCCTACATCAGCGATCATGAAAAAAAACGTTCTGCTGCCGTGGATCAAGCGTGAGGAATACGGCCGCAGGATCGATTTCTCCCGGCCGATCAGGAGCGGGCCGATGAGCTATGGGTTTGACCATTACTTCGGCACGGACGTGCCCAACTTCCCGCCGTATTGTTTCATCGAAAACGATCACACGCTGGGCATCCCCACGCTGCCCAAGCCCAAGGACATGTTCGGCCGCAGTTGGGGCCCGATGATCGAGGGCTGGATACTCGAGAAAATCCTGCCGACTCTGACGGAGAAGGCCGTCGCAACCATCGATCAACACGCGGCCAGCCAGTCCGGCCAGCCGCTCTTCCTCTACTTCGCATCGACAGCGCCGCACGATCCAATCCTCCCCGACAAACCCTTCCAGGGTAAAAGCAAGGCCGGGCCGTATGGCGACCTGGTTCATCAGGTCGACTGGACGCTGGGCCGGATTCTCCAAGCCTTGGAACGCAACGGGATGGCGGAGAATACAATCATCGTGTTCACCAGCGACAACGGCTCGCCAGGCTACGCCGGCGACCCGTTCCAACACGGCAAGGATGCATTCGAGCCCGGTGCCGTCGTGAAGATGCATTCCCACAATCCCAGCCACATCTACCGCGGATACAAGTGGCACATCTGGGACGGCGGCCACCGTGTGCCGTTCATCGTGCGCTGGCCCGGCAGGATCAAAGCCGGCTCCAAATGCAGCCAGACCGTCTGTCTCACCGACTTGATGCGGACCTTCGCGGGGATGCTCGGCCATCCTTTGCCCGAGGATGCCGCTGAAGACAGCTACGACATCATGCCTCTGCTGAAGGGTTCCGATCGGCCGGTCCGCGAGGCCACGGTCCATCACTCGGGGATGGCCGGCCCGGACATGGGCATCGGCAACGGCTTCGCCATCCGGCAGGGACCATGGAAGATAATCTGGGGTGTGGGACCGAACGGAAAGGCGAAAGACCGCGTCAAGAACCTGCCGCCCGATCACCCGATCGGCGAGTTGTATGACATGCAGAGAGACCCCTCCGAACAGCACAACCTGTGGAACGAGCGGCAGGATGTGGTCAGACGCCTGGTCTCGCTGCTGGAAAAATACCAGCACGAAGGACGCAGCGTGCCGACGGAATGACCTGACGAACTCACCAGGCCTGCCCAATGGGTGGTTGAGTGAAGCGTGGCGAGATTGCCCCGCACCCACTCACGCCCGATGTTCGATCCGCCCCAAGCCGCCACCGGCTTGCGCGGCGCGCCGCCGAACCCGAGCATCATTCAGGCCAGGACTCCCTAACAACCCTCTCCCACTCGTCCGCCATGAGCTGGTGGCCGGAGTAGGTGGGATGCACACCGTCCCAGATCCAGTAGTCCGCCGGGGCCTTCTTGCAAGCGGCTTCGAACATCGTCTGGAAATCCACGAACGCCGCCTGATATTTTTTCGCCAGTCTGACCACGGCATCCCGCCGTTGCATGATTCCCGCATGCCAAGGTTCATAGTTCTTCATTTTCCTCCCGACCGGCTGTGTGAATGGCGCGCACAGCACGAAGCGGACGGCCGGGTTCGCCGCGCGCGCGTCGGCCAGCAGTTGATCATAGCCCCGTTCATACTCATCCAGTGGGACATTGCGGGTGTTGTCGTTCACGCCGATGAGAATGCTGAGAATATCGGGCTTGAGATCGAGCGTGTCCTGCGGCCACCGTTTCGTTAGATCGGGCACTGTATTGCCGCTGCAGCCGCGATTCAGGAAAGTCAGGTTCCTTTCCGCATATGCGGCACCGTATTTGGCGGCGATGATGAACGCATAACCATGACCGAGTATGTGATTCGGATCAGCGTTACGGCCGCGGTTGCCATCGGTGATTGAATCGCCCTGGAAAAGGATCCGCGCATCCTGTTTGAAAGCGGGGATCGGCGGGACCGCCGGCTGGGCGGTGCTAGTTGGGGAAACAAGCCACATGGCCAGACAGCACATGCAGGCGGAAATGTAGCAATTGGCATAGGTCCCGGGATTTGGCATGGCATGTCACTAGCCGTTTTCGCCGGCCTTGCACAGGCGAAAAATTCCCGCAAAAATCCCGCTCCTGGCCACCGGTGGCAGGCAATGTGATCAACGTTTTGAACATGAGCTGCCCGCAAGGGTGGAGCAGCACTCAGTTGAGCAATTCGGCCAGCGCGTCTTCAAGCGTGGGGTGGCGGAAGCGGAAGCCGTCTGCTTCCAATGCGGCGGGGACAGCGCGCTGGCCTTCCAACAAGGCACCACCGAATCCGCCGAGCGCGAGTTTCAGGGCAATGCCCGGCACTGGCAGGATGGCGGGGCGGTGAAGTGCCGCGGCCAGCTTGCGGGTGAAGTCGGCATTTCGCTCGGGTGCCGGCGCGGTGCAGTTGACGGGGCCGTGCAGGGACTCCGAAACCACCGCGTGGACCAATGCGGCGCGAATGTCATCGAGGTGAACCCATGGCATCCACTGGCGGCCATCGCCCAGCCTCCCCCCAAGGCCGGTTTTGAAGACGGTGGCGAGTTTCGCGAATGCGGCACCCCCGCGGCCCAATACCACGCCGATCCGTGGACAAACAACCCGCAGGCCAAGTCCGGCGGCTTCCATCGCCTCATGTTCCCACTCACGGCACAATTCCGCCAGATATCCGCTGCCGGGCCTCGATGATTCTGTCAGGACTTCGTCGCCCCGGTCACCGTAGATGCCGACGGCAGAGGCATTGATGAGCACGCGCGGCCGCTCGTTTTCAGGCAGTGCGCGAATGGCTTCCACGATCTTCCGGGTCACGCCGATGCGGCTGTCATGGAAGCGCCGGCGGTTTCCGTAGGTCCAGCGGCGGTCGATGCGCTCGCCTGCGATATTGATCACGGCATGATGGCCGTAGAGGACGGGCGAGTCCGGTTTTTGCCAGCGGTCCACCCCGGATACATCGCCAGTGCCGGAACGGCTGACGCCAGTGGTGGCGAAACCGTGCGCCGCCAACAACTCCGGCAAGGCGTGCCCGATGAATCCCGTCACCCCGAAAATCGCCACCCGCCGTGTCTCAGCCATGGTGGAAGATGCCGCAGTTCGGCGGCCAGTAAAACAGAAATTCCAATAGCGCGGCCCAGGGCAAGGCACTGTAGCCGTCACACCGGATCAAGGTTGCTTATCCGGCTCAAATAGCAGCGGACAGTGAGATCCTGAAGATGTTTTTCGTGCGGGGTCGTGAGATATTCCGTGAGCCGCTGTTCCAAAGCAACAGGCAGCGTGACAACGGGGTGTCTGCCGCCCTTGCCATCGTGGATGGTGATGCTGCCTGGCCGGAATCCAGATCCCAGCGGGCGGCGTTTAGCGCTGGCGGAGGGCAAGTGCGCGAGGGCGAAATCTTCAAGCTGTTGTCGAGTCGATTTTGGCGATTGAAATTTTTCCCGGCTGCTTTATCATAGCCGCATCCCGCAAACGGGGGCGTTCCGGTTTCGACGGAATGTCCGACGCGCTGGTTGCACGTGGAGGTTGATCGGCTGGCCTCCTTAAAAGCCGTTCAAAACAAATAAATGCAGACTCCAACGAGCTCGCATTGGCTGCTTAACTGACAGCCACGTCAGAACCCCAACGCCTTCTAGGGGGGATGACGACACCCAGAAGGCTGGGAGGGGAATCGGGAAGCCGGGTTCATCCTCCGAGACTCAACAGGTTTCTAGGAGCCGCAACGCTGCAAGCGGGCCGCGCGTCTCCGAAAACTCCGATCGTTTGCTAAACGTGTAGATACCAGCGCTGAAGGCGTTCCGGACAGGGGTTCGACTCCCCTCGCCTCCACCATTTGATTTTCAGTAAGTTACGGAATAGTGAAGGGGGGTATTTCCCTGCTTGCACCACACCCGAACGGGGTGGTCGTGGATGGTCTCGCCGGCCAAATTAATGTGACAGCCTTTGCTGCCTTGTCCGCAATTCAGCCAGTCGGGCATAAATCGAGGACGGTGGGTTCCCACACCCGAGGACAGGAACCATTTTCGTGTCGCCCGGATCATGGGCTTCTTGAGCAAACGGCTGGCGCTGGTGGATGATGCGGCTTTTCGGATGCGCGCACGGCTTGGCGGAGGGCGGGGCCGGCCTTGGCTTGGCGCAAGCGCGTCTCGATGTGATAAAAGTGGGCGGTCTGACGCAGGATCCAGGCGACGAGGCGCGGGGATTGTGCGGTGGCTTCGAAGAACTTGCGCCGCATATGGGCATGGCAGCCCATGAGCTTGATCCATGGCTTGTCCCGGTTGTTCAGAAAACCTTGCGCAGGTGGGACGGCAGGATGCCGAGCTGCTCGCGGTATTTGGCGATGGTGCGCCGCGCGACCTTCACGCCCTGCGCGGCGAGCGCTTTCATGAGCGCCTCGTCGGACATCGGCTTGGCCGGATTTTCCGCCGCGACGAGCTGCTGGATGGCCTCGCGCACGCCGGCATTGGAAACTTCCGTGCCGTCCTGCGTTTGGTAGCCGGTGGCGAAGAAGGCGCGCATTTCCGTGAGCCCTTGCGGACTGAGCAGATATTTTCCGGCCACCGCGCGCGAAACGGTGGTGGCGTGCATGCCGAGTTCGTCGGCGATCTCGTTCATCGTAAGCGGACGCAGGAAACGCGGGCCTTTCCTGAAGAAGTCGCGTTGGTGCTCGATGAGCTTGTGGGCGATGGCGAGGATGGTTTCCTGCCGCAGCGAGATCGCGCGGATCAGGCTGCGGCCATCACGGATCTGGTCGCGCAGGAACTGACGTGACTTCGTGTCGAGCCCGCTTTTGCCGATCATGTCCTTGTAGAAATCGTTGATGCGCAGGTTGGGCAGGTTTTCACCTGTGAGCCGCGCCTCGAGTTCGCCTTCGTCGTTGAATTCGATGATCGCATCGGGCTGCACGTAGGGATTCCCTGTGGGATTGAAATCGCCACCGGGATTCAGCGTGAGCCGGCCGATCCGCGAGGCGGCCTCGACAATGCGCTCGATGCTGGTCCCCAGTGTCCGGGCGATCTGCGGGTGGCGTTTGCGCGCGAGGTCTTCGAGGTGATCGCGCACGATTCTGTATTCGATCGTGTCCCGTCCGCCGGCACGTTCGAGTTGCAACAACAACGACTCCAAGACCCCTGATGCGCCCACCCCGGGCGGGTCGAAGGATTGGATCAAATTCACCGCCTTGTTCATCACCGCAGGCTTGATATCCATGCGCCTGCCCAACTCCTCTGCCGGCAGGTCGAGGAATCCGCGCTCATCGAGATTACCGAGTAAAACCACCGCCGCCTCGCGCACATCCGGCTCGACCATGGATAAATCCAACTGCTGCCGCAGGTGCTGCTGCAGGGTTTCGGGCGCGACGATCGATTCATACAAATGCTGCCGACGCTCCTCGTCCTCCTGTGTCCATGGCGACGAGCGCCCCTCCATGATCTGGCGGTCACGCCAGTCATCGTCGGTCTCATTGAGATGCTCCAGTGAGTCTGGATCCTCGTTCATCCCCTCATCGAGCGAGAGCGACTCGGTCACATCCTCTAGCACCGGATTGGTTTCCAGCGCCTGGGTGATGAGCTGGGTGAGCTCCATCGTGCCGGCTTGCAGGATCTCCAGGCTCTTGCGCATCTGTGGCGCGAGCGTCTGTTGCTGGGACAGCGATTGATGGAGATTGAAATCCGACATGGGCGGCAATGCGTTGCCGACAGAAGGATGAAATCGTCAAATCATTTACTAAAGCAAAATTCATGCCATTTGGCTGCTTTTTTCCACAAACGATCAATCCGACACCATGGCCCGGCCAAGCGACCGGCCGGAGCCGGGACCGTTCTCCCCACAAATCCGAGCCATCCCCGCTACGCGTCAACCGGCATGAAGCCCTAACGCCCGAAATCCGACCAACCCGGGAGTCAGCTTTTACGCCAGCGGATGGTGGATTCCGGAGCAGGGGGCGAGCGTGTATTCCGCGCTTTTTTGATTTTCCAAGTGGCTGATCCCCGCTTTGTTGCGCGCAGCCCATGACCGTTTCCGGCAAGCCAAACAAAGAAGAGCATCCGCTCGCCAATATCCTGATCAACGTGTTGATCCCGGTGCTTGCGCTCAGTTACCTGAGCAAGGACCCCGAGATGCAGCAATCGCTCGGCAAGGCGGTGCGGCCATGGCATATCGGGCCCGTCAAGGCCTTGATCGTGGCTTTGGTGTTTCCCATCGGCTACGGTGCATGGCATTATATCAGCACCCGCAAGGGGAATTTCTTCTCCGCGCTCGGGCTGGTCTCTGTGTTGCTCACGGGGGGGCTGACGATCTATCTGTGGAACCATGATGGCACGGTCAAACCGAATGCCGCCTTGCTTTTCGGGATCAAGGAGGCGTCGATTCCGCTGATCCTCGGGATCGCGGTGCTCGGTTCGCATTTCACGGCCTCGCCGATGTTGCGGGTGTTCCTTTACACCGATTCGATTTTCGACGTCCGCCGGATCGAGAGCCGCGTCGAGGAAATTGGCGGCGGTGAAACCTACCGGACCATCCTCTACCGGGCGACCTGGTTGTTCGCGAGCTCGTTTTTCATCAGCACGGCGATGAACTTCGGCCTGGCATTGTATTTTCTCGGGGGGCTCGACCATGCGGCCACCAATGCCCGGGAGTTGTATAACGAACAGGTGGCGAAGCTCACCGGGTGGAGTTTTGCGGTCATCGGCATACCGATCCTCGCGTTTCTGTTCTTCACGCTCAAGCGGCTGATGTCGCGGCTCGGCCAACTGACCGGATTGAAGGAGGAGGAATTGCTGCTGCCGCGGTGAATCGTCCGGGATCAGGGATGAATGATCCGTGCCACAGAAATGCTGCGAAACGCTTTCAGGATTCTGGATCTTACCCGTCCACGCCCCAGTCGGCAGGCGTGACGGCCAGGACCCGACATGCTCCGCCATGGATGGAGAATCGGATGTTGCGCCCGGAGATCACGGCTCCAAAGACGCGCCCGTCATCGTCCACGCGTGTGGCCGGGCGGACGTCGAGCGAGAGCGCCTCGCGGATGAGATGGCGCGCACGCTCCGGCAGGGCCTCGAAATCCGCAGCGGCGGCATCGTCGATTTCGACATTCAGGCGGGGAATCTCCGCTGAGGCGAATCCAGCGCGGGCGTCGGGCACGGAATCGGCATACGGCAGGTAGGGCTTGATGTCATGGACCGGCGTGCCGTCGATGAGATCGAGCCCGCCGAGTTTCAGGACCGGCGCATCGGGCGAATCCACATCGATGCCCTCGAGCCGGACCAGCGAGAGGCCGAGGCCATTGGGACGGAAAGTCGAGCGGCTCGCGAAGACTCCGACGCGGAGATTGCCGCCGAGCCGAGGCGGGCGAACGGTGGGGGACCATCCATGGGCCAAGGTTTCGTGGAAGCCGAAGATCAGCCAAAGGTGTGAAAATCCCTCCAGCCCGCGTATGGCCTCGCGGCTCCGATAGGGTGGGTGGAAGACCAGCTCGCCCCACGCGCTCGGGCATAGGCCGGGTTGTCTGGGAGTGGCGAATTTCTCCCCGAAGCAACTGCGGACGATACCGATGGGCTCGAGCGTCATGGCCGTTGGCCGCCACGGTCTCAGCGGGTCTTGAGGTGGATGCTGGTGCGGAGTTGTCCGGCTTCCTTGCGGGTCCGGATATCGAGGCGTTCGAAGTCCTCAAGCGCGTCGGTCATTGTGCGGATGGTTTCGAGCATGTCCTCGTCGAGCACGACGGTTTCCTTGTTCTTTTCCAGCACATCGGCAGTGAGCTTGGTGAACTCGCGCAGCGAGTCGAAGTTCACCAGCACCGTGAGTCCCTGTGAGGACTCGCCGCTGCCGGCCTTGGCGAGCAGATCGAGAGCCTGGTTCTTGGAGGTGGAGGCGGCGAACCACTGGTCGCCAACGGTCACGGAGGGCAGGAAATCATCGTTGAAGAATGGCAGCGGGAAGAACCAGGTGGTGAATCCATCGCGCTCGGAACTGAGCGGCTTCTGCATTGGGATGGGCGTGCCCTGCATCTCGCCGATTTTTTGCAGGATGCTTGCGGCGGAGGTATCGATTTGTTGCCAGGCGGAGGCGAGCCTGGCGCGTTCGGTGACCGGAGCCAGCATCGTGATGCGGGGGAATTTCCCTTCATTCACCACTTCCTGCGGCACGCCGGGAACCGCGGGCGGGGTGCCGTTGAGGTCAATGATCAGGGCACTTTCCTGCCCCAGTCCGCCGGTGAAATCGCCACTCAGCGCATCCCAAACGGCCACGGCATGCTTGCGGAAGTTCAGGTCGAACATGCCGGCCATTTCGCGGTATTGCACCATCTCATCGTCTTTCATTGGCAGTTCCGCCACTTTCATGGCCACCGCGTAGGCGGTTTCCATCAAGGCTTCGAGGTAGGCGCGGGCCGCTTCAGTGTAAGCCGTGCCGGCGGTGGCATTGGTGAAAAACGCCACATTGGCGCCATCCCGCAGGCCGGCAAGGCGGTTGACGGCCTGCCAGTCGAACTTGCCGGTATCGATGCCGCCGTAGGATTCGATTTTCAAACCATCTTCCACAAAGGCGATGGTACCCGTGCCATCGAGTTTCATCATGGTCCGCATGGTGGCTTCACGTTCGCCGACGATGCGCAGCAGAGCCTGGAGATCGCGTGTGTCGCCCAGCCCCTGCGAGCCGGCGAGTCCTTCCTGCAAGCCGCTGGCGAGATCGGCGAGACCGGTCACATTGGCCATCATTTGCGAGATCATTTCCTTCCTGCCATAGATCAGGCCGGCGAGATCCTTGGAGAGATGGGCATCGCAGAAGGCGAGCGCTTCGCCTGCCACCAGCGAGTCCGCAGGGGCGTCGGCGAACATCAGGTCATCCGGCGATGAGCCGAGGAAAAACACGGCGTAGTTGCCGATCATGCCGCTCATCATCACCAGGTCTTTTTTCGCCACCGCGGCGATGAGTTTGTCGACGCTGGCGGCATCGAGCATGGCATCCATCGGCTCGCGGTTCTCGGCCATGAGTTTCGACAATTTTTCGCCCGAGACTTTGTTGCCGGCGAAAACCTGGCCGTCGCGCTCGGCCTCCACCGGTTCGATGAAGTCGCCGAAAAACCCCAGCATCTCGGTGGACTGGGTGAGTTGCTGGGCGATGGCCTCGCGGTTTTCCCCGGTGGTGCCAAATGCGATGTAGAGCGGCGGCATGTTCATTTTCTCGAACAATTCGACACCGGACTCGGGGTCCTTGAGCAGATTGACAAGCAGCTCCTCGCTGAAACGCTGGCCCATCGCGGATTCGAAATTCGAAAAATCTCCCGATTCGGCGCACGCCGCCGCGGCCGATGCGATTGTGCGTATCTGGAAGTGGGTGAGGCGGCGGTTCAGTTGCAGGAGGTTTGCCGTCTGTTCGCCCGCTTGAGCGCCCACAGCGATGGTAAACTCCTTGGCGAAAAGTGCGGCCGGCCCGGTCGGGGACTCGTCATCGGAAGCATCGGGTAGGTCAAGCGCTTCCTCGCCGCTGATGGCCTGCCAGAGCTTGGATGCCTTGATTTTGGAGGCATGGCGGGTGCCGTTGTGGAGGCTGACGACCGCCGCGGTGTCTTGTGGCAGGTGGCGCACGAAGCCGAGTTTGGCAGCGCGTTCCTCTGGGCTGAGCGCGGGTATCTCCGGGTTGGCTTCCGGCTGCAATGGCGCGGCTTCCGCAGCGCTTTCCACTGCTGTGGGTGTGCCGGAGGTTTCCGCCGACGTTTCCTTTTTCTTGCAAGCCCCCAGGAGCAATGCCGCAGGGAGCAACCACCAGATATTCCTCAATTTCATGTTGGGGGTGAAACTAGGACGCGGATTTGCCGTCTAGCAAGCAGATTGCCGGATTTGTGACGGGCATTTCACCGTATGTGGTTTTTCGGCGCTTGCCCGCCCCCGGCGCTGTCGTTAAACGCCACGCCGTTATGGCAAAGAAACCGGTTGTGTTGATCATTCGCGACGGCTGGGGTGTGAATCCCGGGGGGCAGGAAACGGCGGAAAAAGACGGCAATGCCGTGCTGCTCGCCAATACCCCGTTCCATGACGTGATGCTGGAGCAATACCCGAAGGGCTTCCTCAGTGCCTCCGGCCTGGACGTCGGCCTGCCAGACGGCCAGATGGGCAACTCGGAGGTCGGCCATCTCAACCTCGGTGCCGGCCGCATCGTTTATCAGGACCTCACCCGCATCAACAAGGCGATCGAAGACGGCACGCTCGCCGCCAATCCGGTGTTCACTGAAGCGCTCGGCAAGGCGAAATCCTCACGGCTCCACTTCATCGGCCTGGTTTCCGATGGTGGCGTGCACAGCCACCAAGACCAGCTTGTCGCCATGGTGAAACTCGCCAAGGCCGCCGGGGTGGGGGACATCATGATCCACGCCATCACCGACGGTCGCGACACTTCGCCCACCGGTGGGGAAGGCTATCTTGCCAAGGTTGAAGACGAGGCCGCCAAATGTGGTGCGCGCATCGCTACCGTAATCGGCCGCTACTTTGCGATGGACCGCGACAAGCGCTGGGATCGTGTGAAACTCGCATGGGATGCAATCGTGCTCGGCAAAGGCGAGCGTCGCGAAATTTTGGCGAGCGAGGCGGTTGCGGATTATTACCGCAAGGACA
>JALRFY010000219.1 GCA_023253625.1 Akkermansiaceae bacterium | reverse complement strand
CAAGATCATCCTGCTCACCGGAACGATCGTTGGCTACGCCTACCTGATGGAGCTTTTCGTCGCGTTCTATTCGGGCGCGATCTATGAAATGGATGCCTTCAAGTACCGCATCGCCGGACCCTACTGGTGGGCCTACGCCGCGATGATGTCGCTCAACGTGCTCTCACCGCAGTTGTTCTGGTTCAGAGCCTGTCGCGAAAACCTCTGGGTCGTCATGGCCGTGGCCATGTGCGTGAACGTCGGCATGTGGTTCGAACGTTTCGTCATCATCGTCACCACTCTGGCCCGCATGTGGCTGCCGGGTGACTGGAAGACCTTCTCACCCTCAGCTCAGGATCAGATGCTCTTCGTCGGCACCATCGGAATGTTCCTCGCCCTCTTCATGCTGTTCCTCAAATTCCTCCCCTGCATCAACATCGCCGAAGTGAAATGGACACTCCCGCAGTCCGATCCCCATCACGACGACAAGGAACACCACCCGGACCATGGCGCGGTCAGCGAAGCCGCCTACCAAAAGGAACTGGTTAGCTCGAAATAATTTCACCGAAACACCAACCCCTCTTTCCACCCGTGAGTACCACCCGCAAACGCGTCTACGGCTACCTCGCCGAGTTCAAGAGCGCCTCCGCCCTCTACAAGGCTGCGGAAAAAATCCGCGACTCCGGCTTTCGGAAATGGGACTGCTATTCGCCCTATCCGATCCACGGTCTCGACGGAGCGATGGGCATGAAACGCTCGATCCTCCCGTGGTTCGTGTTCTTCGGTGGCATGACCGGTTGCGCCACCGCCTTCGCGCTGGCCTACAGCACGCAGGTGGTGATTTATCCGACCATCGTCCAGGCGAAACCCGCCAACATCTTCACCATCCCGGCCTTTTTCCCGGTGATGTTCGAGCTCACCATTCTGTTCTCCGGTTTCACGGTGCTCTTCGGCCTGCTCGCGTTGATCCAGCTCCCGCGCCTCAACCACCCGTTGTTCGCCAGCAAGCAATTCCACCGAGCCACCGACGATGGCTTCTTCATCGCCATCGAGGCCCGCGATCCGAAATTCAGCCCCAACCAGACCAAGGATCTGCTCGCGCAGATCGGTGGTGAAAACATCGAACTCGTCGAAGAAGAGGACTGACAGGTAATTTCAAATCTCAAATTTCAAATTTCAAATTTCCCGATGCGCTACTTCTTCCTGGCATATGCACTGATCGCGCTGCTTGTCGTCGGCATCTTCGGCCTGCGCGGCCAGAAGTTTTCCAAGCCGCCGGTCCGCATTTTCCCGGACATGGACGAGCAGGACAAGCTGCGGGCCCAGAAGCCATCTTCTTTTTTCGGTGATGGTATGGGTGACCGGCTGCCAGTGCTTGAGACACAGCCGCGCGGCTTCAACCCCGAGGGCGAGACAACCATCGGCGGCATCCCCGAATACGAGTTTGGTGGGCAAACCGGCTATTACTACACCGGACACATTGGCGATTATTACGGCAGCGGCATGCCCGAGGAACTCACGCTGGATGCGGACAGCGCGGCCGAGTTGATCCGCCGCGGCAAGGAGCGCTACGGCATCTACTGCGCCATCTGCCACGGTGCATCCGGCGACGGCCAGGGCATCACCGCCAGCTACGGCGTGCCGGGCATCGCCAACCTCCAGCTACCCACGTTCCACCAGGAAACCTACCCGGACGGACGCCTGTATGAAGTCATCACCAAGGGCAAGGGACAGATGAGCGGCTACGGCTACAACATCCCGGTCCGCGACCGCTGGGCGATCATCGCCTATGTCCGCACGCTCCAGTCCGCCAAGGCAGGCACCAACTGATTTTTCCACCGCAATGGCCCACCACCACGTCACATCCGCAGACATCGCCATCAACGGCGATCATCTCGACACCACGCGGTCCGCGAAGGTGAAAACCATCGCGCTCGCCATCGCCGCCGCCGGCACGGTGCTCAGCCTTTACCTGCTGTTCTTCGCGCCGGAGAAAATCCGCGGCTCGTATGCCTATTCGTGGGTGTTCGCCTTCTATTTCTTCCTGACCCTTTCGATCGGCGGCTGTTTCTGGACGCTGCTCCACAACGTTTCCAACTCCGGATGGGGGACGTCAGTTCGCCGCACTTTCGAAAACCTCGGCTCGACTTATCCCTGGATGTTCCTCTTCGGCATCCCGCTGCTCTGCCCGCAGGTCCAGCAATACCTCTACGAGTGGATGAACACCCACCGCGCCGCCGATGGCAATGTGAAGGAATACCTCCACCACCACGACCACCTGCTCTACGCGAAGCATTGGTTTCTGAACCTTCCCTTCTGGTATGCCCGGGTGATCTTCTGGGGCGTGGGCCTCAGCGCGGTGATCATTTTCCTGCGCAAGCTTTCCACCGACCAGGACAAGGATCCCAACCCCGGAACGAAGCGCCTCTTCCGTGCGCGTTTCCACTCCACCTACACACTGATCATTTTCGCGCTGACCATTACCTTCACCGGTTTCGATTTCCTCAAGGGGCTCGACTACAAGTGGTTCTCCACGATGTGGGGAGTCTATCTTTTCGCCGGCTCCGCGCTCAACTCGATGGCGGTGATCATTCTCGTCGTCGCCTGGCTCAAGAGCCAGGGCCACCTCAAGCACGTCGCGGGTGCCGAGCACTTCCACATCATGGGCAAGCTGCTGTTCGCCTTCACGGTGTTCTGGGCCTACATCGCCTTCTCGCAATATTTCCTCATCTGGTATGCCGGCATCACCGAGGAAACCTCCTATTTCCTGATTCGCAACACCGGCAACTGGAACACCGCGATGATCGCGCTGGTCTTCGGTCACTTCGTCATCCCCTTCGTGATCCTGCTTCAGGCATGGCTCAAACGGAATTCGAAATGGCTCTCGATCATGGCGGTTTACACGCTGGCGATGCACGTGCTTGACCACTATCTCATCGCGATTCCCGAGCGCGGCGTCTCGCTCGGCAAGATCAAGCCAGAGGTCTTCGGCGGCATCCAGGTCTCCATCCCCGGCGCATTCTGGGGTGATATCCTCGCCTTGGTCACCATCGGCGCGGCCTTCCTGTTCCTCCTGCTGCGCGCCATCGGCCAGCACTCACTCTACCCGAACCGCGACCCGCGCATCCTCGAGTCCGCCAACCTTTCCAACTGATCCGCCACCGCCCGTCTCATGGACCCCAACCGCGACAATCCGATCATCCGTTTCACCACCTTCTGGTGGGCGCTCGGCGCATTCCTGATCTTCGCGCTCCTGCTGGCGGTGATCCTGCTTTTCAACCGCAAGCCCGCGCAAACGCTCGAGGACGCCGCTGCCAGGCCGCGCTATGAAATCAAGGCCAAAGTGGATGCTACGCAGGTGGAATCGCTGCCGCCCGAGAAAATCGAAGCCGCGATGCCTGCGGTGGCCGCCAAGCTCGCCGCATCCAAGCCTGCCGCCGTGGAAAAACCCGAGCAGGTCATTCCGGGCACGCCCACCGCAGAGAAACTCGCCTCCGCCCCGCCGGCCGATACTTCCGTGGTCGATGCGCCCGCCGCGGATCCGAACGAACCCATCGACCCCGCAGTCATGGAGTTTGGCAAGGCCCAGTATATGCTCTGCGCCGCCTGCCACGGCCAGAACGCCGAAGGCACCCCGATCGCCCCGCCGCTCGCGGAATCCGAGTGGGTCACCGGTCCGGCATCCAATCTCATCCGCATCCAGCTCCGCGGCCTCACGGGGCCGATCACCGTCAAGGGGACCGAATACAATTTCCCCGGCGGCATGGTGGCCATGGCTTATCAGACCGATGAGCAGATCGCCTCAGTGCTCACATACGTCCGCAACAGCTTCGGCAACAAGGCACCTGCCGTGAAACCCGAACAGGTCGCCGCACTGCGCAGCGAAGTCGGCAAACCCCAACTCACCGTCGAGGACCTCGTCAAACCCTGACGCGGCGCGAAATTCCATCACTCATCCTGATGTCACAGCCCACATCCCAAAGCACCGAACAAGACGCCATCCTGCGCGCCGGCATCGACCGCTCGCTGCGCCATCCGGTGATGTTTTTCCTGACCAGCGGCGCGGCCTGGCTCGCGGTTTCGATTTTCCTCGGCATCATCGCTTCGGTGAAGGTGCATAGCCCGGGCTTCCTGTCCTCCTTATCGTGGCTCACTTACGGCCGGGTGTTTCCCGCACACGTCAACGCGCTGGTTTACGGTTGGGGGATGCAGGCTGCATTCGCCGCGATCCTGTGGCTGATGGCCCGCCTCTCGCGCAAGGAGTGCACGATGGTGGGTTCGATCCTCACCGCCGGGCATGTCTGGAACCTGGGCATCGCACTCGGCGTGATCGGCATCCTGTCTGGAAATGGCACCGGCATGCCGTGGATGGAGTTTCCTTCCTTTGCATGGCCGCTGTTGTTGATCTCCTATTTCGCCATCGTCGCCGGTTCATTCATCCAGTTCCGGATCCGCCCGGTGGGGCATGTCTATGTTTCGCAATGGTATCTGCTGGCCGCCCTGCTTTGGTTTCCATGGATTTACGTGACCTCCAACGTCCTGCTCCATTGCCTGCCCGGCCACCCGGTGATGGGCGCGGGCATCAATGCCTGGTTCCGCTCCGCGTTGCTGTTCCTCTTCTTCACGCCGGTTGCGCTGGGCGTGACATATTACCTCGCGCCGAAGGTCACCGGGCGTCCGGTGTTCAGTTATTCGCTCGCCAAGTTCGGTTTCTGGTCGCTGGCGGTGATCGCGCCGTGGGCGGGTATGCAGAAACTTGCCGGCGCGCCGGTTCCCTATTTCCTGCCTTACATCGGAGCCGCCGCCACCGCCTTGATCTTCATCCCGGCCTGTGCCGCGGCGATCAACACGCTGCGCACGATGGCCTCCGCCCCGGAAACCATGGCTGCCAGCCCGTCACTGCGCTTCGCCGCCGCCGGAATGGCCGGCCTGCTGGTGCTCGCCGCCGCCGCGGTCTTGCTCAATCTCCCCGGTTCCACCTTGCGTCTCACCCAGTTCACGCTGTCCGGTTACGGATTCGATATCCTGGCGCTCTACGGATTCTTCACCCTCAGCATGTTCGGCGCCACCTATTTCATCGTCCCCCGCGTCACCTTGCGCGAGTGGATTTCCCGGCGCTTGATCAAGGTGCATTTCTATTTGTCGGTTTACGGAATCATCACCGTCGCACTGGTGGCCCTCTTCGGAGGCACGCAGCAGGGGTTGGGCCAGGAAAACTGGCAGCAACCATGGCTCGGAGTGCTTGACTATGCCCGCCCCTATGCGGTGGCCACCACCTTCGCATGGTGCCTGATCCTTTTCTCGAACATCTTTTTCTTCATCCATCTCCTCCTGATGTGGATGCGCCTCGGCCGCCGCAGCAGCCATCCCACGTTGCTGGTTTCTCACCACGGCGGAAACCCGCACGGTGAGGATGGTGATATCGACAATGCCGGCCCCGGCCATGCCCACGCCCACTGACACGAAATTTCAAATTACAAATTTCAAATTTCAAATCCTCTCCTCATGAGTCTCCGCACCTTCATCATCGGCGTCGCCGCCTCCTTCGGCGTGGCGTGGCTGGCCGTCATCGTGGTCCCCTACCTCAAGATGCGAGACTTGCAGCCGGTGCTGATGTCCGCTGAACCCGGTGCCGCCTTGTTCCACCCAAAACGCACCGGCCGCGTGGCCGATGGCGCGGAAATCTATGCAGAGAACGGTTGCTACCTTTGCCACACCCAGGTCGTGCGCCCGGTTTATGCCGGCAACGACCTCTACCGCCCGGATTGGGGCGGCCTCGATGCCGACGAAAGCCGTGGCGACACACGCCGCGAAACCAACCCTTACGACTTCGAGGGCGAAACCTTCGCGCAGATCGGTGTCAATCGGATCGGGCCCGATCTCTCGAATCTCGGTCGCCGCATGGACGTGCTGCAGGCCGCCGGAACCGACCCGGAACGCTGGCTTTTCGCCCGTCTCTACAATCCGCGGCTCAATCCGGATCTCTACAGCTCCACCTGCCCGCCACATCCCTTCCTGTTTGAAAAACGCCGCGTCCACGGCGCGGGATCACCCGATGCCCTTGCGGTCGATGCCGGGGAGGGCTATGAGCTCGTGCCGCGTCCCGCCGCACGTGCCCTTGTTTCATACCTGCTTTCCATGAAGAAGGACCATCCCGCTCCAGCGTCCTTTGATTTCGCTCCTGCCAAGAATGACAGCGAAAGTTGATTTTCCATTCATACCACGCACTTTCCGACATGTCCGAGCCCAGTCCGAAACCCGATCTCGAGGATTCGATCAACGTCACCGCAGCCCACGACCGCCTGGTTCGCGAGGCTGCCGCGGCTGTGCGTGAAAAACGGATCGATGACAGCGGCTCCGAGCCGATTTCCCTGTGGGTGATCGCAGTCTGTGGTGTGGTTTTCCTGATCGCTGGCGGCATCCTCGGCGGGGCGGGGGATCTGTTCAACTACGGCGCGGTGTTCAAACCCGGTTACGTGCGCACGCCACCACCAGGAATGGAGGCCTCAGGTCCCGCACCGAAGGAGGCGCTGGCCGCCTTCATGACCCGCGGATCCAAGATCTACTCGGTGAAGTGCAATGGCTGTCACGGTGCCGACGCACGCGGCGACGGTGCCAATTTCCCAACGCTCGCCGGCTCCGCTTGGGTCACTGGCGACACCGACCGTCTCGCCATGATCATCCTCAACGGCCTCGTCGGTCCGATGAGCAGCGGCAAGACCTATGGCGGTGCCGGCGGCATGGCCGCACAGGGAACGGGCCTCAGCCCGGAGGATCTGGCGGGCATCATGACCTACGTCCGCAACAACTTCGGAAATTCCACCGGCGATGTCGTCACCGTGGAAATGGCCAAGAACGCGATGGATATCTCCGCCGCCCGCGCCAAGCTCGGTCAGCAAATGACCGCAGAGGAACTCGCCGCGGACCACGCCAAGAACCTCTCCGGTGAACCGCTCGATCCAGCCGCACTGGTCGATCCCATCACACTCGCTCCCGTCGCGGAGGCCACGCCCTGAGAACCTTCACGTATCCGCGGATTTACGCACCGCCCTGCTGACTTACCAACTCCAATCACACCTTCACGCATTTCCGGTCATGCCATGAGATGAATCATCAGGAATTAAAATGTGGGCCGCAATCGCCACCACGCATTTTTTGCTGCTATCTCAGCGCTAACCGGATTAACGAACGCCGCACGACGCAACCATGAGCGCCACCGCCACTTCTCATACCGGACACGACGATCACCACCACGATCCGGGATTCATCCGAAAATACATTTTTTCCACCGATCACAAGATGATCGGCATCCAGTATGGCATCACCGCGATGCTGTTCCTGGCATTCGGGTTCTACCTGATGATGGTGATGCGCTGGAGCATCGCTTTTCCGCACCAGCCGCTGCCGGAGTGGATGAGCTGGATTTTCACCGACAACTGGAAGGCCCGCTGGCTGCAGGATGGCAAGGTGACCGGTGAGACTTACAACATGTTCGGTGCCATGCACGGCACCATCATGGTTTTCCTTGGCATCGTGCCGCTCGGTTTCGGTGCGTTCGGGAACTACGTCACCCCCCTGCAAATCGGCGCGCCGGACATGGCGTTCCCGCGGCTCAACATGCTGAGCTACTGGGTTTATCTCGCCGGCGGTCTGGTCATGTGCGCCTCATTCTTCATGGAATCCGGCGCGGCCAAGTCCGGCTGGACCAACTATTCTCCGCTGGCCGGATTCGCCGACGGCCAGATCGTCAACCAATGGCTGGCGGGGCAGACGCAATGGCTCATCGGTCTGGTGCTGCTGATCACTTCCTCGCTCTTGGGTTCGGTCAATTTCATCACCACCATCATCAACCTGCGCGCCCGCGGGCTGACGTGGATGCGGCTGCCGTTCTTCGTTTGGTCGATGCTGGTCACCGGTTTCCTGCTGTTGCTCGCCTTCCCGCCGCTGGAGGCCGCGGGCATCATGCAGTTGATGGACCGTGTGGCCCACTCGTCGTTCTTCATGCCGAGCGGCCTGTTCACAAAGAGCGAGGGGCTTGCGGACCTTTCCGGCGGT
>JALRFY010000055.1 GCA_023253625.1 Akkermansiaceae bacterium | reverse complement strand
CAGGGGAATCCGTATGCCTTGCTTGAACTCACCGCGCACGGCGGCGGCGCCTTCGACAATGGCGCGCCGGATTACGATCTGGATGGCATCGGCTCAGCGAAGGAGCTGATCGATCTGCTGCTGGTGAAAACCGCACCGGTCAGGCCATGAAAGCGATCCTGTGGCCCGTGCTGGCCGCTTTGTCCCTGTCGGCCTGTGATCGCAGCGACCGCATCACCATCCTCACCGGCGAGGCGATGGGCACGACTTATCGCATCAAGGCCGTCGGCAGGGTGGGGGATGTGGAGTGCCCGATCCACCAAATGCTCAAAGGCCTCGATCAAGATCTCTCGACATGGCGTGATGACAGTTGGGTTTCCGCATTCAACCGCGCGCCTGCCGGGGCCATCATGCAAATGCCGCATACGGTGGCGGATTTGATGGCGCTTTCCCTGGAATATCATGCGCAAACCGACGGACGCTTCGATCCCACCATCGGTGCATTGATCCGCGTATGGGGATTCGGCGCGTGGCGCGGTGAATGGCGGGGTGAACCGACGGCTGAGGAAGTCGAGGCGGCACGTGCGGCTTGCGGGTTTGACCACCTCCATATCGATGGCAACTCGATCACCAAGCGGCACGGCGGGTTGATGCTGGATTTTTCCGCCATCGCCAAAGGTTATGCTGTGGACCGCATGAGTGAAATTCTGCGCGATGCCGGATATGAAAACCATATCATCGAGTTCGGCGGCGATGTGCTCGCATCGGGTCACGCGCCGGGCAGGCATGGGTGGACGGTGGCCGGTCCGGCGCTCGGCGAGCCGATAACCCTGCAAAACCAGGCCATCGCCACCAGCGGCTCGGAACATCAATTCCGCGGCGGACGCTCGCACGTCATCGATCCCCGCAGCGGCCGCCCGCTTGCCGTGGGCGCACCGGCCGCCGCCACGGCCACCACCTGTGCCGGGGCCGATGCGCTTGCCACCGCCAAGCTCGTCTCCAATAACCGCGCCTATTGAACGGGGCTGAGTGTGAGTTTGCGCAACTCGATCGGGCTCCATTCATCCGCAACAGGCTTGAGGTGGATGACCGATTCCCCGGCTGGCAGTTCGATCCGGCCCAGCGAAACGGTTTGCCATTTGGCAGCAGCGCCGGTGCTCGGGATGGCGGCGGGCTGCTTGCTCTCGCCGACTTCAAGGGAAATGCGTGCGGGAGCGGTGGCTGCCACTTCGGCATCGACTTGCCATGTTCCTGCATTGGCCGTTTTCACGCGGTATTCGATGCGGTAATCGGGCCGTTTCCAGTCGGTCAGAAAGGCGTCCGCACCGCTGCCCGCAACGTGGATGTTCCCGCCGACCGCGCCGAACGGGTCGGCATCCATGGCGAGCAGGATGAGTCTGCCGTCTGAACCCGGTGTGGCGAAGGGTTGCTGGGTGATGGTGAGGGGGGCGGAAAAATCGAGGCGCGCGACCGAGACGTCGGGATCGGTGGCCGCGCCGGGGAGATGGACGACGATGCCGTCCTCGCCGCGCTTGGCGGTGATGGCTGCACCGCCTTTGAGCAGGGTGCCTGAAACAGGCAGTTCCTTCAATGTGGGCAGCAGGATGGTGCCATCGGCCGGCCAGTCCCAGATGTGGAGGTATAGGGTGGTGGCACCGTTTGCGCCGGATTTTTGCGTGATGCGCCCCCACGGCAGGCGGCGGGGAAACGGGCTGGCCTCAGTGGCGTGGATGGCCTCGCTGTTGACGTCCATCCAGCGCGCGATGCCTTCGAGGCGGTCGATGCTTTCCTGCGGGATTGAACCATCGGCGCGCGGGCCGATGTTGAGGAGCAGGTTGCCGCCCTTGCTGGCGATGTCGGAGATCATTTGGATGAGGCGTTGGGTGCTCTTCCAGTTGCGGTCGTTTTTCTTGTAACCCCAGGTGTCGTTCATGGTCATGCAGACCTCGAACATTTCTCCGGGGAATCCACGCGGCGGAATGTGTTGCTCGGGCGTGCTGGTGTCGCCCTTGAAGCCATCTCCAAGACGGTTGTTGCTGATGATCTGCGGGTGCTCGGCCAGCAGCGCGGCAAACGGGTCGACGCGCTCCGGCGTCATCTGTTGTGGCGTGTCCCACCAGATGATGGCGGGATTGTAGCGATCGATGATTTCACGCGCTTGTGGCAGCGCGATGTTTTTCAGATAGGCATCGTAATCGCCTTTCTGGGCCGGGTCCCAGATGTTGCCGATCGTTCCGCTGGTGGCACCGCCGGGATGGATCCAGTCCTGCGATTGCGAGTAATAGAGGCCGAACTTGAGGCCATGCCCGCGCACCGCGCTGGCAAGAGGCGCGAGCAGGTCGCGCTTCGCGCCGGAGGCCATCACGTCCCAATCGCTGACGGCGGAATCGTAGAGCGCGAAGCCGTCGTGATGCTTCGAGGTGATGACGACATATTTCATGCCGGCGCGTTCCGCCAGGCCGGCCCACAGCTCCGGATCGTATTTCGCCGCGGTGAATTCCGGCGCGTAGGACTTGTATTTCTCCACCGGGATCTTGCGGAAGCGCATGATCCACTCGCCGATGCCCCGGATCGTCTGGCCCTCCCACTCGCCGGCAGGCACGGCATATACACCCCAGTGGATGAACATCCCGAAGCGCGCCTCGCGGAACCATTGGGTGCGCTCGGGTGTTGTGGTGCTTTCCGCCTGCCCGGGCTGCGCGCTGGCGGCGAAAATGGACCAAGTGGCAAAAAGGGAGAGCTGGTGCGTCATGTTCAATTTCACGCGGCTATGATGGGAAGTGCGGCCTGTCATGTCAATGGATCCGGAAACACGCCAGCGGGCGATTCCTTCCGGGTGGAAGCATCGGAATCATCCTGATGGCGGATGGCTTGAGACCGCCATGCATGCTTGGAATGGATGCAGTTGCCCGGTTTTCTGTTTCGTTGCTTGAAGCCGCTCGTTAGCCACGCCAATGTCCAGTCCCCCTTAGCCGGTGCCATCGGCCGCCCCGCAGGCGGTTGCTCCATCCGCTCACGTCCTTGATCCCGAGATCATGATAACCAAACTTCGTGCCACTTTCCTCACGGCCCTGCTGCTTGCGCCGTGGATGCCATGTCATGCGGACGAAATCGCAGCCAAGCGCCCCAACATCATTTTCATTCTGACCGATGACCAAGGCTACGGCGACGTTTCGCTGCACGGCAATCCCATCCTGAAGACCCCCGTGCTCGACCGCCTCGGTTCGCAAAGTGTCCGTTTTCTCGATTTCCAAGGGAGCCCGACCTGCGCGCCGACTCGCTCCGCGCTGCTCACCGGGCGCCACGCATTCAAGAACGGTGTCACCCACACCATCCTCGAGCGCGAGCGGCTTGCGCTTGATGCGGTGACGCTGGCACAGGTGCTCCGCGACTCAGGCTATGCGACCGGCATTTTCGGCAAGTGGCACTTGGGCGATGAAGAGGAGTATCTGCCTTCTGCCCGTGGCTTTGACGAGATGTTCATCCACGGTGCGGGCGGCATCGGGCAGGTCTTTCCGGGTTCCTGCGGGGATGCGCCGGGAAACCGGTATTTCAATCCCGCCATCCTGCACAACGGGACCTTCGTGAAGACCGAGGGTTATTGCACCGATGTGTTTTTCCAGCAGGCGCTGAAATGGATAGATGCCCGCCGCCAGTCCGGAACGCCATTCTTCACCTGGGTGGCGACCAATGCCCCGCATGCGCCTTACATCGCCAAGCCGGAGGACGCCGCACTTTACATGGACAAGGTGGACGATCCGCAACTCGCGCATTTCTACGGCATGATCCACAACATCGATGAAAACATCGGTGCCTTGCTCGCCCGGCTCGCGCAGTGGGGGATCGAGCGCGAAACGCTGGTCATCTTCATGACTGACAACGGCACGGCGAAGGGGGCTGCCGTTTTCAACGCGGGCATGCGCGGGCAAAAAGGCAGTGCCTGGCTCGGCGGCACCCGCGTGCCTTTCTTCTGGCACTGGCCGGGCACCCTGAAAGCCGGCGCCTCCAAGGCACTCGCCGCCCACATCGATTTCTTCCCCACTATCGCCGAAATCGCCGGGGTCAAGCTGTCCGCTGAGGCGACGCGCCAGATCGAGGGCCGCAGCCTCGTGCCCCTGCTCGAGGATCCGGCGGCCGCCTGGCCCGACCGGCCGCTCGTGACGCACGTTGGCCGATGGGAGCGGGGCAGGGCCGCCGAGAGCGCCTTCCGCAACTGCCGGATCCGCGAGGGGCGGTGGAGCCTCGTGAACA
>JALRFY010000053.1 GCA_023253625.1 Akkermansiaceae bacterium | reverse complement strand
AAAATCAGGAATGGCCTTTTCCGAAACACATCAGGAGCGCGGCAGATCCCTGCCGTCCTATCAGGAGTTTTATGACTCGGAATCAGCCGCCTGCGTGGGTAATTTTTACAAGGATGATTTCAAGTTCTTTTCTTACAATTTACCTGAATGACCGCCCGTGCCCTATCGCTGCTGCAAGCGGTGCAGCTGGCTGTATAGCCCATCGGGATCGCTCACCAGCTGCTCGTGGCTGCCGCTGGCGACGAGGCGGCCGCCCTGCAGCACGTGGATGGCGCGTGCGTTGCGGATGGTGGAAAAGCGGTGGGCGATGACGATGGTGGTGCGGCCTTTCATCAGCTCGTCGAAGGCGGATTGGATTTGTTTTTCGGACTCGCTGTCGAGGGCGGAGGTTGCTTCGTCGAGCAATAGGATCGGGGCGTTGCGCAGGAAGGCGCGGGCGATCGAGATGCGCTGGCGCTGGCCGCCGGAGAGGTTGGTGCCGTTTTCGCCGACCTGGGTGTCGTAGCCCTGCGCCTGTTCGAGGATGAAATCATGGGCGAAGGCCGCGCGTGCGGCGGACTCCACTTCGGCATCGGTCGCTTCGGGGCGGACGACACGGATGTTGTTTCTCAACGTGTCGGAAAACAGGAAGGTGTCCTGGCTCACCAATGACATTTGCGAGCGCAGCGAATCGAGTGAGAGGCCACGCAGGTTCTGGCCATCGATGAGGACCGCACCGCTGTCGGGATCGTGGAACCGTTCGATCAGGTTGAGCAGGGTGGATTTGCCGCTGCCGGACGGGCCGACGAGTGCGGTGACCGAGCCGCCCGGGCAGGTCAGCGTGATATCATTCAGCACCGAAGTGCCCGGCAGGTAGGAGAAACTCACATTGCGGAAATCGATGGTGCCGTTTCCCAGACGCAGCGGCTGGGGATTTTCCGACACGGCGAGACGGAAATCGGCATCGAGCACCTCGTAAAGCATCCGCACCGACACGAGCGCCGCCTGCAGGCTCACGTTCATGCGGGCGATCCGCTTGATCGGCTCGTAGGCAAGCAGCACTGCGGTGAGGAATGCGATGAGGGATTCCGCGCTCTGGCCGAGCACCACATTGCGGTAGCCGCCGTAAAGCACGATTGAGGCGATCGCCAGGCCGCCCATGAATTCCATGATCGGCCCGGTGCGGCTGGCGACCACTGCCAGCTTGTTGGAGCGCTGCTCGACATCCGCGATGGCGTGTTCGAAGCGGTCGCGCATGCGCCCCTCGAGCGTGTAGGATTTGATCAGCTTGTTTCCGAAGATCGCCTCCTGCATCACGGAGATGATGCGGACGTTGCCCATGAACTCGGCTCCCGCGACCTTGCGGATGCGGCGGATGATTTTCCCCAGCAGGATGACGATCGGCGAGATGATGAAAACCGCCGCAGCGGACAGTTTCCAATCGAGCGTGAACATGGCGGCCAGCAGGGCGACAGCGGTGAAAACGTCCTGGACGCGCGTCATCAGCAGGTTCATCACGTCGCGCGCCGACCGCGCCGAGCTGGACGCGCGGGTGAGCAGACCGCCGGATGGGAAGCGGCTGAAAAATGCCAACGGCTGGCCGAGCAGATGGTTGGCAAGACGCACCTGCTGGCGCGCAACGATGTTGTTGCCGATTTTTGACAGGATCACGGTGGCGCCGTAGTGGGCGAGGCCCTTGGCGGCGAAGACCGCCAGGATCGCCACCGCCACTGCGACCACCATCGCGACCCCGGGCTGCCAGTTGATTGAGATTTCCTGCAATAAGCGGCCGAGCCATTCCAGCTTCATGCCGGTGGGCCCGGCCGGGCCATTGTTCGCCGACTCGATCAATTCCTCGCGCGGAGTGAAAACCACCCGCAGGATGTCCCGCATCAGGAAGACCGAGAAACCGGTGGCTCCGGCCGATATCGCCATCAGCAGGAAGGCCAGCACGTAGCGCCCGACATAGAGCCGGAAGTTTTCGCGCAGGATCCGCAGGACCAATCCGCGGGATTCGGCAGGCGTGGGTGGTTGTGGTTGCGCCTCCATGATTGGGAGCGGATCAATGAAGGCCGTGCGCCGGATCGGCAAGACCGAACTGGGCGGCCACAACGCAAGCACAGCGCGCAGCCTCGTCAAGGCGCTCCGGCGCACGGACCATGCATCCCGTATCGTGCCACGCATTGAAATTCGTCAGATACCCGTCCGCCACCAACCCATCGATGCCGGCCAGCACCCGCGAGAAACCGGTGCGCCGCGGCATCGGCAGGAGGCCCACCTTCGCGCCGCTGGTGAGCGCCTCGTAAATCATCGATATGGAATCCTCGGTCACCCAAACCTCGGCTGCGGCGCGGAGTTTTTCCGGCACCCATTCGGGTGGGGTTCGAGTGTGTGAAATCGCGGTGATGTTTGGCAGTTTTGCCTGTATTTGCTCGAGAAAGCCTTCCGGCGTGCGGCGCGAGTCCGAGAGTTCCCAGCCGGAGCCATCGCCGGTAATGGCGGCCAGCATATCGAGCAGGGCGGTTCCATCCCAGCCGTGGGCCTTGGAGGGCCCGCCGATCAGGATGAGCTTGCCGTGCTTTTCCACAGTGCCCGGGTTGACGCGGTTGAGCGCGCCGCGGGTGAGAATCACGTTTTTCAGCTGGCAGCCATTGGGGAAATCGTGCTGCGGCGCGATGCACAGGTCGAACCATGAAAGCGGCAGGCTCGGGCGCATCAGGACGATGCTTTTCGCTCCGTATTTCCGCGCCAGCCACAGCATCGGCAAGTGGGTTGGATGGCCGGCGGCGAGAATCAAGTGCGGCAGGGGCAATGCCGCAGCGGCTCTGCACGCGGCTTTCAAACGGCTGACGCTGCCACCGGTATCCAACGGGATTCGCTGGATGTCCACCGGCACGCGCCTACCGACCGCCTCGGCCAGGCCGAGCGATTGGTTTTCGTGACCGGGCTTGCCGTCGCACAGCAGCCAGAGAACGAGCGGGTGTTCCATGCGTGTTGTGAGTGTGCCCATCTTTCACCTGCGGATCACGTGAAATGTGGTGACGGGTTCAGGGAGTTTGGCTTGAGCGCAGGAAGCGTTGGGACAGGCTGACCCGGCCACGATTTCGGCGCAAGTTCCTCGGGAGGGAGTCCGGAGGCTGTCGCCGGCTTGCCACCTGGTCCGCGCATTTCGGGCAACCGGCAGCCCACGAGAAAACCCTCATCAATCGATGAAAAATCACCGCTGCCCGCTCGTATCACTGAGGATGAAACTGGCAACCACACTTCTCATGACGCTCGCGTCCTCGCCGCTCATCGGCGCAGAAGCCATCACGCTTTTCAATGGCAAGAACCTCGATGGCTGGACGATGGACATCCCGGCACGCGACAATCTCGCGGCGGATGGCGAAATCCCGATCAAGGACGGCGTGATGACCATCGATACCCGCAAGGTCGAGTGGTGGAATGCAGCGCCGGTGAGCTTCATCGTGCGAGACGGCCTGCTCGTCAGCCTCGGCAAACCCGGCGGGCATCTTGTCACCAAGGAGGAATTCTCCAATTACAAACTGATGGTGGAATACCGTTTCCCGAAGAAACCCGGCAACTGCGGCGTGCTCGTCCATGCCTCCACGCCGCGCAGGCTCTATGACATGTTTCCGCAATCCATCGAAGTGCAGATGATGCACGAAAACGCCGGCGACTTCTGGTGCATCGGCGAAAACATCGAGGTGCCGGACATGGAAAACCGCCGCCCGCGCAAGGATGCCAGCCAGGCCTTTGGCGGCGATGCCAATGATGCCCGCCGCATCGTCAACCTCACCGACGGCTCGGAAAAACCGCTCGGCGAATGGAACACGATGCAGATCGTCTGCAAGGCCGATGAAGTCATCGTGCACGTCAATGGCACGCTGGTGAACCACGGCAGCAAGAGCACCGCCGCCAAGGGGAAAATCGCCCTGCAAGCAGAGGGCTCCGAGGTCGAGTTCCGCAAAGTGGAACTCACGCCGCTGGAATGACCCGGCCTCAAGGCCCGCCCATGCACGATGATGGCGGCACGCCGATGTGCTTCTTGAACAGGCGCGAGAAATAGAACGGATCCTCGTAGCCAACCGCGGAGGCGGCCTCGGCGACGTTGTGGCCACCTTGTTGCAGCAGTTCCATCGCCCGCTGGAGGCGCAGGCGGATCAACAAGGCCAGCGGCGGCATTCCAGTCTGGGTGCGGCACAGTTCGGAAAAATGTGGCACGCTGAGCGTCGCCTCGCGCGCCAAATCCTCGAGCGTCCAGCCCCGCGCGAGATCCTCGCGCATCATTGAGAGCACCGCGAGCAGGCGGTTCTCGGTCGCTCGGTTTTGCCAACCCGCGCTGCGCTGGTGGACCTTCACCAAACCAAGCAGGCGAATAAAGGCGGTGGACAAGCCGGTCAGCGCCGCCTCGCTGAAACCATGGCGCACGTGTCGGAACGTGTCCTCGAAGGCGTCCACCAGCACGCCCATGTCGTCCACGGAAACGAGCGGCCGTTCGCGGCTAGTCCCGAGGTTGGCGAGATGGTCGCCAGTGCGCAGCCCGCGGAAGTGGATCCAGAAGATTGTCCATGGTGCGCTTTCATCGGACTGGTAGGCATGGAAGGCCTGCGGCGGCAGAAAGATCAAGTCGCCCGCCGCCAGCGGCCAATCGCGGCCGTATACGCGGCACCGCCCCGCACCGGCCAGACAGGCGAGCGCGATATGCTGCCCGCTGCCAGCGGGACGCTCGACATAGTGCCCGGATGCCGCGCTAAAGGCACCGATGTGGGTGACGCACAGATCCCTTGTCACCGGCCGGCGGCACGCGGCGGCGACGATTTCCGGTGGCACCACCACCAATCGCTGGCCCGGAAATCCTTCCATACGCCGTCCCGGAACCGCGTGATTCATCATGGAGGAAGCATGTCTGGCATCCTCGGATCGTCCATGCAAATCCCCGGATTTTCCATGGCACGGACGGCGGCAGAAGCCATAGACTTCACCAAACCCACGACATCGAAATGAACATCTCCACTGCGGACCTGATCGTCATCGTCGCGTTCTTCGCCTTCGTCATCGGACTTGGCATCTGGAAAAGCCGCCGCCGCCCGGATCACCAGGAGGACAGCTCGGATTTCTTCCTCGCCGGCCGCGGGCTCACTTGGCCGCTCATCGGCATATCGATCGTGGCCGCCAACATTTCCACCGAACAAATGGTCGGCATGGCCGGGCAGGCAGCGGGATCGACGGGACTGGCAGTGAGTTGCTGGCAATTGCTGGGTTCGGTTTTCATCGTCCTGATCGCGATGACCCTGCTGCCACGCTTCCTGCGCGCCGGCATTTACACGATGCCTGAGTATCTGGAATACCGCTACAACATGCTGACGCGCGGTATCATGGCGGTGCTCACGGTGATCATCTACGCCGTGGTGATGCTGCCCGCCGTGCTTTACTCAGGCGGCGTCACGCTGCGCGCGGTCAGCGGCATGGAACTCGGCACCGCGGTCTGGATCATCGGCCTGATCGGCGCGGGCTACGCGGCCATCGGCGGGCTCAAGGCGATCGCCTGGGCGGATCTGATCCAGGGCATCGCGCTGCTGGCAGGCGGGCTGCTGGTGTTTTTCCTCGGTCTGCATGCGGTCGGCGGCTGGGAATCCTTCATCACTGCCAACGAGGAGAAACTCCACATGATACTCCCCTCGGACAACGCCGACCTGCCATGGACCGGCGTGGTGGGCGGCATGTGGATCGTGATGATCTATTACTGCGGGCTCAACCAGTTCATCGTCCAGCGCAACCTCGCCGCGAAGTCGCTCAAACACGGGCAGCTTGGCATGATCTTCGCCGGCGGGCTATGGCTACTGGTGCCTTTCGCCATCGTCATGCCCGGGCTGATGGCGCAGCAGCTCTACGGCGGGCAACTCGCCAAGACCAACGATGCCGCGTTTCCCACCATGGTCACCCAGCTCGTGCAACCCGGCATCCGCGGCTTCCTTTATGCGGCCATCGCCGGCGCGGTCACCAGCACACTCGCCTCGCTGCTCAACTCCGCATCCACCATCTTCACCATGGATGTTTACCGGCGCATGATATCACCCGCTGCCAGCCAGCACCACCTCGTGATGCTCGGCCGCGGGCTGACCATCGGCCTCGTCATCGCCGGTTGCTCGATCGCGCCGATGCTCGACCACCCGAAATTCGGCGGCGTGTTTCAATACATCCAGCAGTTCCAAGGTTACATCTGGCCCGGGGTGGTGGCCGCCTTCCTCATGCCGTTCCTGTTGCCGCGGATTCCCGGCGCGGCGGGTGTGACCGCACTGATCGCGGGGCCGCTGGCATATGCTGCTTTCCAGTTCACTTCCAAGTCCGACATCCGCCCGTGGGGGCATGACATTCATTTCCTGCTGCAAGTCCTGTTGTCATTCATCGTCGTGGCCACACTCATGGCAGTCATCACAGCCATCAAACCACTTGCCAAACCCCACGAACTCCCCGTCCGCGAAGAGATCGCACTCGAAACCGAACCCGTCGTGAAAATCGCCGGTGCCGCCGTCATCCTCGGCGTCATCGCCTTCTTCATCGCCTTCTGGTAATAATGAAATTGATCCACGGATTGCACGGATGGGCACGGATCCAAATTTCAGGCTTCGCCTTCGATTATTCCAAGTCCGGTTTTCCTTTGCGACTCCATGGTTGCCACACAAGCCTATAACATAACCCAATCTGTGTCCACCCGTGCAAGCCGTGGTTGACAAATCTTCTTCAAGCACCATGTCTGTCACCGCCAAAATCGAGCCCCGCATCATCCCGACCTACCCGGTCGGTGCCCCGGAGAAGAATCCGGTCTTCTTTGAAAAGCGCGTCTATCAGGGTTCTTCGGGAAAAGTCTATCCGGTCCCGTTCATCGACAAGGTTTTCGACAAGCCCGAGGACATCACCTATCAGTCCGCACGGCTGGAAAACGAATACATCCGGCTCGTCATGCTGCCTGAAATCGGCGGACGCATCTTCCTAGGCCAGGACAAGACGAATCTGGACTACGATTTCTTCTACCGCCAGGACGTGATCAAGCCGGCGCTCGTCGGTCTTGCCGGGCCGTGGATCTCCGGCGGCGTCGAGTTCAACTGGCCGCAGCACCACCGCCCGGGCACCTTCATGCCGGCCGATGTTTTCATCGAAAAGGAGGACGACGGATCACGCACCGTGTGGATGAGCGAGCACGACCCGCTCAACCGCCTCAAGGGCATGCACGGCATCCGCCTGCGGCCGGGGTCTTCATTGGTCGAACTGCGCGCCCGCCTCTACAACCGCACTCCCCTCACCCAGACCTTTCTGTGGTGGGCGAATGTCGCCGCCATGGTGCACGACCAATACCAGTCGTTCTTCCCGCCGGATGTCCACTACGTCGCCGACCACGCGGTGCGCGCGATGTCGTCGTTTCCGGTTGCGAGCAATCCCTACTACGGCGTGGACTACCAGAACCGCCCGGGCGCGAACGACCTGGCATGGTATAAGAACATCCCGGTGCCGACGAGTTACATGATTTGCGAAACGGCCTTCGATTTCTTCGGCGGCTACGATTTCAAGGCAGGCGGTGGCTTCGTGCATGTGGCAGACCGCCACATCGCCCCGGGCAAGAAGCAGTGGACCTGGGGCGACCATCCATTCGGATACGCCTGGGACCGCGAGCTCACCGATGCCAACGGTCCCTACGTCGAGTTGATGGCCGGCGTTTACACCGACAACCAACCGGACTTCAGTTATCTCACACCGTTTGAAACCAAGACCTTCTCACAGTTCTGGTGGCCCATCCAGGGGATCGGTCCGGTCCAGCAAGCGACTGAAATCGCCGCGCTGCGCATGGTCGTCCGTGACGACCGGGGAATCGAACTTGGTCTCTGCGTTTCAGAAACAGTCCGCAATGCCACGCTGCGCGTCATGCACGACACCACCGTGCTGCTGGAGGAACCCCTCACGCTCGCACCCGGAGATGCGTGGCAAAACGAGAAGCTGAAATTCACCGGCGAGAACCCCGCCGCGCTCAGCGCCGTGTTGATCGACGAGGACGGCCACCGCCTGCTCGCCTATCGTCCAGTGGACGAATCGATGCCCGGGCGCACCCGTGAACTCGCCACCGAGCCGCCCGCGCCCGGGGACATCGATTCCAACGACGAGTTGTATTTCACCGGCGAGCACCTCGAACTCTACCGCCACCCCACGCGCGTGCCGGAGGCGTATTGGGAGGAAGCCGTGAAGCGTGATCCAGGCGACGTCCGCAGCCGCATCGCGCTTGGCCGCCGCTTGCTTCGCAAAGGGCTTTTCACCGGTGCGGAAAACCATCTTCGCCAGGCGATCGCGCGCCTCACCCGCCGCCATCCGAACCCGGAAACCGGCGAGGCGCATTACTTCCTCGGCCTCACCCTCGGATTTCAAGGGCGACACGACGAGGCCTATCCCGCGTTTTACAAAGCCACTTGGAATTATGCATGGCGCGGCGCGGCATATTATCAACTCGCCTGCATCGACTGCCGCCGCCTCGATTTCGATGCCGCTGACCGCCATCTCGATGAATCGCTGGCCACGCTCGGCGACCACAACAAGGCGATGGTCCTGCAGGCCGTCATCGCCCGCCACGGCGGGGACTGCGAGGCGGCCGCCGAGATATTGGAGGATCTGCTCGCGGTGGATCCGCTCGACCACTGGGCGGTCTATGAGGCCACGCTGTGCGGTCTTGTGAAAAAAGACCGCTTTCTCACCACCAGCCGCAACGACGCGCAGACCGTGCTCGACATCGCATTCGACTATGCCGACGCCGGATTCACCGAGGACGCCGCCACACTGATCGAACGCCACCTCGCCAATCCTGCCGGCGATTGCGCCGTGCCCAATCCGCTGTCGCGCACGCCGATGTGCCTATACGCCCTCGCGTGGCTGAGGCGGGATGTGAAGTTGTTGGAAAAGGCGCGCCGCCAATCGCCCGATTACTTTTTCCCCTCACGGCTCCACGAGCAGCTTGTGCTTGAATGGGCCGTAGCAGGAGCCTCCGGCTCCAGTGTGGCCGGTGCCTCTGGCTCCGGTTTGAGCTCGAATCAGGAGCCGGAGGCTCCTGCTGCTTTCACCCCCACCTTCCTCTCGTCCTCCAAGCCCATTGATCGCTACAAAATCAATCTCCCCCACTGGCGGCAGGAAGGGGCGACCTATGCCATCACTTTCCGACTCGCCGACTCGCTGCCAAAATCGGTCATCGATGGATATTTGCAGGAGAAAAACCGCCTCACCACGATACTGGAAAAGGCCATCATGGACGGCAACGAGTCCATGGCCCGCGATTGTGATGCCCGGCTGAGTGAACTTTACAGTTCGCACATCGAAACGGCCCTCGATGCCGGTCACGGAGCCTGTCACCTCAAAGATCCGGAAATCGCCCGCATCGTTGCGGATTCCATCCGGCACTTCGACGGCGACCGTTACGAGCTTGCCGCTTGGTGTCTGATGCCAAATCACTGCCACCTAATCATCAAGCCTCTCGGAGAACACAAGCTCGCCGACCTCATCCGTGGCATGAAAACCTTTTCTGCCGGCCAGGCGAACAAGCGGCTGGGCCTTGCCGGCTCGTTCTGGCAGGAAGAATACTACGATCACATCATCCGCGATTTGGATGATCTCCATAATCAAGTCGCATATATCAAACGCAATCCCGCCAAGCTCGGAGACTGGCCATGGATCGGCTTGAAAAAAGTGGCCGGCGCCTCCGGCTCCGCTCGACATGAACCGGGGTCAGAGACCCCGGCCACCAACAGACAGGAGCCGGAGGCTCCTGTCACTTCCGATCCAGTCGCCTGTTTCGCCCTGGGAAATTATTACTACGACCTCAAGCGCCATGCCGACGCCATCCGCGTGTGGCAAAGCGCCGCAGATCATGGCAGCGTCCACGCCACCACCTGTCGCAACCTCGCCATCGCGGTGTGGAATGCCAACCGCGACGGCGAATCCGCGCGGAAATTCTATCAGAAAGCAATCGAACTCGATCCCTCCGACCCGCGGCTTGTTTCGGAATACGACCAACTCTGCACCAAGCTCAACGATCCGCTCGCCGGGCGTCTCGCGTTCCTGGAGGAAAAACGCGAACTCGTCCTCCAGCGCGACGACTGCACCGTGGCACTCGCCGGCTTGCACAATCTGACAGGCAATCCGGCCAAGGCCTTGGAAATCGTCACGTCCCGCCGCTTTCACCCGTGGGAAGGCGGCGAGGGCGCGGTGCTCCGCCAGTTCACCCAGGCCCACCTGCGGCTCGGCCGCGCGGCGCTTGAAAATGGCGATGCCGAAACCGCGCTCACACACTTCACCGGCGCGATGGATGCGCCCGAATCTCTCGGTGAGGCCTATCACCTGCTGCAGGCGAAGGCGGATGTGAACTATTGGATCGGCCGCGCGCTCAAGGCGCTCGGCCGCAGCGAAGAAGCCGAAAAACACTTCACCGAATCCGCCAACGAGGCTGGCGATTTCGCCGACATGGCGGTCACGGCCCACAGCCCGCTGAGTTATTACCGCGGGCTGTCATTGCACGAACTCGGTCGCGAGGACGATGCCCGTGCGGTGTTCGAGGGCCTCGCCGCCTTCGCCGGAACCAGGCTCTGCGAAACCGCGCGCATCGACTACTTCGCCACCTCATTGCCGAACTTGTTGGTCTTCGACGAAGACCTGCAAGCCCGCCGAGATGCAGAGCATCACCTGCTCATCGCCCTCGCACAATACGGTCTCGGCGACACCGCCGCCGCCAGGGCCGCCCTTGAAAAGTCCCTCGCCTTCAACCACGCCGATCCACATGCCGCTGATTTGCGGAGTGCTATCGGCATGTGAGCCAAGACCCGGAGCCGCAGGCTCCGGCCACAGTAGAAGGTGCCTCTGGCTCCTTTACAAAAAACCAACCGGGGATGACCGACGATCGGCAGGCCTCACTCGTTCGGGCGTGTGAGTTCCTGCAGGCGTTTCTCGCCGGACTCGACGGCCTCCCGCATTTCCCGCTGCTCGGCCAATGCTTCCTCAAGAAACGAGGTTTCGTAATCGGGATCGTTTTCCACCTTGGCGCGCTCCATCTGGACGAACGCCTCCAAACTATCGATGGTTTCACGCCCCGATTCGATCGTGCGCTGGAGTTCTGTGATCTGCTCGTCAGGGGATGGCGAGGCCTCGCTTGAATTCACTTCCCCGGGCGTATCTGCTTCCTGGACGGGTGACGCCTCCCGTTGTTCCGAAGTGACATGGGTATCGGATTCCGCCGACTCGATTTCGCGGGGATTTTCGCGGCACGCGCCGATGAAAAATACCAACGACAATGGCAGAACCCGGGCGAACACGGATATGTTTTGAGGAACTGAAGTCATGGAGAAAAACCATAGAAGCCAATCGGGAGGATGCAAAAGCACAATTTCCCCTGCACCACCTGCTTTGCAGATGGGTCACAAGGACGGTGCCAGTGGCATCGCCTCGGTCGCGCCCTTGCATGCAGGAGTCCGGAGGCACCTGCTACGACGCATCCCATTACGCGCCGCGCCGGGGCTCTACGCTCCCGGCAACTTGCCGCTTCCCCATGCGTCGCGCGGGTTGTAAGCAAGCGCCGCCATGCAGCCGCCCGCACGCACGCCCCATTGCGCCGCCATTATCGTGGCAGCCGGCTCGGCACGGCGGATGGGCATCGACAAGCTGGCCTGGCCGCTGCACGGCGTGCCGGTGCTGCGCCGCACGCTCGATGCGTTCCTCGCTTCAAACTCAATCCATTCGATCGTCGTCGTCTGCCCGCCGGAGCGGTGGGGGTTGTTGGGCGGTGGTTTTCCGAAACCGGTGGTGCGCGCCGATGGCGGCAGCGAGCGGCATGAATCGGTCGCGGGCGGTTTGGCGGCGGTCGATCCTGCGGCGGACTTTGTCGCCGTGCACGATGGTGCGCGTCCGCTTGTTTCACCGGAAGACATCGATGCCTGCGTGGCCGCCGCAGTGGAATTCCGCGCGGCATCGCTCGCCAGGCGCGCCACCGAGACGATGAAACGCTCGGATGGCACCGGCTTCTGCACCGGCTCGGTGGATCGCGAAAACCTGTGGTGCATGGAAACCCCGCAAGTTTGTGAAACCCTGTTGCTTGAACAGGCCTGCCAGACGGTGGGCGAACGCGGCCTGCATATGACCGACGAAGTTTCCGCTCTGCAGGAAATCGGCGTTCGGGTAAAGTTCATCGAATCCCGCCACCCCAACCTCAAGATCACCACACCCGCCGATCTGGCGCTCGCCGGGGCGTTGATGAAATAAACCATGTCACGGGCGATTTACGATTGGCGGAGGATTCCCAACGGCCCGCGGCTGGCGGTGGCGACGCTGCCGGACGCCGAGTGCGCCGCGCTGACCATTCATGTTCCGGCGGGAAGCCGCGACGAGGACCGCATGCCGCCCGGGCTCGCCCACTTCGTCGAGCACATGGTTTTCAAGGGCACGGCCCGCCGCAGCGCGCGCGAGCTGAGTTTCGAGATCGAGAACGCCGGCGGCCAGGTCAACGCCTGCACCAGCGAGGATCAGACGGTTTACGACGCGCGCGGCGAGGCGGAGCAACTGCCGGTGCTGGCGGATGTGCTTTGCGACATGGTGTGGCACTCCACATTTCCCCACCCGGAAATCGAACTCGAACGCGAGGTCATCAGCGAGGAAATCACCATGTATCGCGAGAGCCCCGCGGACCACATCGGTGACATGATATCATCCGCGATATGGGGCGATCATCCGCTCGGCCACCCGATTTCCGGAAGCGCGGAATCGATCGCACGCATCGACCGCGCGGCGCTGCTCGGTTTCCGCGACGGCCATCATTTCCGCGACGACCTGGTGATCGCGGTCGCAGGTCCATTCGGTATCGGGCATGTGATGGAAATCCTCGCCCCGCTCCTGCCGGCGGCGTTCCACCCTGCCGGCAAACCATTGCCCTTCGATCCGGCGAAACACGCACCCCGCCACCTGGCGGAAACGCGCGAGACCGACCAACTCCAGCTCGCACTCGCATGGCACACGCCGGGGCGTCATTCGGAGAGCCGCCATGCATTGCGGCTGCTGAGCCTCATGCTGGGTGAAAGCGCCAGCTCGCGGCTGTTCCTTGAACTGCGTGAGGAACGGGGCCTGTGTTATCAAATCGGCAGTGATGTGAACCTGTTCGACGAGACTGGTGCCTTTGAGATCAGTGCGGGTCTCGATCCCGGGTCGCGCGACGAGGCGCTCGCCTGCATCTTCCGCGAGATCGGGGATCTAACCAAGCATGGCCCGCGGCCCGGCGAGCTTGACCGCGCCAAGCGGCTTGCCATCGCGCAGAGCAAGCTCGCTTTCGAGTCCAGCGCCGCGCACGCCACCTGGGCGGGTGAGGGCCTGGTGGATTTCGGCCGCATTCCTTCCATCGACGAATGGCGCGGCAAGGTGCTGCGCGTGACGGAGGAGGAAATCAAAACGACCGCGCGCGATGTGTTCCGTGGAACCACGCACGCGGCCGCTGAAATCCGCGGGGCCTGATGAAGCCATGCTGGAGGATTATTTCGGAATCGAATCGTAGATGTGTTCGAGGGCCAGCACGGTGAAGGCGGTGACCAGCACGGGATTGGATTCCATCCAGCGGCCGTTGTCATTGACCCATGAGCCGTCCTCGCGCTGTTGGGTGAGGAGTTTCACGGCAAGCTGGCCGCGCCAATCGGCCTTGCCGCCTTCTTCGAGCGCGAGCTGGTCCACGCCGGCGGCGGTGAGCGCCTTGGACATGGTGTGATAGTAGTAGAACAACCCCTGCGCTCCCATGCCGGGGTTTTCCTCAAGGGTGTAGTTGCGGCCGAGCCATTCCTTGACGGCCTTGACCCGCGGATCGTCCGGCGAGAGTTTGGCATAGATCATCGAGAGCAGGCCGGCGTAGGACATGGAACCATAGGAACGCAGCGCCACACGACCATCCGGAGTTTCCATTTCACCGGCTTTGGACTCGAAGGGCGAGTAGATGAAGCCGCCCTTGTTCTGCGGATCTTCAGAGACCCATTCCTGGTCGTTGGTTTCCTTGAGATTCTGGCAGCGGTTGAGAAAGGTGATGGCGGCCTGCCAGTTGAGTTCCGGCTGTTCGCCGAAATTGCCGTCCTCGACCACTTTCTGGGAAAGCGCGAGGGCCTCGATGGCGAGCACGGTGTTGGAGAGGTCGGTGTGCTCGTTGCTGGAACCGTAGCCGATGCCGCCATCGTTCGGGTTGTCGGTCTCACCGGGTGTGCCGATGTCCCATTGATTCTTGATGAGGTGGTTGCGCGCCTTGACCACGGCGGGGTGGAAATCCTCGCGGCCGGCGGCCATCAGGGCGGTGACGGCGGTGGCGGTATTGTAAACCGAGAGCCCGCGGTTGTAGATGCCGCCGTCTTCCTTCTGCTGGGCGAGGAGCCAGGTGAAACCTTTCTCGATGTGTTCTGGCAAAGGCTTGGAACGGTCGATGTTGGGATCACGCACGGTGGCATTGAGAGCAAGCGCGGTGACAGCCGGAAGCTGGCCGTCGTCCCAGTGGCCCTCGGGCTTTTGTTGGGTCTTGAGCCATTGGTTGCCGCGGGCGATGGCCTGGCGGACTTCCTGGCGCACAGATTCATAACGCGCGGGATTGGCACCGGCAGGGGCGAGCAACGCGGCGGACAAGGCGATGGTGGCGATGGTTTTCATGAGAATGAATGGGCGGTGGGGCTCATGTTGTGAGCGGCAAGCGGCACGCTTTTTGTTCAGCATGTGCACAATACGCACAGCCGCACAAAAAATGATCGTCCGGTTCACACATGATGCAAACGCTGATTTTTCAGGAACCGGGGGCATTCAGGCCGGTGCCGATCGTTTCCCATGCCAGACGCGTGACGCGGTCGGAGAAGGAAATGGCGATATCATCCTTGCCGGCGGGCAATGGCACGCGCAGCTGGGATTTTTTGGCGAGCTCATCTGCGATAAGCTCGAAACAGGTGCGGTAGACATCGCCCCACGCCTCGTCCCCGCCCAGCAGCGTGATCGAGCGGACCAGCGTGGTAGGCGAGTCAGGATCCGCACCACCGATCCAGACCGCGACCGGGGGCGGCAGATCGCCATGCACCCGGGTGGGTCCGCTGTGAATGCGGGGCTGGACCCGCAGGATGCCATGGGAAGCGCTGGAAATTTCCTCCGCGAGCCGTGCAATGACCGGCTCGATTCGCGCGGCGTTGTTTTCCGCTGTGCCCGCGTGAAGCATGAGAACCCGCGCGCCATCCGGCCGGGTGTTCCACAGCGGCAACCTGGCACGCAGCCTGCGGATCGCTTGTAGCGAGCTGGCAAGGGAATCGCCGGTGACGGTGGTCGAATCCACGATTCGTTCATGCGCGAGCAAGGCACGTTGGTAATCCCCCAGATTTTCACACTCGTCGGCAAGCGCCGGCAGTTTTCCGGGGTTGTCACGCGCGATCTGTGCGAATTCATCAAGCCGAGGCTGCGGGGATACGGGATGGGGCGGCTCCGGTGCCTCGTGCTGCGGCATTTCGGCAGCCGCAAATCGCGGCGAGGAGATTTCCGCGCGGATGCGCATCAGGGTTTCCTCGGATGGCGGGCGCAGGAAATCGCGCTCATGCGTCCACCACCACCATGTGCCGCCGGTTACGACCAAGCATAGAATCACAGCAATTGAAATGGGCACGCGCACGGCGGTACAGTGAAATGCCGCAGCCTTTCCGCAATGCCCAAATACAGAACCGGGGGATGCGGGAAGGATCAGTTGGCGCTCTTGACGAGCAGGGCGCGCTTGCCGACGCGGCTGCGCAGATAGTGCAACTTGGCGCGGCGGACCTTGCCACGATTGACCACCTCGATCTTGGCGATGCGCGGGGTGTGGATCGGGAAGACGCGCTCGACACCCTCGCCGTAGGAGATTTTACGAACGGTGAAGGCAGCATTCACGCCGGAACCACGGCGGGCAATGACGAGGCCTTCGAAGATCTGGATGCGCTCCTTGCCGCCCTCGACCACGCGACAGTGGACCTTGACGGTATCGCCCACGTTGAAGGGAGTGACGTCCTGCTTGAGTTGTTCCTGCTCGATTTTGTCGATGATATTCATGGGTCCTCCCTCGTGGAAATGTTCGTGATGGTGCGCGGTCCGGCGCGCGGGGCGGGAGAGCTAGCGGAGCGCCCCGGAATTTGCAACAGCGAAGTTTCCCCGGATCAGCGTTTTTTTCGCTGAGCGGGCGGGGCCGGGCGGGGCGCTTGCGCGGCGGGCGGTTCGACCTTAACATACAGCATGGCCATCGAGAAATTCGCCGAATTTTCGCCCAGCATCCATGACACGGCCTTCGTGGCAGCGAGCGCGGACATCATCGGACGCGTGACACTGCACGAGCAGAGCAGCGTCTGGTACCAGACCACGCTGCGCGGCGACATCAATGAGATCGTCATCGGGCCGCGGTCAAACATCCAGGACAACACGGTGATCCACCTGGCGGACGATTACGGGTGTCACGTGGGCGAACTGGTGACGGTGGGTCACTCGGCGATCCTGCATGCCTGCACGGTGAAGGACGAGGTGCTGGTGGGCATGGGGGCGATCGTGCTGGACGGCGCGGTGATCGGCGAGCGCTCGATCATCGGTGCCGGTGCGCTGGTGACGGGTGGCACGGTGATTCCGCCGGGATCGCTGGTGCTGGGCTCGCCAGCCAAAGTGGTGAGGACGCTCTCACTCGACGAACAGGCAAAGGTGAAAACGTGGGCCGAGAAATACGTGCGGGTTTCCCGCGAATATCTCTCGCGTGGGTGAATGACTCAACCCAGCGAACAAGGTGCGACGGTGCCGCACCACTGCCCCTCATCAATCCGGACTTGCGGATTTTCCGGCATCCCGCGGGGGCAGGCTGGATCCTTGGGCGAGTTTGCAGGCTTGGTGATCCAGTCTCAATCCAATTTGAGGAAGACCGGAGTTCCGGCTTGTGAGAGGCACCTTGTTCGGATAATCGAACCAGCACGCCATTCATGAATAACCCATGGAACCAATCACCGGGGCGAGATTGCCGCCAGCCTGCCGGATTCAGCCGCCCCCCTGCGTTTGCGTTATCGGTCGCGGTGATGGCGCTGGCGGGCCCGGCGCGGGCAGGCGAGCGACCTGCAATTCCCCTGGAGCCATCCATGCAGTTGTCCAGCCTGGCTGAGCTGGATCCGCCGGTTCTGGCGGCCTTGCCGAACGAGGGTATCAACCAAATCACCACCTCGGTGGGAGGGAATGTCTTCGATGTCAATGCCGCCGTGGGGGCCAATGCCTACTACCAGCATTCCACACCGATCACCGGCCAAAATACGGTGGTTTACAACCTGGAGGCCGGGCATTTCTGGAATGGCCACGAATCGTTGTCGCACGTGGCCACCAACAGCAGCAATTTCGTTGCCGGAAGCAGCTCATGGGGCGGGGCCTCGATTGCTGACAAGTATGACCGCCACGCGACTTGGGCGGCCATGTTGATCGGCGGCCGACAAAATGGGTCGTCGTCGTCCCTGCTGCCGCAGGGTATCGCCCATGGTGCCGACCTGCGCAGCGCTGCGATTGCCTCCTCTTGGAGCGGGAATGCATACGCGCTTTCTTTCGGGGTGACCGTCGAGTCCTTCCTCACGCCTTACCAGGTGGTTTTCGGTACGGCCGATGTGGTCAACTCGAGTTTTGCCTACACCGACCCTGCGGGCACCGATCCATTCACGGTGGTCACGGATGCCTACAGTTTTCAAAACAGCAAGACGCTGTATGTGGTAAGCGCTGGCAACGGAGGGCCAACAAACAACACTGTGGGCGCACCCGGGTCCGGCTACAACACGCTGACGGTGGGAGCGCTGGGTGGCGCGAACGGTTACGACACGATCGCCAGCTTCAGCGGCCGCGGCCCCCAAAGTTTCGGCTATATTGATGCAAACGGTGCTGACCAAACCATCGCAGGCGTTCGGGCTGCCGTCGATATCGTCGCGCCGGGCCAGTCCCTGGCCAGTGCATTTTACGGCGGCCAGACCGGCGGTAACAACCCGTCCTTGACCGGCTCAACCGACGCCGGCAGCGCGGGCAATGCTTACTCGAACGGCATTGCCGGAACCAGCTTCTCGGCACCGATCGTTGCGGGCGGTGCTTCACTGCTCATCAGCGCGGCAAAAACCCTGCCGGAACTGTCGGCGAACTCATCCGCCACCGAGAGCATGGTGATCAAGGCGCTGTTGCTCACCGGTGCGGACAAGCCCAGCGGCTGGAGCAACGGACTCCAAATGACCACCGGGGAAAACGCCCACTTGAGAACGACCCAATCGCTCGATTGGAGCCTGGGAGCCGGCGCGCTGAATCTTGCCACGGCGTTCGAACTGCAGATCGGCGGGCAAATCGACGTCCTCGGCCAGCAAACCGGCGCGCTCGGGCAGGTGGCGGTGGATGGCTGGGACTTTGGCCATGCCACGGTGGGCATGGCGAATGATTACGAGATTTTCGCCGAGATTGCTGCCGGAACCACCATGACGACCAGCCTCACCTGGATGAGGAGCCGCTATTTCGATTTCGCCAACCTGCTCTATGCCGACGTGGCCCAGGCAGACCTGAATCTGTCGGTCTGGATGCTGGATGCTAACGACAACTTTGCACAGCTGATCGCCAGCTCGGAGAGCGACTACAATACGGTCGAGCACCTTTCATTCATCGTGCCGACCACCGCGCGCTACGGCATCCGGGTGGATTATCCTGGCAACACCTTCGACAACACGGCGGGAGGCGTCTGGGGCACTGGCGTCCTGGCGCAGGATTACGGCTTGGCATGGTCTGCCACACCCATCCCTGAACCATCGGCTTGCCTGCTGGGGGTCGTCGGGGCCTTTGCCTGCCTGCGCCGCCGCAGGGCATGAGCGCAGCGGCACCCGCCATGCAAGCCCGGAATCAGGGCACTGTGCCAAACCAACCCACCTCATCCGCCGGTGCCCACGGCGATGGCGCCCAAACTTTGCGCCACCGGCTTACCTTGGCTGCCAAACGTGCCATGAGCCGTCGGCCTTGAGGGTGGCCTGCGTTTCGCCGGATGTCACGCGGACCTCGGCTTGTCCGGGGTGGCTGAGGCGGACGGATTGGAGTTTTCCGTGATTCCACTTCATATCCACGGTGAAGCCGCCGCGCGCGCGCAGGCCCTCGACGGAGCCGGCCGGCCATACCGCAGGCAGGGCGGGCAGCAATTCGAGCAGGTAGCCACTGCGGCTGTCGCCGACATGGCTTTGCAACAGCATCTCGGCAATGCCCGCGGTGCCACCGAAGTTGCCATCGATCTGGAATGGCGGGTGGGTGTCGAACAGGTTGGGCGTGGTCGATTTGGCGAGCAGGGCATGGAGGTTTTTCCATGCCTCGTCCGGCTGGCGGAAGCGGGCGCGGAAATTGACGATCCACGCGCGCGACCAACCGGTATGGCCGCCGCCATGGGAAAGCCGGTAGTCGATGGACTTGCGGGCGGCCTCGATCATGCGCGGGGTGGTCTGGAGGTTGTATTGGCGGCCCGGATGGATGGCGAAGAGATGAGAGATATGGCGGTGCCCCGGCTCGGGCTCCTCGTATTCGCGCGCCCATTCCATCAGGCGGCCGTCCTTGCCGATCCCGGCGGCGGCGAGTTTGCCGAGTGCCGTGCGGATTTCATCGATCACGGGATCTTCCAGTTCCAGCACCTCGGCCGCCTCAAGTGCGTTGGTGAACACATCCCAGACGATTTGCTGGCTCATTGATGCCCCCATCGAGAGAAAGAGCGGATCCTTGCCACCCGGGATGCGGAAAGCGTTTTCCGGCGAGGCATCGAGGCCGCAGACCAGTTTCTTCGTCACCGGATTCTCGACGAGATAGTCGAGATAAAACATGGCCGCCTCCTTCAGGATGGGCCAGGCCCGTTGACTGAGGAACGCCTTGTCACCGGTGAAGCGGTAATGCTCCATGAAATGCTGGGTGCTCCATCCCCCGCCATGCGGCCACATTCCCCAGCGGACCATGCCGAAGGGCGAAGACCAGAGCCATGCATCCGTCGTGTGATGGCCCACCCACCCCCTTGCACCATAGCCCTCGCGCGCCGCCTCCCGGCCGGCGGGCACCAGTCGCTCGACGAAATCGAAGAGGGGGCCGTGACATTCCGCGAGATTGGTGACCTCGGCCGGCCAATAGTTCATCTGCAAGTTGATATTGATATGATAGTCCGCATTCCATGGCGCGGCCATGTGGTCGTTCCAAATCCCCTGCAGGTTCGCCGGCATGGTGCCGGAGCGGGAAGAGGAGATCAGCAGGTAACGGCCGTATTGGTAATAGAGCGTGAACAAGGCCGGATCCTCGCAGCCGGGAACGCCGTCCTCACGGTAGGCTTGCGTCACCTTGGCGAGCCGCTCGTCGGTGGGCGTGGCGGCCGCCTCCCACCCGCCGAGGTCGAGCCGGCAGCGGTGGAACAAGCGCTGGTGATCCGCGATGTGGGCACCGCGGAGATCCGCCACATCCTGGCCGAGTGCGGCGGCGACCGGTTTCGCGGCCACCCGCACCAAATCGTTCTTCAACGGCCTCGCCGGAGCGTCCCGGTTGTAATCGGTCTCCGCGCCAAAGACCAGGGTCAAGCTGTCCGCGCCCTTCACTTCAAGCGCCGCACCGTCGCTTTGCCGGATTTCGCCACCCACCGCACGTGCCTGCAGGATGGCGGCAAAGTGCGTGCCAAGATGATTCCCGCCATGGCTGGCGCGGCCACGCATCACCAGGGTGGAGGCATTTTCCGCCACCACCTTGGCACCCTCGGCACGGACGAGTGAAATGGCGGCATTGATCGCACCAGGCTTGTCAGCGGTCCAGTGAACGACCAGCACGCCCGCCGGCGCGGAAGCGAACACCTCGCGGCGGTGTGTCACGCCATCCAACGTGAAGGTGGTGGTGGCCACCGCGCGGTCGAGATCGAGTTCGCGGCGGTAGCCGGTGGGTTTTCCATCCACTCCATGCAACGCGATTCGCAGGTCGCCGAGCGTCTGATAGCTGCGCGGCGCGATCCGTGGTCCGAGATGGTCTTGCACGAGCTGCTGCGCCTCGGCCTCCCTGCCCTCGAACCAGAGGCCGCGGGCTTTGTGAAATGCCTCGCGGAAGCCCGGCATCAGCGCGGGCACCGGAGGGCCGGCCCAGACACTTTCCTCGTTGAGCTGGATACGCTCGTTTTCCACTCCGCCGAAAACCATCGCACCGAGCCGGCCGTTGCCGACCGGCAGGGCGTCGCGCGCCCAGTTCTCCGCGGGTTCGTCGTAATGGAGCACCAGCGGATGTTCCGCAGCGTGGAGGAAAACCATTGCCGGAAGGACCAGCGAGATTGTTAAAAATACCTGTTTCATTTTCCCGGGCGCACCCCTCATGTGCGAGGTAAGAATTACGTGTCCAAACCGTGTTTCTTGCCAGCGGCCCGCGATTTGACCGGACGGCCAGACGCCCTTGGGACAAAGGCGATACACCGCAGGACATTCCGCCGCGGCCACGGCATGGTCGTGGCGGCAGCTTGCTCCGGCGACGTCCAACCCGCCCGGACCACCGAGCCAAACCCGAAAAAACCCGCTCTCCCTGCGGCAGCAACCGGCATGCGTCTTGCCATGCACCCGTCGTGCCCTATCGTCACCCACCTTACGCGGCATGACGCCATTCCTCCGCAAAATCCTCGGCATGAACTGGCCGCTCGTCTTCGTGATGTATGCGCTGCTGGTCTGCGGGGTGTTTGTCATCGAGAGCGCGGCGCGGCATTTGTCGGTCTCTACGGACATCCTCGCGCAATACGGCAGCGCGGGTGCCTACTACGCGGCGATGCAAAAACAATGGATCGTGCTCGGCAGCGCGGTGTTTTTCGCCACCGCACTGGTCGATTACCGCTGGATCCGCTGGCTCGGGATTCCGTTTTACGGCGTCAGCCTGGTGCTGATGGCGATGGCGATGGCGGCGGATGACAAGGTGCACCGGCTCACCATGTTCGGCTTCAGTTTCCAACCGGCGCAGCTCGGCGTGGCCTCGGGCATCATCCTCATCGCGTGGCTGCTCCAGGCCCTGCCCAAGGCGCACCGCTGGTTCGGCGCACCTGCCGCCCGCATCGCCATCATCGGCGGAGTGGCCGCGCTGCCTTTCCTGATGGTCATGAAAATGGGCGACATGGGCTCGGCACTGGTCTGGGCCCCGGTGGCGATCGTCGCGCTGATCGTCGGCGGCGCGCCATTCCGCTATCTCACGTTCATCGGCTTCATCGCCGCCGGCCTGCTGCCATTGCTGTATTTCATCGCCCTGCCGCTGGTTTCCGAGCGCGGTCCGGAACGCATCGACACCTGGCTGCGCATGCTCCGCGGAAAACCGGTGGATATCAGCGCCGAGGGCTACGCGCCACACCACATTTCAATGGCCGTCGGCAAGGCGGATTGGAAGGGCGTCGGCTGGAAAGCCACCGCAGAGGACGGATCGCTGCATGCGAAAGGCTTCATCCCCCGCGACACCGCACACAACGATTACATCTACGCGGTCTTCGCGGAGGAAATGGGCTTCCGCGGCAGCCTGTTGCTGCTCACCTCCTTCGCCATCTTGATGATTGCGGGGCTCTATGTGGCATTCTACAGCCGCGACGTCTGCGGCCGCGTGCTCGCCAGCCTGATCGTCGCGCTGTTTTTCGCGCACGTCTTCGAAAGCATCGGCATGTGCGTGCTGCTGCTGCCCATCACCGGCATCCCGATGCCCCTGATGAGCTACTCCGGCACCTTCGTGGTCATTTGCATGTTCCTACTCGGCTTGCTGCAAAGCGTCTGGATCCATCGCAAGACCATGCCCGCCGAGACAACAGGCCCCGCGGAAACGGCGTGACCGGCACCCACGACCACGCCACTCAAGCCAACTCCAGTTCCAGATAAGCCTCGATTTCCCGCGATGGATCGTCGGCCCGCATCAATGACTCGCCGATGAGCACCGCATTCGCGCCCGCCTCCAGCACGCGCATGGCGTCCTCCGGCGTCTTGATGCCGCTTTCAGAAACCAGCAGCACCTCGTCGGGCACCTCATCGGCCAGTGCTTCGGTGGTGGCAAGATCCACCTCGAAGGTCTTCAGGTTGCGGTTGTTCACGCCGATCAAATCCGCACCGAGATCCAGCGCGCGCTCCATCTCGCGCAGGTCGTGCACCTCCACCAGCACATCGAGCATGAAGGCTTTCGCCTCGTCGTAAAGCCGGCGCAGCGTGTCGTCATCGAGCGCTGCCACGATCAACAGGATCGCATCCGCCCCGGCCACCGAGGCTTCGTGAATCTGCACCTCGTGAATCGTGAAATCCTTCCGCAACAACGGCGCAGCGGAAAACCGCGAGATTTCCGTGAGGTAATTCAGCGAACCCTGAAAATATGTCTCATCCGTGAGAATCGAGAGGCACGACGCCCCGCCATCGAGATATCGCTTCGCCTGCCGCACCGGATCAAAGTCCGGATCGATCAACCCCACCGACGGCGAGGCCTTCTTGACCTCCGCGATCACGCCGAGCCGGCCGGGCCCACGGTCGAGCGCGGCGCGGAAACCGCCAAAGTCGTTGCGTTGCAGCGCCGCCGCGCGCAGGTGGGCGGCACGCGGCATCAGGGCTTCCACTTCGAGGCGCTTGGTGGCGATGATTTCGGCGAGTTTGTCGGACATGGGCTGCCGCGCAGACAAAACGGCGGCGGCGCGCTTGACCATGGGAAAATTTGGAAATTTTCGCTTGCGGGCTCCTCGCGCCCATGTAGAAAGCGCCCACGCGATTTCCTGCGTCGCGGGCGTAGCTCAGTGGTAGAGCGCCACCTTGCCAAGGTGGATGTCGTGAGTTCGAATCTCATCGCCCGCTCCATTTTTTCCGGCGTCATGTTCGTCTGGTCCAAACTCACCTCCGCCCAGTGGGCCGATGCCTGGGAGGAACGCTTCGCCGGCCACCCGAACCTCGTCATCGAGTATCTCAAGGGCGCCAAATCGCTGCGCCTCCGCGTGTTCTGCCAGATCGAAAAAGAAGCCGCTGAAATCCAGGCGCGCTTCGGCGGCAGCATCCGCAAGACCCACGCCGCCGAGTGGAACAAGCCCGCCACACTGCCCCGGCCGCTGAAAGTGCGCGATGCCTTCCTGCTCACCGCGGAATCCCGCCCGCGCGAACTCGCCGCGCTGCGGAAATCCAACCCCGGCCGCGAAATCATATCAATCCCCGCCGAAATGGCCTTCGGCACCGGCGACCACGCCACCACCTCCACCTGCCTGCGCCTGCTGGTGGATGTGTCACGGAGCGCGGACTTCAGTCCGCCTGGATCCACCAAAACATGGTCCGTTGCCGACCTCGGCACCGGCACCGGTGTGCTCGCCATCGCCGCCTGCAAACTCGGCGCGTCCGACGTCTATGCCTGCGATTTCGACCCCTTCGCGGTCGCCGCTGCCAAACGCAATGCCGGGCGCAACGGCACACCTGACATCCGCATCGAGGAGCAGGATGTCCTGAAGTGGAAACCGCGCAAAAACGGCTATGATCTGGTGCTTGCCAACCTCTTCTCCACCATTCTGATCCAAGCCTGGCCGGTCATCGCCAGAAGCCTCGCGCCCGGTGGCCACCTCATTGTTTCCGGCATCCTCCACACCCAGGCATGGGACGTCTTCACCGCCGCCGCCGGCCATGGACTCGGCTTTTCCAAAGTGGTCCGCAAAGGCAAATGGATCACCGCCCGCGGCGGCCACATGACCGACCTGATCGCCGCCGAGGCAACCATCGGTGCTTGATCCGCCACCCCGCCACCATTAGCCCTGCGGCCCGCCGATGTCCGCCTCTTCCCATGCCACCGCCTCGCCCGCGCTCCGCCGCGAGGTGGACCGCCGCCGTTCCTTCGCCATCATTTCCCACCCGGACGCCGGTAAAACCACCCTCACCGAGAAATTCCTCCTCT
>JALRFY010000046.1 GCA_023253625.1 Akkermansiaceae bacterium | reverse complement strand
CACGGGGCGACCGGGGCGAGCGGCACGAGGAGCCGCGAGGAGCGCGTTGATGACTGCCGAGGCATCGCGGGTGGTGTAGAACGGCATGTCGGCGAGGATCGCCGCCTCGTCGCAGACGCGCTCGTCCATGAGCGTGCGGATGAAGCGCTACACCCGTCCCGAAAAAGTCCATCACCTATTGCTTGCCCAGCTTGGATTCACCCTCCCGGGCCAGCCCCCACCTGAAATCCGCAACGCCAGCCCTGTGGTGGAGACCTTTTGAAAAAACCAACGCAAATTCAACGATCCGCACCCCAAAATTACCAAAACAGCGTAAGTCGGGATAAATCTCACGAGGGATCGCCTTGCCCGCGCTCCTTGGTTCAAGGCACAAATCCGCAAGATCACCGAGACTGCGTAGCTTTTTCCACGCGGCTGGAAGCCCCTTTCGCCCTGCTACGGCGCCACCAGCGAGCGCCCGGCCCAGGCGTTCCACAGGGCTTCCAAGTGCTCGACCTCCGCCGGATGGCACCGGGCGAGATTGTTCATTTCAATACGGTCGGCGGCGAGGTTGTAGAGCTCCCACGGGCGATTCCCATGGCGGACCAGCTTCCAATCGCCGGCGCGGACGGCCCGGTTGCCCAGGTGCTCCCAGAAGATCGCCTCGCGCTCCAGCGGCTGGTCGGCGAAGGCGGGCACCAGTGAGATCCCCTCAAGCGGCAGGATCGCATGGCCATCGCGCACCTCCGGATAGCTCGCGGACGCGAGTTCTATGGCGGTGGCCATGATGTCGATGACATGGCCGGGCTGGTGCCGCAGCGACCCCGCCGCCTTGATTCCCGCCGGCCAATGCGCGATGAACGGCGTGGCGATGCCGCCTTCGTGATTCCACTTCTTGAAAAGCCGGAACGGCGCGTTGGAAACATTCGCCCAGCCGTGGCCATACGAGGCGTAGGTATCTTCTTCACCCGGCATCACATCGGGGCGGGTGCCGCCGCGCGGAAACGTGCCATGGCGGGTTTCGGTGCCGCGGCCTCTTCGACGAAGCGCACCGCCGCATCGCTGATTGCGTCCGTGTAGTAGAAGTCCTCGCCCGGCTCGATGAACACATTGTCACGCATCAGGCTCACCGGCGAAAAGTAGCTGCCTCCACCCGCGAGCGTCCCGAAAAACCGCTCAAACCCTCGCTGCAGCGGCCAGCTTTCCCGATGCAGCAGCGGCTCCGCGGTGTAATCGAAGTGGGTCACATGCCACTTCCCGCTCATCGCCGTTTGGTAGCCCGCTGCGCCCAAAACCTCGGCAATCGTCACGCAGCGCTCGGTCAGCCGCCCCTCGCGGCCCGGCTGCTTGCCGGGCGAGACCATCGCCCCCACTCCGGCCTGGTGGGGATACAGCCCGGTCAACAACGACGCCCGCGTCGGGCAACAACGGGCGGCATTGTAAAATTGCGTGAAGCGCAAGCCGCCGTCCGCCAACCCGTCGAGGTGGGGCGTCCGGATTTCCCCGCCGTAACCGCCAAGATCGGAAAAACCGAGGTCATCCGCCATGATCACGACGAGATCCGGGCGGGCGGACCGTGGCTCCGCGGCCATTCCCACGGCAGCTGCCAAGGCGGCGGTGACTAAGGCCATGGCGGCGATTCTCTGACGGCGTAAATGTCGGAACATGTGGACCCCCCAAACCATCGGAAGTAGGCCAAGTCGGCAAGTTTATCCCAAGCACAGCGGGAAACGCGCACTCTCCGGGACTGGACCGAATGCCGCAAACGACCTTCTAATTGTCGCCAGAGCCATTTCATGTGCCTGCGTCGAGGCCATGGTAGTGGCCGCGGCTGTGCGATTTGACTAAACGAGGCGGCAGTCTCGTTTAAGCTCGCGGCTCTCGGCAAAGATCAGAAAATCATCCACGTAGCGCACGTAACCCTTCACCCTCAGTTCATGCTTCACGAAGTGATCGAACCCATCCAGATGGAAGTTGGCGAAAAACTGGCTGGTCAGATTTCCAATCGGCAAGCCGTGGCGGTGCGCATGGCAGTCGAACAAATCCTCGCCCCATTCCATGCGGCGGCCGTCTTCGTGGGTGTCCAGAATCCGCCGAACCAGCGCCATCACCTGCGGGTCCGCAATCGTCCTGCCTATGCGATGCAGCAGCAGTGCATGATCGATACGCGGGAAATACCGCCGGATGTCGCACTTCAGCACGAAGGGGAAACGACGGGCGAATTGCGCGCAGCGGCGCACTCCGGCGTGGGTGCCCTTGCCCTTGCGGCAGGCGTAGCTGTCCTCGATGAATTTCGGCTCGAACAAGGGCTCCAGCACGCGGACCAGCGCATGGTGGACCACCCGGTCGCGGAACGGCGCGGCGGCCACCCTGCGGAGCTTCGGCTCATGGATGTCGAAGTAGGTGTATGGTCCGGGCTGCCATGTGCCGGTGGCGAGTTCCTCGGCGAGTGTCACCGCGTGGGTTTCCCAGCGGGCGTGGAACCGCGCGGCGCTGGAGCCAGAGAGCTTGCCCTGCATCGCGGCCCGGGCGGCGGCCATGACGTTTTCCACCGCGCAGACTTGCGGGAAAAGGTGTTTGTGAGTTTTCATTCCCGGCTTGGCACTTGCGAAGCGCCGCCACGTTGTCGCAGCCAGCCGCCCACCATCCGGCCGGATTCGTTCAGGGCCACCGCGCTAAACTCGAACTGCATGGGTGCCAGCAGTTTCCGGTCATGCGCCATGCGCACCACCCAGCGGGTCATCTCGATGCTCTCGTTCGCCTGCCGGAGCAGGTCCGCCTTGTTCTCGCGGGCGTAGCTGGCCTTTACCAGTAGCTCCAGCACGTCCATGACGTGGTTGGACAGCCGTTGGCCCAGAGGATGAAGCGCTGGCTCTTCGGGAAGCTCTCCACGCGCTCCAGCAACCATTTGGCGTAAGCATACCATTTGGTGACTACGACGGGCATGTCCGCTCCGGGTGGTTTCATAGAGCTTGCTTCAGAGATCCTCCTCGGTCAGCGGAATCAGTTTCATCAATGCACGCTGCAAGCCGGTCTTGAGGGTTTGATTGCCGTGAATCGGAACGACCAGACGTTCCACCCTCCCTGCCATGGTGTAGATGTGGTGACTACCGTTGACCCGCGCGAGGATCCATCCCTTCTCCTCCGCCAGTTTGGCAAGCCGTTTTCCGGAGACGGCTTTCATACCGCCACTTCCAGAATCCGCTCGGAAGACTTTCCAACTTCCGGCTCGGCGGCAAGCAACCAGCCTTCGATGGCTTCGCGGAGGTTCTCCTCCAGTTCCGCAAGGGTCTCTCCCTGGGTGAAACAACCGGGCAAAGCCGGCACTTCCGCCCAGAATCCACCTTCTTCGGCATCGTGGATGATGGCCTTGAGTGTCATGATCGGATCATAGGGTTCACCGGCGCGAACCACAAGCTGCAGCATGCCGAATTTGCGAAAAAAATTCCGACCGCCTGCGGCGGTGGCTCTCTTTTCTTGTGTCTTGCTTTCTTGCCGTCTTGAGTCTCCCTGCGGGGGCTAAGGACAAAGGGATAAAGGATCAAAGGGAAGACTCACCTCTTCCGGCGCCAGAAGAGTCCCGCGCCGATCAACAGCGTCAGGACCAGTCCGCTCGGTTCAGGGACACTGGCGACGCGGAACCCGAAGTTGTTGGACTCGCCGGACGGGTCGCTGTCGTCGCGGTTCGAGGAGCGCAGGTTGGCCTCGAGGTCGTTCCAGGCGCCCCCGCGCAGCCCGCGCGACGAGCCGGAGGGTCCGGACAAGTCGCTCCATTCCCATACGTTGCCTGCCATGTCGTTGATCCCATAATAATTCTGCGAATCCGTGCCATAGGCTCCGAATGCGTGGCGGACCAACTCGGCACGATCCACATCGTCGGCGTCAACGCCTACATCAAACCCATCGGCTAACAACTCAATCCCAACCCTATCAGAACATATCCACCGTCCACATTCCTTCCAACACCCTCCGCGATGCCAAGAAACTCTTCGCTCGCCTCAAGCATCTGCGCTGCAAGCTGCCGGTGCTCAACCACCTGCTGCTCACCGCCGGGCAGAACGGCATCGAACTCGCCGCCACCGATCTCGATCACTGGCTCGAAACCCGGATTTCTGATCTGCCAACGGACGACGCCTGCTTCCTCATCCCGCCCGCCGCCGTCTATCCCACCCTCGATCCCGGCGAACTCCCGTCGCGCTGCGCAAACCGGAGGAGGCTCCGCAATCCATGGAGTATGCGGTCCGCCAAATGAGGGAGGTCGAGGGCACGAATTTGTTCAAGGCCGAGCAACACCATGCTCTGGAATCACTCTACTTTGATGCCCAGCGCAGCGGATTTGGCAGCGGGCGGTGCCGGCCATACGCCACGGCGTGGCACGACCAATTCGGTCTGCTCAGCGAGCGCGACTGCCGGTTGATCCTGCGCCTGGGAAGCCTTGAGGACGGCACGGCATTCCGAAAGGATGTGGTTGCAGGAAGCAAGAGGCTGCTCGCCCCCGCAGGATTCGGTGCCGGCCTGAAGTGGCAGGCGAAACGGTTCGGGGTTTCCGGAGTCATTGAGGAGGACCTGTGGGATGCCGACATCGCCCGGGGCATGGTCAACGTGCCGCTTCCGCTGATGGTGCTGCCGCATGCCACCAAGTCTCCGCTCATGCTGGCGGATACGAAGCTCATCGCGGCCATCACCGGCTCGCTCCACCACGCCTTCACGGGCACGATTGAAGAGCCGGACAATTTCCCGCCGCATGCTTGCTTCAGCCACTGCGCCGCAGAACTCCGCAAGCGCCTTCGTCACCTGCCGGGTGATTACGACCACACGATGCAACGACTGGCCCGGCAACTCTATCCGGCCTGCATGCGGCTGGTCATTTTTGCCGCCCGGATCAGCCCGCAGAAACCAACCAGTCCTCGGGAAATCGAGTCGCTCGCCCTCGACCTGAGCGCACACACCCTCCGCGGTCTGACGATCAGCACGGCGGGACTCGCCTGGCACGGCCTCGGATTCGATGCCGGCTGTCCACACGAGGAGGCCGCCCGGGTGCTCAAGTATTTGCGCCAAAAGCCACCCATGACGCCAGCTGAGCTTCGGCGGAGCGCACACCTCAACAACAAGGAGATGCGCGATGCCTTGATCGGGCGATTCCTTGAAGAGGATCTGGCGCGGATGGACGGCGGGAAAATCCGGCCGACGACCTTCCTCGAATTCGTCGAGGCGCTTCATGCCCGCAAGGAGTTCCCGCAGCCGCCAAGCGACTGGGCAGCGGGCACCGAGCAGTGACAACCGGGCGGCTGAGACATACGCCGCCCCGCCGAGGGTTCGGTCATCGCTGACAAGGACGCCCAGTGCGCAGGCGATTCCACGGTCTGAATGCATTCGTTGTGAACGACTTGCGACTGTATTGTGGTGAAAATACGCCCGCTTTGCACGGAAACCGAAGCCTTCCTCGGAGCCGTCCACACCAAAATCTGCCGCCGACAGCACCGACAACGCCGACACAAGGGGCTCGGGACCGGCAAACCGCCGCAATACCACCGCAAGCCGGCGGCAACGATCACATCAGGCGACATCTATGGTCAAACGCTGCGGGAAATGGCTCTCAGTGCGGCTGGATTGTTGTGGTTCGGCCTCGGACTTCATCTGGGCCCGGAATGCGAGTTGCTGCGTGACAAGGCGGTCAGCATCCTCAAAAGGCTTCGCAGCAATGGTCCAACGACCACGAGCGAGTTACTCAAGAACTTCCACTTGAAGAAGCAGGAGCGTGATCCGCTGCTTCAGCGGCTGGGCTTCCGGTTGATCTGCGGTGCGCTCGAAGGGCTTCGACATACTCGACAACGATGACACCGATTGACATTGGGGTGACAGTGTCGGGACTTGGCAACGCCTGTCGGATCGGGCGCGCGAGAACTCTTCCAGTCCGAGTCCGGACGGTGGCGATGGAAGCTCATCGTGCGATCACCAAAAAAAACGCAAAATCAGAAAAAACCGCGTCGCCAGCGGTGCAAAAAGTGGCAAAGAAGTGGCAAAGCACCTAAAAATTCGACTTCAAAATAACAGCTTTGAAATCGCGTAACCCATTGAATCCGAACTGGTGGCAGAGGGCGGATTTGAACCGCCGACCAAAGGCTTATGAGTCCTCTGCTCTACCGCTGAGCTACTCTGCCGAAACCAAGGTGCCTCATCACATGAGGCGTGGTGGGCGAAAAAATTATCGGCGACGGCCCGGTTTGTCCAATCGAATTTCAATATTCGCGAGACGCGCACTGCGCCAGGTGGAATGACATCAGGCGGCATGGTGCAAGTGGGCTGGAGCAAGTCGCTGCGACAGGAGGAATATCAAGCGGATACAAGCCATGAACCTTCCGGACCGCCCTGGGCACTCTCCAGTCCGCGGTTCCACATGTGCGCGGCAGCGCCAAGCCTTTCCGCAGCCCGCTGCTTGAAAAAAGGCTTCCGCATCAGGCGTGGTATTCCTGGAGCGGCTTGACGGTGAGTTTGTGTTCCTTGAGCGAGCGGATGGCCTTCACCGAAGCTTCCGCAGCGGGGAGGTTGGTGGCGTAGGAAATTTTCTGGGCGATGGCGGTGGCGCGGATCTGGACTTCATCGGCGCGGGCCTCGTGGGTGCTCGGCGTGTTGATGACGAACTGGATTTCGCGGTTCTTCATCATGTCGATCACGTTCGGCCGGGCCTGTTCGTGGAGTTTGTAGAGGCGGGTGCAGGCGATGCCCTCGGCACTCAGGCGGGCGTGGGTGCCGCCGGTGGAGAAAAGGGTGAAACCGAGATCCACCAGATCGCGGGCGATGGCGGTGGCACGATCCTTGTCGAGGTCGGAAACGGAAAGGAAGACATTGCCGGCGACGGGCAGCGGGTTGAAGGCTGAGATCTGGGACTTGGCGTAGGCCATGCCCCAGTCGGGGTCGATGCCCATCACCTCGCCGGTGGATTTCATTTCCGGGCCGAGCACGGTGTCGATGCCCGGGAAGCGGTTCCATGGGAACACGGCCTCCTTCACCGAGAAATGCGGCGGGATAATGGTCTGGGTGTAGCCGAGGTCCTTGAGCTTGTGGCCGAGCATTACCTTGGCGGCGAGCTTGGCGAGCGGCACGCCGGTGGCCTTGGAAACGAAGGGCACGGTGCGCGAGGCGCGCGGGTTCACCTCGATGACATATAATCTCCCATCCTTCACCGCGAACTGGATATTCATCAGGCCGATGACTTCGAGTTCGCGCGCGAGGTCCTTGGCGGCGCGGGCGATCTCCTCCTTGATCGATTCGGTTAGAGAGAACGCGGGAATCACGCAGGCGGAATCGCCGGAGTGGATGCCGGCCGGCTCGATGTGCTGCATGATGGCGCCGACCACCGCGGTTTCGCCGTCGGAGATGCAATCGACGTCGATTTCGACGGCATTGTCGAGGAAGCGGTCCACGAGCACCGGGCGCTCGGGCGAGGCGGAGACGGCCTCGCGCATGTAGGTGGAGAGTTCGGCGTTGTTGTAAACGATCATCATCGCGCGGCCGCCGAGCACGAACGACGGGCGGACGAGCACCGGGTAGCCGATGCGGTTGGCGACTTCGAGTGCCTCGGCCTCGTTGGTGGCGGTGCCGGCCTCGGCCTGCTTGAGGCCGAGTTTGTCGAGCAGCGCGGAGAAGAATTTGCGGTCCTCGGCGAGTTCGATGCTTTCCGGTGAGGTGCCGATGATGGGCACGCCGTGGCGTTTCAGGTCGGCGGCGAGGTTGAGCGGGGTCTGGCCGCCGAACTGGACGATCACGCCATGCGGTTGTTCCTGGTCGCAGATGTTGAGCACGTCCTCGAGTGTGAGCGGCTCGAAGAAGAGTTTGTCGGAGGTGTCGTAGTCGGTGGAAACCGTTTCCGGGTTCGAGTTCACCATGATCGCCTCGTAGCCGAGTTCCTTGGCGGCGAAGGCGGCGTGCACGCAGCAGTAGTCGAACTCGATGCCCTGGCCGATCCGGTTGGGACCGCCGCCGAGGATGATGATCTTCTTCTTGTCCGACTGCCGGGCCTCGTTTTCCTCGCCATAACTCGAGTAATAATAAGGCGTATAGGCCTCGAATTCGGCGGCGCAGGTATCGACGAGGCGGTAGGTGGGGACGATGCCGTGTTGTTTGCGCAGCGCGCGGACCTCGTCTTCATGCATGCCCCAGGCCATGGCGAGCTGGCGGTCGGAGAATCCGAGTTTTTTGAGGCGGCGGAGGTTCGAGGGGAGCTCGGGCGTCTCGCCCGCCCTGGGTGAAGATGCGGGCAGGATGCCAGCGCTCCCTTCGTGGGCGATCTGCTGGAGGTGGCGGAGGAACCACGGGTCGATCCGGGTGAGATCATGGATTTCCTCGAGAGTGAGGCCGTGGGTGAACGCGGTTTGCAGCCAGAAGATGCGCTCCGCGTTGGGGATTTGCAGCTTGCGGGTGATTTCCTCGCGGGTCGGGTTCTGCGGGTCCTTGCGGTCGAAGCCGAATCCCCAGCGGCCGGTTTCGAGCGAGCGCAGGCATTTCTGCATGCTTTCCTTGAAGGTGCGGCCGATGGCCATCGCCTCGCCCACGGATTTCATGGAAGTGGTGAGAACCGCGTTGGCGGTCTGGAATTTCTCGAAAGTGAAGCGCGGGATCTTGGTGACCACGTAGTCGATGGTCGGCTCGAACGACGCGGGCGTTTCGCGGGTGATGTCGTTGGGCAGTTCGTCGAGCGTGTAGCCGACGGCGAGTTTTGCGGCAATCTTGGCGATCGGGAAACCGGTGGCCTTGGAGGCGAGTGCGGACGAGCGCGAGACGCGCGGATTCATTTCGATGACGATCATGCGGCCGGTCATGGGATCGGTGGCGAACTGGATGTTCGAGCCGCCGGTTTCCACGCCGATCTCGCGGATCACGGCGAACGAGGCATCGCGCATGATCTGGTATTCGCGGTCTG
>JALRFY010000031.1 GCA_023253625.1 Akkermansiaceae bacterium | reverse complement strand
CAGACCGCGATCACGGGCCGGCGCGACCTCGCGTGGGCCCCCGATCCGCGCACCGGCTTCGAGATGACGCTGCTGCGCATGATCGCTTTCCGGCCCGCTGGAGCCGGCGAGGCCCCGGCGACCCCGGGTGGTCGGTCTCCTCGACGATTTTGGCAACTGCCATGCTCCGCAGTTCTCTGGCCTGCTCAACAAATGCCCAGTCGTATGCCGTCAACATGCCAACGATCTTCTGTATAGCCGGTGGGAGAGTAACCTTTTGTAGCGCCGCCTTTGCCTCGGTTGGATTTGCCACCAAAGCCTTGAACGCATCACGAGCAATCTCTTCCTGCGCATGCTCCAACACCTCTTCATCAGTTGAAGCACCCAATTCTTTTAACCAGTCCGTCGTTTGGATCTGGCCCTCCAATAACTCTGCCGTATCGAGCTTCTTAATTGGCGTAAAGCCATCCGCCGGGGCGTCAAGCACCTCGGACTCATATTCGATTTCCAGCAAATGTTCTAACACGCGGGGTTTACCTCCCGTTAACGCAAGGTTTTATTTTCACCTAGTGGGCGCAGTGTATACTTACCCGCGTCTACTCCGCAAGGGGGCGACATGTGTATCTCCACTTAGCCGGTTACTTCTCCTTCCCGGCTTTCCTGCCCCGCCAAGCGCGGGGCATTTTTTATTTTAGGTTGTCAATTATTTGACAATAACTATTTTAATTTTTAGAAATATTTTCATGCTTGTATTTAGCGTGGCGAAGGGGGTGGGGTTACTTTTTGCCGGATGTGTTCGCTGCGCTTTAGCAGCGTGGATCGTTTGACGCGGTGGTCACGGATCTTCCGGCGGCGGGGCCTTGGGTTCGAACTGCGAGCGGATCGAATCGGGGATGGGTTTGAGGGGTTCCGGTTCACGGGCCTTGCCAAATTCTCCTTCAAGTGGCGGCAGGACCTCCGGGGCGGGCGGGGCTTCGAAGGTCTCGTCGGTCGGCGGCAGGATCTTCGGGTCGAAACGATTGCCGATTGGTTCCGTGGTGCCGGGTGCGGAAAGTTCCGCCAGCATGCGGGTGAAAAATTGTTTTTCCTCACGCAGCATGCGGTTCCAACCCACCCGTGCCAGAAGCTGTGAGGAATCATCGGTTTCGTTCAGTATGGCCTTGGCCACGGCGGCCACCGCGATGAGCCGGTCGCTGGTTGGATCGGGTTCGCTGATCGCCGGGCCGCAGGCGGCGAGTGCGGCGGCGGCGTCTTCCGCCTGCAACAAGGCGGTGGCCTTGAGTTCGCGGAAGCGGCGCTCGTTGCTGATGGCCGGGAGGAGCTTTTCGAGTTGCCGGACGCGTTCCACCAGCGCGGCGGGTTGGCTTTTGCCGAGAATGCTTTCCAAATCCAGCGCCTCAATGAGGACCTCCGCATTGGTGGGTTCGTATCTGGCCATCACCGATGCGATTTCAAACATCGCCTGCCCCTGTTGTCTTTCGCGCAGCTTGGGAAACAAGTGCCTGATCTGCTCCCAGAACGGCAGTCGCCCGCGGCCGGTCCGCAGGGCGGCAACCAGCGCCTCATCCGCGATTTCCCCGATGCCAGCCTGATACATCCGGCGGCTGAATTCGAGCAAGGCGTTGGGATCCGCACCGGCCCCCACTTCGAGCAGCGCCTGTTTCCATGCCAGCCCCTGGCGCATCGCCTCGCCCGGCTTGCCGTCACACATCATGCGGCGGGAGTGGAGTTCAAGCATCGGCACCTTGCCGGGTGGCGGGGTGGCCAGCCACTCGATTGCCTCCGGCCAGCGCTCCAGGGCGATCAATGCATCGGCGCGGGCGAGGAAGGGCCCGGCGTCGCTCGCGGCCATCTCCGCTGGCAACAAATCCAGGGTTTTTCCGGCCATGCCGTGCTGGTTGAGCCAGCGGCCGACCGCGGCCGGATCCTTGTCGCCAAAGCGGGCGATGGCGTCCTTGCCGAGTTCGGACAGTCGGCCGGGAAAACGTTGCCGCTTCTGGATCAAAGCGAGCAAATGATCGTCCACCGTCGCCTCCTGCCGCGTGCCGATCCATGCCTCAAGGTCCGGGAAACCACCCGGGCGGAATTTTTCCAACGGAACTTCCGCAAGCAGGCGGAAGGCGGGTAGCGCGGTCTTTCCGCCCTCGGAAATCATGTCTGCGATGTGGAACTGGCTTTGAACCAGCAAGGGGTCCCGCTCACTCCGCATCAACTCGCGGACCGCCTGCAACCGCAGTTCCGGATGCTCGGTGAGATCACTTCGGTGGATCAACAGTATGCCTCTGTCATCAGAGAGACCTTCATCGATCCAGCGGGTGGCAAATGGCACGAAATAATCCGGTGAGTGAGCCTTTTCCCTGCCCATCGACTGCCAGATGGCGCTGACGAGGGCAATGGGCATGCTGGCGCAGGTGTCGCGGAAGCCCCGGATGCGGTCCTGCTCCGTGGCGTCGGGGTGGACCATCAACATGCGGGAAAGCTGCGCGGCGTTGGGGTCCTTGAGGGCTTCCATCGACCGCTGGAGCACCACCAACATGTCGTGCCGGTTCCTGTGGATCAGCAGCACGGCCTTGGACAGCCGTTTCGCTTCCTGGAAATCACCCTCTGACAGCTTGATGGTGGCGAGAGTGGCCATCTTGTCAGTCCGCCATTCCCGGAAAACCTGATAAGACGGTTTTGCCAGCAGGGCACAGCCCGCGATGCCCACCACCAGGATCAAACAATCCAGGACGAACCGGAAAAGCGGCGACCGCCAGAGTTTGCGCAATCGTTTCATGGGTCAGCAGATTTCATGGTTCGGGCAGCACCCACCCGAGATTCAGGCAGTGGGTGATTTCGAATTGGCCATTCAGATGGCTGTCCGCCACCGGGCGGATGGCCAGCGTGACGCGGGTGGGGCGGACGGGGCTGAGTGCCCTCAGTTGGCCGAGCGCGGGATTGCTGCGTTCGAGGTAAAACTGCAGCGGCTGCTCAAGGTCCGGTGAAGTGGCGGTGAAATTCTGCCAGCGTTGTTCATCATCGAAGCCGAAATTGTAGTAATTCCCCGGCTGAACCAAAACCCTCATTTCCGTGGCCTCCTTCGCCTCGCCGCTCAACATGGCCGACCACGGTTGCGAACCATGGCGGGCATAGGCATGGAAATCGACTTTGGCACCGTCACCGGCGGGCACCACACCAAGCATGCGCATCTTTCCGTTGGTCATCCTCACTCCGAAAGATTCATAATTCAGCTCTCCCACCACCACCGGACCCATCGGCATGATTTCCTCCACCTTCTCATGCGCGCCAGGCCCACGACTGAAAAAATCCGCCATCTCTGCCGCCACTTCGCTGGGTTTCCTCACGCATTTCAAGCGTTCTTCCTGGCTGGTGGCGCTGGTGAAGCGCTTCGCGACGGCAAGCGCCGGTTCACCTTTGGCCGCAGGGCTTGGCGCGCCGGGCAGCTCGGCCGGAGCAGTGACAGGCACCGCCGCCTTGGAGCGAGCCGCGGGCCGGCGGTTCAACACCACCACCGCTGCGAGCAACACCGCAACGATGACCGAGATCCGGCCAAAAATTCTGATCAAGTAAAACATGGCTTATGGCACAAAACGGCCGGCACTCCAGCAGCGCGGCTCCGGCTTGTAAACGTGAATTCCGAAATGATAACCACGAAACACTCGAAAAAGCACGAAAGGAGAGAGACTTGCGGATGATTGGGCTTTCCCTCACAGGGTGAACGGCACTCTCGCTTCAACTCTTTGATTTTAGTGAACTTTCGTGTTTTTCGTGGTTCCTATTTTCCTTTGTTTGTAAATTTTCAACTGACGGTCATGCGGGTGGCCATCAGGCTTTGGAAATGGATGCCCGGTGGTGAAACAGCTCGGGTTTCACGATCGCGGCGAGGGATTCGAGATCGCCGCCCAGCGCATCTCCCAGGAATTCCCGGATCGCTGGCAGAGATGCCAGCGGGTCGGCGACCAAGGCGGGGAAATCCACTTCCAGAAGCTGGATCTGCGGGCTTTGGCGCAGGGTGGCGAGGGTTTGGGCGAGGTGGGTTTCCTGGGTTTGGATGAGGTGCTGCTTTTCGGCGCGGGGTTTGTGGCCCTGGTTGGCGAGCATCTTCCATTGCGAATCGACCACCTGTTCGACCGGCCGACGCATGAAGAGGATCTTGTAGCGGTGCTTGGGCGGGAGATGGGGCAGCAGGGCGGAAATGATTTTGACGACCTTGCCCTGGGCCTGCTCGATCACGCGCGGGTTCTTGGCCAGGGATTTGATTTCCTCCCATTCCCAGTAGCCTTCCTGATTGTCGTCATCGGCGGCGCGTTTGCCGTCGTGCATCAGTTCGAGGCCGCCGGCGCGGAGGATTTGCATCATCAGGCTGGTGCCGGAGCGCGGCAGTCCGGAGACTAGGGTGAATTCCATCGCCGGGCTCGCGGCTTCTTCGGCCGCCTTGGCGGCGGCGGCGGCACGGCGGCGTTGGCGTTCCTCACTGCGGGCGAGGGCGCGTTCGGTGGCCTGCTCACGCAGGGTTGCGATGCGGCGCGCGGCCTCGGTTTGGTTTTTCACCCGCAGGACGCGCGAGCGGGTTTCGGCCTCGGCGGCCTCGACGTCGTGTCCGAGCGCACGGAGGGCCTGGGCGAGGTGGCGGTAGGCCAGGCCGTTTTTGGGTTTGAGCTTGAGGTGATTGCGGAGGGCCTGGGCGGCGGCCTGCCAGTTTTCGAGCTGCATCAGCGCCAGGCCGAGCAGGAAATGCCCGCGCGGATGGGAAAAATCCAGGGCCGTGGCTTCCAAGGCCGCTTCGGTGGCCTCGGCGGGCTGCTGGCGGTGCAGGAACACCCGCGCCAGGACCATCTGCGCCTGGGCGCTGCCGGGGTCGAGTTCGAGCATGCGGCGGGCGGTGGCCTCGGCCTCGTCCCATTGGCGCAGGGCCAGGCGGACCTCGCCGAGGGAGTGGAGCAGTTGCAGGTTGTCGGGATCCCGCTGACGCACGATCTCGAACTGCGCGAGCGCGGCCTGACTGTTGCCGCGCTGGAGTTCGATGCCGCCCATGACGAGGTGCGCGGCGGCGTTGCGGCCAAAGCCTTCGAGGCAGACTTGCAGGGTTTGCTCCGCCTCATCGAGCAAGCCGAGCTGGAATTGGCAGCGGGCCAGCAGTTGGGCGTAGTCGGTGCGCTCCGGGTAGGCTTGGAAGCAATCCTCCAGCAAGGGCAGCGCCAGTTCGTATTTGCCGCCGTAGAGGCAGGCGCGGGCGAGATTCCACTGGTTTTCCCGGTTCGTCTCGGCCGCAGCCTCGGTCGGATCGGCGGAAACCTCGTCGATGTAGCCGAGCGCCACAAATTGATCGAGCAAGGCCTTGCTTTCCTCTTCACTGAGCGAGCCGCGCGACTGCCCGGCCGTCTCACCGCTTTCCCAACTGGGGATGGTTTCGACCTGCTGCGGGCCGGCGAAGCACTCGGTGAGCACGCGGCCTTCCATGTCCTCGCCCACCGGCAGGCCGAAGTAGTGGAGAATCGTCGGGGCGAGGTCGAGCAGGCGCGCGCCGTGCACCAGCTCGTCCGGTTGGAAACCGGGGCCCTTGGCGATGAGCACGCCCTGCTGGCGATGCCAGACGGTGATGCCGGCGGGCACGCGGGGTGTAAATTTCGGCCGCAGGTGATCGCTGTGGAAGCCGTGGTCGGAAACCAGCAGCACCGCCGTGTCCGGCCCGGCGAGCTGGACGAGCCGGCGCAGCATCAGATCGTGGGCGCGGTAGGAACCGTTGACGACGTGTTGATACAAGCGGAAATCCTCCTCCGGGATGCCCTCCATCTTCGGCGGATGGTAGTGCATGAACATGTGGCAGATTTCATCGATGGCGCGGAAATACACCGCCATGAAATCCCAGTCTGGATCACTCTCCATCACATGACAGGCGGCGGCCTGCACGGAAAAGGCCTCGGCCAGCTTGCCGGCGAGCATCTGAAGGCGGCGGTCGCGCCGTTGATCGACCTCGTGGCCCTCGGGCACGAAACCGCGGATCATGTCGCCGGTGATGTCTTCCGGCAGGATGCGGCGGTCGTTGAGTTCGGCGGCCAGCTCCGGCGGCCAGTAGGTGCCGGGCATCGGCTCCGGCCACTCGGCGGGGTCGCTCTCCGGGTTGGCCCCCTGGATGTGGCCATACATGTTGGAAACCATCTTGCCATTCAGCCCTTGCTCGCCCTGGGTGGCGAACCAGCCGATCACATGACTCCGCATGCCACGCTCGCCGAGGATTTCCCAGAGCGTCTTGCACTGCCGGGTGGCGGCGGAAACCGGCACCACGCGGCCGCTCACCGGATCGACCTCGGTGAAGCCTTTCACGCCGTGGTGATAGGCCATTTTGCCGGTGGCGATGGAGGTCCACAGCATCGGCGAGAGTTGGGGTTCGAGGGTGGCGAGATTGCCGCTCACGCCGCCCTCCACCAAGGCCTGCACACCAGGCAGCTTGCCCTCGTCGAGCAGCGGGTGGATCAATTTCCAATCGGCCGAGTCCCAGCCAATGAGCAAAAGCCGTTTTTTCATGATGATTTCTCGAAGCGCAGGAAATCCCCTGCCGAATGGCATGGCAGGATTTCCGTCAGCCGTGTGAGCGCCGGGGCGGGCAGGCGGTGGTCGATTGGAAAGCCGAGGGTGGTGGGTTCCGGCAGCCCATCGCGGCCTTGCAGGCCGTGGAGCAGCAGCCGAGCGCACTCGTCCGGCGCGCCGGCAAGCGCGGCCAGCGTGAGGTGGCCGTGGCTGCTTTGGGCGAGGCAGGCGGCGGTGATTTCGCCATGGCGGAGGATCACCGCCGAGCTGCGCGGATCGTAGAGGCTGGGTTGGTGGCTGGCGGCGCTGCGCATGCCCTGGGCCAGATCCGCCGGGCGCAGGGCCGGGCCGCAGAGCAGGGCGCGGAGTGCCTCGAAATCTTCCACCGCCGGCTGACGCAGCTCGCCGGGAAGTACGGACGCAGCCTGCGAGGCGAGGATTTCCCGCGCCTTGGCCGCCTCCACACCATAGAGCGAGCGCCGGGCCGTCACGGCAAAACCGGTGGCTTCCAACACGCCGGCCATGGCGTGCCCCTCGGGCAACCAGGCGGCAGGCGCAAGCCATGCCGCGTCCGCTGCTTGGCACCGGATCTCCGCCACGAGGGCGTCGAGAAAGGCACGCTGCTCGTCCTCCGCCAGGGCCGGTCCGGCAGCCCAATCGAATTCCACGCCCCTGACCCCATCCGCCTCTTCGACCGGCCACCAGAACGCGGCGGCCACCAAGCGCTCCACCGGCTGCTCCCGCACCGCCACGAAGCAGCGGCGCCGCCCCTGCCCCCCGCGCGAAGCGGAAGGCGGAAACAACGAGGTGGCACGGCCGATCTCATCGGCATGGGCAGGGCGGTGGGTGTTCAAGAGTGTGGGAAAAATCCTGACTACGCAAACCCGCGAAAGGCAAGCGCGAGAACAGGCTAGTATCGGGCTATGGGGTAAGACACAAGACTTCAAGACGCAAGACGCAAGAGAACAGAGCTTGGGGGGCTTCGCGCGTATCAAGCACCAAGCACGCGGCACAGCCAAGGTAGGGTTGGACCGCTGGGCCGACCCTGTTTCTCGGGCGCGAGCCGGCTCGTTTCCACCTCCCGAGTCAGTCATTTGTAAGACTTTGATGACCAACGGGCATTTTTTAACCACTGAAGCACTGAGGACCGCTGAAAGCACTGAAAAGAATTCCGAAACTTCAGTTTTCTCAGTGGTTCTCAGTGCTTCAGTGGTTCCGAAAGCCGGTAGTCATGACTTGCTCATTTCATGATAAGCCCTTGCACCGCCATTCGGCGGAAATCACGGACCGTCTGGCAGCCGGTCCCTACCTTATGACTCAGGCGGCTTTTTTGCTGCGGCGGCGGATCATCATGCCGGCGGCGAGGATGCCGAGAGTGCCCATGGCACTGCCCGGCTCGGGGATGGCGGTGATCGCAGTGGCCCCGGCGAGAATACCCACGCCTGGCTGGTCTTCATAGGCACCGGCGAAAATTTGGAAGGTGTCCGTGGCGGAGCTCCAAGTCACTTCCAGCCAGCCGTAGTTGTAGGATCCGTTGCCATCGTCCACGCGGAAGCCCATGTAAGAACCGGAACCGAAGTCGGGAGATTCGCCAGAAAAAACCGTCGAATCCATTTTGAATGCCGAATAGGATACTAAAAAATCAAAATGTTGATCACTGTCAATCACAGAACCCGCCAGAAAGTTCCTAGGCTTTGTAAATTCACTAGACTCGGTTTGATATATTGCAAATTCCATCCCGTTAGTGCCTGATAAGCCGGTATAGCTGAAAAAGTAGCCGGAAGCATTAAAAATATCAATTGTACCCGTCAGGGAAGAGCCCAACGAGGCAAGTGATAACGAGGACATATTCCCCAGAGCGACCCCGCCATTCGCTGCGCTTATTGTTGAGACATCGAGATTGACGATGGCGGCGGAGGCGCTGGAGGCGAGAGTGCCGACGGTGACGGTGGCGGTGAGGTAGTTTCCGAGGCTCATGGTGGTGGAGGCGGATGTCATGATGGGGTGGGCTTGGTTGTCTTGGGTGATGAAAGTCGTTGGTCGTGACGGGATGTTGTTCCTCACGGGCACAGCATGAGCCTGCGCGGGGGGGCGCGTCATTGGCAGAAGGTGCCAAAGCATTGGCAATTCGCGCCATCATGCCGGAGCCGCTTGCGCGGAAAATGGCCTCCCTCATTTGACAAGCCCACCCAGGTTCATCACCTTGCCCGCCGCATGAGCGTGAAGAAACGGGGCAAGAGGATCAAGCCACTGCCGGCACCGGGGCTGCGGGAGAAGTTCACACTGGTCGCGGGATGGCAGGAACTCGCGGGCCTGTTCCACATCCGCGTGGAGCAGCTTCTGGCGGAATCCAAGCTGGCCCCGGAGCTGGCCAAGGAAGAACATTTGAGGATCAATACTGCCGAATTGATGCGCCTGTGGGCAGCCATGGAAAGGCTCGCCGGGGATCGGGACATCGTCGAGATGATGCTTCTGGCCTTCGATGCCATGTTGCCCGCGCCGTATCTGGCGGCCCTTTGCAGCAGAGACTTGAGATCCGGACTCATCCGGTTCACCGAATGCAAGCGGCCGATGGGGCCCTTGCGGGTCCGGATCGAGGAAAACGAGACGGAGGCCCGCGTGTATTTCGATTGGGCCGTGCCCTTCCGCGAACTTTGCCCGCGGTTTCTTCTCGCCGAATTTGCCTTTATCCTCGCCCTTGCCGAGCGCGGCCTCGGGCGCAAGCCGGAACCGCTCAGGGCAGCATGTCCGGTGGCGGACCAAATCGACCCGGCCCTGGCCGTGAAGCACCTCGGCATCCCTGTGGTCCATGCTCCGGAAATGCTCTTGGCATTGCCTGTCACGGATCTTGATTGCGCACTCCAGGGCAACAATCCCTCGGTACTCAAGATCCTGGAGGATCGGTTCAAGGAGATCGACCAGTCCCATCCCGCCGGCCTGATGGAGCAGGTGCGTTCCGCCATTGTGACGACTCTGCCCCAAGGGTCGCCCTCTATCGCAAAAGTGGCGGAACAGATCGGTTGCTCACCGCGCACCCTGCAGCGGGAGCTTGCCATGGAAGGGATCACGTTTCGCGCGGTCCTGCAGGAAACCCGGCGGGACCTCGCTTGTCATTATCTGACGCAGAAGCGTTATTCTCCCAAGGAGGTTTGCTTCCTGCTTGGCTACAGCGAGCCTGCCACATTCCACCGCGCCTTCCGCGGCTGGACGGGGAAGCGCCCGGGCGATTCCCTGTCCATGAGTTGAACTCACAGAAGCGGCCTCAAATTCGGTTCATTGAGGGTTTCATCTGGCTATTGGAGGATCAGTCCAGGCTGTCTGCGCAGTGCGAAAGCGACCGGGGTCATGGCGAGCATTACGCCCGCGGTTCCTGCCGCGAGCAGGACCCACAATTCCTTGGTTCCCAGTTGGGGAACGGTCTGGGCTTGCATTCCCAGTTGCTGGAGTTTCGGAAGCGCCCGTTCGCAGAGGCTGGCCCAAGTCGTCCAGACGAGCATGATTCCGCCAAGAACCAGAATCAGGTTTTCCAGCAGCATGTGGCACCAGAGCACGGTGACGGGCGTGCCGAAGCTGCGGAGCAGCGCCAGCAAGTAGGCGTCCTGACGATACTCCAGCCATGCGATGCTTCCCAGGGTGAACGAGAGTATACTGCAGCATGAAATCAAGATCAGGGTTTTGGCCATGAATTGGAAACGCCTGATTCGTTCGAGATTCTCGAGTATTTCCACCGCTGAAACGGTTTTCACCCGGCGGTTTTCCGCCCGGTAATAGGCTCTCATTTCGTCAACATACCTGCGGAGTTCATTCAGGTTCTGCAGGCGGGCCACGACGTGGTGGATGAAGCCTTTCTGCAGTGCTGAGTGCGCCAGCGTCACATCCGCCACCACCGCCTCGTCCGTTCCGAGATCCCTGGTCATCCATTCCGGACTTTGATTCACTTCCGTGAGCAGGCGCAGGTTGCCGAAGGTGATTTGTTCACGCGGCTGACACAGGGACGGATCACGCGTCAGGAGGCGGGTTGCCGGCGGTTGCTCGTGATCTCCACGCGGTGCCAGTGCTTCGCTGCCGGCGGTCATCGCCATGACGGGAAGGTTTTTGCCCCGGAAATTGGCGGAGAGCAGCGGTTGCCTCGCATGGACGAGAAAGGCATCCGGGAACCGTGCTTGCCAGAGCATTTCCTCTTCATAAGTCCGGGATAATATTGTGGGGGCGGAATCCCCTTGCACGAATTCACTCGAAACCACGGTAAACACCTGGCTTTGGTCCAGTTGGGCGCTCAGCTCGCGTTCGATTGCCGCAAACAACCCGAGAACCAGCAGCGAGAGAAAACCCAGCAAGATCGGAATGAAAGCCTTGCTCACGGGCGAGGCGGGGTATTCAAGCCAACGTCTTAAGGTGTTCTTCCACAGGTAGAAAGGTATTGAAATCCAGGATTTCATCCGCGATCGGGTCGAGTCTTTTGTCGTGGGTGGCGATCAGGCATATGCTGTCCGGCGGCAGTGTTTCACGAACCACGCGGGAGATCACACAAGTATTCAGGTCATCAAGGCCGGAGGTGGGTTCGTCCAGAAGGAGAATGCCCGGTTTTTTTGCCAAGGCCCGGGCAATGCTCGCGCGCTGTTGCTGGCCGCCCGATAGTCTGGAGGGCTTTTGTTTCGCATAGCGGGACAAGCCGAGCAAACCCAAAAGCTTTGCGGTTTCATCCGGATCGCCGCCGGCCATTTCCACGGCAAGCCTGACGTTTCTCGCCACACTGGCAAGCGGCAGCAGATTCAGTTGCTGGAAGACGAAGCCGATTTCATCGCGCAGATAACGCGGGCTTCCGACACGGTGTGGCGACGATGTGGTGATTTTGCCACGCAGCGGTTTCAACAAGCCGGCGACGAGGCGAAGCAACGTGCTCTTGCCGCAACCTGAAAAGCCCTTGGCCAGTGTGATGCCGGGGTGCAGCGCCAGGTCGAGGCCCTCGAACACCGGTGTTTCCGCTCCCGGATAACGGTAATGGACTTTCTGCAGTTCAATTCGCATTAGCGGAGTCGAGCGCTAGGGTTTGCGGCCCCACTTGGACCACCGTGCTGCCCGGCCAGAGATGGCGCGCCAGTCCGTGCCAGCCGCCGCTCTCCAGGACCTGGGGGGCGATGAAAGCAATGTCTTTCTTGTAAACCAGGCGGTAGTTTTGGGGAAACTTTCGGTAGATGTGGATCAGTTGCCGCTGTCCCGTTGCCTCACGGGCGTCCTGAACGGAATCGCCCGGGATGGAGAAGATGAAGGTGCGGGTGATTTCCAGTCCGTTGTCAGCTTCCTCCGTCCGTTTATAGCGGCCCTCGATGAGCTTGCCGGTCCTGCCGTCCTGAAGCAGCACCATGAGTTGATCCGCGGGAATCTGGGCCATGACCTGGCTGGTGGCGGGCACAATGATTTCCAAGGATTCGTCATCGACGATCGTGGCCAGGTGTTCGCCGGCTTGCACCCAAGGATAGGGATCACCTTCCTCCGTGGAATCTTCGATTTTCCGCCGCAGTTCATCGCTCAGGCGGAGCTGGCCTCTGTTCCCGGCGGTGAGAATCGAGCGGCGTCGCAGTTGTTCGTATTGCTTGCGTTTGCGTTCGAGTTGCAGTTCGCCCTCGCGACGATCCGCGTCCAACTTGGAGGCGATCTCATCCGCCCTGACTCTTTCCCGCAGCATGGTGATTTGGGTCTCCATGTCGGTGATGGCACCGGCGGCCCGGGATCGCATGCGCTCGGGGAGATCGGGGGATTCGGCGGCGGCTTGGAGCTCGGCAAGTTTGATCTCCGCCTCGCGAATCTCCAAGAGGGTTCTGAGACGCAACTCCTCGCTCTCCTGGCGGGATTTTTTCAGTTGGAGTTCCAGTTTGAATTCCTCAATTTCAATTGTCTCGTGTTCGATTTTGAGCATGGCGGCATTCACAGAGGCCCATTGCGTTCCCCGTTCAAGGATTTCCCCGTCGGCCTTGAGCAGTTCCAAAGGTCCCTCGGTCTCACACCGGATCTGCTGGTAAAACCGCGGCCGCACATTGCCCTCTTCCATGCCCATCCAAATTCTGGAGACTTCGGGAAGGCTTGACCATTCGGGGACGGGCGAAGTTTCCGCAGTTGCGGTGAATGCCAGCAGGAATGGAAGCCAGATTGCTGGCAGCCGGTGTTTATTTCCAGTAGGTTTCATCCCAGAGCAGCAGTTGCAGGTCGAGTTGCCGGATCCTCCGCGTGGCATCCGTCAAGGCCTCCATGACTTGAGCGCGTTCTTCCAAGTCCGCAAGCAGGAGAATGGCTTCCGTGGAAGTGGAGGATTCGATCCGTTTGAGCGTTTGCCGCAGCTTCCTTTCCGACGCCTGCAGCTCGAGATAAGAACTGCGAGCCTCGAGCAGTCGATTGGCCTCCGACTCGATTCTGAGCCGCAATTGTGAACGCGTGAACTCCAGACGCTGTGTGGCATCCCTCAAGGTCTGGCGGCCCACGGGATCGGAAAAATTGAAGGATCTTGATGCTCCCGAGAAAAAATACAGATTGTCGCCGGAAAAGTCGGGCACGCGCTCCTCACTGGAATACAATGGCGGCGCGCTCAGGCCGAATGTCACCGTGGGCCATTGTTGGAACTTGACCCGTTGTCGTTGCAGGATCGCCCCTTCGATCTGAATCGACTGCAAATTCAGGGCGAGTTTGCCGAAGTTTTCGCCGATGCGCAAGTCGCCGATTCGCTGCTTGTAATCAATGGGTGGCGGATTTCCGGTCAGCTGCCAGTTCTTGCCGGGGGTGTCCAGCAGTTGATTGATCCTGAGCTGTTGGATCGAACGCATGCGCCTGATGTTGAGCGCTTCCTTCCTGATGGTGGCGATTTCGCGCGGCAGATCGGCGGCCTGGCCGGGTGCCAGGTTTTCCAGACGCCCCTCCACCTCGCGCTGCCTTTCGGCAAGCAGTTGCTGGTCGGTGAAAGCGGAGTGAAGCTCCACGAAGGCCCGTCTTTTGTCGAGTTCGTGTGACCACTCGGCGTTTTGCCTCTGTAGTGCTGCGGCGTAGAGCCTGGCGTGGAATTCGAAGGGATTGGGGATATTGAGATTGGCCACGATGCGGGCGTCGAGACTGTCGCCGTTGATATTTGACAGCGCGGAGATGCTGTCGCCCAGGTTGACGAATGCCGCCAGGTTGGGGGCGAGAGAGAGCCATTGATCGCGCTTGAGCCGGCGTGACTGTTGCAGCTGGTTGAATGACTGCCTGAGTGACGGATTGTGCTCCATCATTCTCCGGTAGGCATCATCCCAGCTGATAGTGGCGTCCCGGGATTTGGAGACACCATCCAGCAGTTCCCGGAAATCCTCGCACTGCGATGCGGCATTGGCCGCGAGGTTTTTTTCAAGACCGGTTTCCACGCATCCACACGTCAACATGGACATGCATGCGTGGAAAAGAAACCATGTTGTGCCACCGAGGCGCCAAAAAACATGATGGACAGCGGTGGGCGCGATGCCCACGGGAGCGGGGGCGGCCGACATCATGTGGCGGCTGCGGGTCAATTGAGTCCGGGAATGAAGAAGGTCCCGGTAACTTCGGCGGCATCCGGCGTGTCCCCATCCGTCGAACCCGTGTATCTGCCGTTGTCCTTGCCGGAGAAGTCAAGATTGTAGGATCCGTCGAATGTCTGGTTGGAACGACTGATGACAAGCGTGCCGCCGTCAGTTCCATTGATGCGCTGCCACGTGTAGTTGATTGCGTCCTGGATCGGGTTGCCGGCCACGCGCAGGAATCCCTGGCCCACTTCAGTGGGGGTCTGGCCTGGTGGATTGAGGGTGGACTCGCGCACAAATTGGATGGTGAAGTCAAAATTGGGATCGCCGCCGCCGTTGGTGAATTGGACCAAGGTGTTGTTCAAGGAGACTGGAGCGATGCGGCTTTCGGCGTTCTCAAGATCCGGATTGTAGTTGTAAGGAACAGGACTGCCGTTGACCAATTTGACGCTGGTCGGCACGCGGACCGTGTCGAATCCTGGCTGGGTGCTTCCTGGAATCCGCACGGTCATGGTGCCGGTGTCCACGACGTTGCCGGTGAGACTGAACGAGAGGTCGAGTTCGACGCTGAAAATCTCGTTGCCGCCAGAGTCGGAGTTGAAAAAGTAGGTGAACGAACCGTTTTGCGCAGCGAAATTGCCCGAGTCGGCCAAATCGTTGACACCGATGCCGTTCAAGGTCAACAAACCGGATGTTTCGTTGATGGCCTGATAGGTGTAAGTGGCCGTGCTGATCGAGTCGGGGTATCTGGCGTCCGAATTGTCGCCATTCTGGTTGGGGTATGTTCTACGTTGGACCCCTCCCAGCGTGTAGAAGAATGTTCCGGTTTCAATATCGCCGGTCTGCAATGCTGCGGAAGTTCCGTTGTTGCGAACGAACTCGAATTGGACATTGCTATCCATGGTCAGCACGATGCTGTCCAAACTTTTAGGCCGCACGGTTTCCACCACCTCCGCATCACGACCGCCACCGCAACCGGCAATGACAAAAACCGACAACGCTGCGATGATAAAGCCGAAATGCGGTTTCATGGATTTGTTTGATTATTGAAACGAGGCTGCGCTCGTGAAAGTGGGCTGGTTCTGTCTGATCGCCGGGAGGTCGTCAACCCGAAATCCCGCAGAAAATGAACAAAGAAAATTCCGATCACCAAGACGACAATGCCCGCATCGCCGATGAGGGCGTAGAGCGAGAAGCCGGGCTGGAGCGGAACGTTCAGCTCGGCGAGCAGACTGCCGCGGGTGAAGTGGCTGCCTGAGGCATCGGTGATGACCTGGGGTTTGCCGGTATCCGGGTGGGCGGTGGAGCCGGCGCTGTCGAGGGCGGCGCTGACGCCGGTATTGGCGGCACGCAGCATCGGGCGGCGCAGTTCGATGGCACGGAAACGGGCGTTGGCGAAATGTTGTGCGGCCGCCGGGCTTTCCTTGAACCATCCGTCGTTGGTGACGTTGACGATGACCTGCGGCGCGGGGCGCGCGAAGAGCCGGACGAGGCGGCCGAGTGTGTCCTCGAAGCAGATCGTCGGAATCGCGGAGATTGTCTCGCCGGACGCGGTGGCGAGAGGCAGGGGATCCGTGGATGTGCCGGGGGTGAACGAGCCGCCGTATTGTATGCCGGCCTGTTGTTCATAGAGTTTCTTGAGCCAAGGGATGGTGTCCACGAAGGGGATGGTTTCGCCGAAGATGACGAGGTGGCGCTTGCGGTAGGTTTGCAGGGCGTCTTGAGGGTCCATCACGGCGAGCGAGTTCCATGCGCGGCCCTTTTCCATGGCGATCAACTCATTTTCGCCATGCTCGACGGCTTCAAGCTCGACGGCACCGTGGACGAGCGTGAACGGCCCGGCTTCGCGGACACGGGCGATGGTTTCCAGGTTTTCACGCCACGTCCCCCAATTGCCGTCGGCGGTGCGGAGGAAGCGCCCCGTCAGTGCGGATTCCGGCCAGATCACCCAGTCCGGCCAGCTCAGGGAGATCTCCCCCTCGTTGTTATTGGCGGCGGCTTCCCGCAGGCGTGCCGCATCGGTGTCCGCCAGTGTGTCGAGTGCCTGGAGCGTTTCCTCTTCGTAGGCCATGTGGACTGTTTCCGCCTCCCACAGCACGCGCGCGGCATCCTGAGGGATGTTGATCTGGACCAGCAGCGCTTTGAGCCGGACCGATTCCCTGCGGCTCTCGCTGGCGATGCGCATGACACCATAGCAAATCACCGCCACCACGAGTGCCGCCGCGATGAGGAAATCGTGGCGCGGACGGCGGATGCCATCGCGGGCGCTGAGCGCCACCCGTTTTCCGGCTTGCAGCAGCACGGCTTGGAAAAACACCAGCAGCAGCGAGAGGCCGGACACCCCCAGCAGGTCTGCGGCTTGGGCCAAGGCGAGCGTTTCATGAAAGGTCACGCCCAGCGGGTTCCAGCCGAAACCCGTGAACAACCAGCCGCGTAACCACTCGAGGCCGGCCCAAACCGCGCCGAGACGGAACGCATGGCTCAGGCTGCGTGCGCATTCGCCGCGCCCCTCTCTGGAAGCGTCCCGCCACGGGTTGGCCAGCGTGGCGGCATAGGTGCCGAAGAGCCCCCAGAACAATCCGAGATACAGCGGCAGCACCACCAGACCGAGCGGCGAGACGATGCCCAGCCACCAGAACTGGCAGGCGAAGGTCACCGTGCCGGCCAGCCAGCCGAGCAGGAAACCATGTCTTCCGGCACGCGCACCATGTAGCGACCAAAGCGAGCCAAGCATGGGCAGGAGCGACAACCACGCCAGCGGTGTGAGATCCAGCGGCGGAAACATTCCAGCCACCAGCAAGCCACTGGAGGCAGCGCCGGCAATACGCCACCATCTCGCGTGCCGGGCCATGAGGGAGGCATTCACGGGTGCTTCTAGTGGCAGGTGCCCGCTCAATCCTGGTCGTCGGCGGTCGCCTTGATGTCGTTGAGCGCGGCGATGAAATCGCCGAGTATCTCGGCCGGCACCATGATGGTGTCGCGGTTGCCGCTCACATCCTCGGTGATTTTCACCACCATGCCGCGGGCGTTGCGCTTGAGATCGAGAAAGAAGACCTTCCGATCCGCGAGGATTTTCTCGGTGTGTAACAAATCGCTTTCCACTGCTTGATCCGGTGAGGTTCGATCTTGCCGCAAGCCTCATCCCGTGCTGCGTCTTGTCAACGGAATTCACCCTCGATGCGCGACATGCTTCCACCCGGCCGCCCGGCCCTCGTGCTTGCCCCGATGCAGGATGTGACCGATCTCGCCTTCATGCGCGTGATCGCCCGCCGCGGTGCGCCGGACTGTTTCGTGACCGAGTATTTCCGCGTGCATCCGGACTCGGTGCCGGCCGCGCACATCCTGCGGTCGATCACGGAAAACCGGACCGGACGGCCGGTTTTTGCCCAGATGATCGGCAGCGATCTGCCCAGTTTGGTCCGCACCGCCAGGCAGCTCGCAGCGCTGCCGGTGGCGGGTATCGACCTCAACCTCGGCTGCCCGGCACCCATTGTCTGCCGCAAGAATGCCGGCGGCGGGTTGCTGCGCGAGCCCGGGGAAATCGATCGCCTGCTCGGCACCCTGCGCAAGGCCGTTGCCGGCCGTTTCACCGTGAAAACCCGCATCGGCTATCACGATGGTGACGATTTCCCCCGGCTTCTGGGGATTTTCCGTGGCCACGGTCTCGATGGTCTCACCATCCATGCCCGCAGCGTGAAGGATCTCTATCAAACACCGGTGCGCCCCCAGTGGGTCCGCATGGCGGTGGAAACCATGGCCTGCCCGGTGATCGCCAATGGCAATGTAGTGGATGTGGCCACCGGCCGCGCCTATCTCCGGCACACCGGTGCCGCCGGACTCATGGTGGGCCGGGGTGCGATCCGCAATCCGTGGATCTTCGCGCAATTGACCGCCGCGTTTGACGGTGCCGCCGCGCCCGTCCCGACCCACCGCGATTTGCTGGAGTACATCACCGAGCTGTATGATGAGGTGGCGCGCGAAACCAAGCGGTTCCTCCCCAATGCCCACGTCCAGCGGATGAAACGCCACCTCGCCTACATCACGCACGGACTGGCCGGCGGCTTCGAGTTCGAGCTGCGCCGCGCCAAGACGCCCGAGGAGTTCTTCGCCATCTGCCGCCGCCATCTGGATGACGCATCGCCGCTGCCCGATTGCCCGCCGGGCGACTCGAAGTTGTTTTGCGGATTCGGGGAATTGCTTGCTTCATGATGCAGTGAATACCCGTGATGGCATGGAGCATGTGGCTGGCAGTGAGCACTTGCCTGCCGCACGGATCGCGCCGGGGCGTCATTTTTCGGATCGACGCCAGCGCGGGGATTTCAAGAATCCGGCCATGGCCGCGCGCGAAGACCTCAAGAACCTCTCACTGCTGGGAAAACCGGAAAGCCGCCTGCCGGCATCGCCGGAGGAGGCCAAGCTGGAGGTGTTTCCCAACCAGCGCCCGGGCCGGCGCTACTGGGTGACGCTCAATTGCCCGGAGTTCTCGTCGCTCTGCCCGGTCACCGGCCAGCCGGACAGCGCGCGCATTGTGATCCGCTACGTGCCCGGGGAGACGATCGTGGAAACCAAAAGCCTCAAGTTCTACCTCGCCTCGTTCCGCAACCAACCGGCGTTCAACGAGGAAATCGTCAACCGCATCCTCGACGACCTCGTCGCCGCGCTGAAACCACAGGAACTGGTCGTGCGCGGCGAGTTCGCCCCGCGCGGCGGCATCCAACTGACGTCAGAGGCGACCTATCCGGAAATGGCATGAAAGTCTGCGTGCTTCTCAGCGGCGGGATGGATTCAGTGGTCGCGTTTCATGACGCGCTTCACTCCCATGAGGTCGTGGCCTGCCTGTCATTCGACTACGGCTCGAAGCACAATGCGCGGGAAATTCCCTTTGCGAAACTCCATGCGGAGCGACAGCGCGTGCCGCACCAGACGATCCGGCTCGATTTCATCGATTCGTTGTTCCAATCCGATCTCTTGAAATCCGGCGGCGACATCCCCGACGGCCACTATGCCGAGGAATCGATGAAGCAAACCGTCGTGCCGTTCCGCAATGGCATCATGCTGTCGGTCGCCACCGGTTTCGCCGAGAGCATTGGCGCGGATGCGGTGGTCATCGCCGCGCATTCGGGCGACCACGCGATCTATCCCGACTGCCGCGAGCCGTATATGCAGGCCATGGCCGAGGCGATCAGGCAGGGGACCTATGCGAGCATCCAGCTCCTCCGTCCGTTCATCGCCATGGACAAGACCGCCATCGTGCGCCGCGGCGTGGAGCTCGGTGTTGATTTCGCCGATACCTGGTCGTGCTACAAGGGCGGCGAAATCCACTGCGGCACCTGCGGCACCTGCGTCGAGCGCCGCGAGGCGTTCCTGCTGGCCGGCTTGCCGGATCCCACGGTCTATGAACAGACTCCCGCGCTGCCGGAAATTCAATGAACCGCAGATGGAGGTTGGTTCAGATCTCAAGTATCCGCTTCAGAAAAAACAGCATCCAAATCTTATCTGCGTCCATCTGAGTCCATCTGCGGTTAAAAAATCATCTCTTCCATGTATCGAATCTGCAAATCGCTCGAAATTGAGAACGGCCACATGCTTTCCAAGCATCCGGACAAGTGCCGGTTTCCGCACGGGCACACGCGCAAGGTGGAGTTCGTGCTGGAGGCCGAGGAGCTCGATGGAAACGAGATGGTCTGTGATTTCAAGATCGTCAAGGAGGCGGTGGGCGATTGGCTCGACCGTTTCGACCACGCGATGTGCATGAACAGCGCGGATCCGGCCTATCCGGATTTCAAGGAGCGCTACGGCGAGCGCGTGATCGGCTTTGAAAACCAGGACCCCACCACCGAGGTGATGGCCAAGGCGATCTTCGATCACACCGCGCAGGCGCTCGCCGCTTACGCCGTGCGCGGCGACGCCAGATACCGTCTTTCCGCCGGCGTCCGGCTCGTCCGCGTGCGGGTGTGGGAGACCAGTTCGTCGTGGGCCGAATATGAAATTTCCCTTTGAATCATGTCACATCCATCCCTTCCCGACATCCAGGCCGCCCCGGACACGCGTGGCATCGCCATTGACCAGGTGGGCGTCTCCGATTTGCGCTATCCGATCCACGTCACCGACCGCGACGGCAGGCCGTTTCCCACGGTCGCCACCATCTCGATGTCGGTGCACCTGCCGCACCACTTCAAGGGCACGCACATGAGCCGTTTTCTCGAAGTGCTGAGCAAGCATGAGGGCGAGGTGACCACGCAGACGCTGCCGGAGATCCTGCACGACCTGAAAGACCAGCTCGATGCGGAGGAGGCCCACATCGAGGTGGCCTTCACCTATTTCGTCAGCAAAAAGGCACCGGTCACCGGCGCGGCGGCGAAGGTCGGATGCGATTGTGTTTTCAAGGGCAGTTCCAACGGCGCAAATGACGAACTCGTGTTGTGCGTGACGGTGCCGGTCACCACCTTGTGCCCGTGCAGCAAGGAAATCAGCGAATACGGAGCACACAACCAGCGCGGATATCTCACATTGGAAGTGCGTCCCAAGCGCAAGGCGGCGGGCTGGCATTTCATCCTGATCGAGGATCTGATAGAGGTCGCCGAAAAATCCGCTTCGGCTCCGGTTTACGCCTTGCTGAAGCGGCCGGACGAGCGCCACGTGACAATGCAGG
>JALRFY010000207.1 GCA_023253625.1 Akkermansiaceae bacterium | reverse complement strand
CCCGTGGCTGCTCTTCGACCCTGCTCAACCCACCTCGTCAGCCGCAACCTGACCCACTTGCGCCCCTCATCCGCTTTCCAACTGCGGATTCCAGGATGAATCAAGTCAGATGAAACCAATCCGGTCCGCCGCGCTCTGCCTGCGCGTCCTCCGGGGACGCCCGGTGCGGTAATTCCGCACGCCGGGATCTGCGAGGGGGGCGTCGAGCAATCGGCAAGGAAACCTGCCGAGTGTGCTGCTTTCTGCGATTTCACGGGCATCTGTGCGTTGGTGGGTTGACCGGGGTGACGCAGGGTGCGCGGTCCTGGACGGTCGTTTTGTGTGAAATCCGTGTGGAATGCGGGGATTTGTCGCGGATTTCGGGCTGAATGAGACCATTTGTCGCCTGTGCCTGAGTCCCGGAGATCCGGGAGTTGGTGTAGCATGTCAGGTTCTTGTCCATGCGTCACACGTCTGCCAGATCGGCGGGTCCGATCAAGGTCTGATTGCCTTGCTGCAGATTCTGACCCAATTGCATCGGTCTTTTGAACAGACCAATGCCATTGTTTGGGAGTGTAGATTCATTCTGGGTGAAGGCTGCCGATGATGACAAAGGTCGCGGATTTTCGGATACTGGCGAGACTATCGCCTTCCTGCGGCAATGCAGGCAATAATGAGCCGTTGACGGTGCCCTGATACGGTTCCGATTCAAAAGACTGCTTTTCGTATCGTGTGGAGAGAAACCAATAGCGGCTACTCAAGCCTTTGAAAGAAATGTTCTCCTCAGTCTCGAAGATTAGAGTCTTTGAATCGAGACGCTTAAGAACTTTTCCATGCAACTCATTACCTCCCTGCGGAGATTCAAAATCCCACGGCTCACTTACGATCAATTTGCTCATTTTTATTATCTTAAAGGTTGAACATTAATAAGATCGACGCGAACCGGATCAGTCGTCATGAACTCTGATCCCTTGCCTGGAAGGGAGCCTACTGGTTCAACTTTTGATCCATTTCGAAGCATGGTCGGGTTGTTTAAATGGGGTCAGGTGTCGCATTTCAACAAAACGGTTGAATGGAGTCAGTTCTCGCATTTCAACATGCCGGGATGTCACGCCGGATGGTGCTGCACCTTGCGGCTGATGCGTTCGTCGTTCCCGCGCCCGGCGCTCATGGGTTCGTTGTCCAGATGGAGACGGTGCCAGAAGCCGGGCGGCAGGACCGGCAAGGCGTTTTCGGTTGCCGGACATGCCGGGTGTCGCTTGCGGGCGGTTGCGAGGGCCGTCTGGGCGATTGCGGAGGCCGAAATGGCGGCACCTGGGTCGAGTGGGACGGGATGGCAAGAATTCCGGTGCCATGAACGACTTGCCACCCGCATTCCAGCTGGCGAGGCCGGGCCAGAGGCGCGCCCCACATGACCGGAGCCTATTCACTCCTGTGGGCCGGCCGGAGGGCGGCCCACACGATCAATTGAGGAACGGATCTTCAGGGGCATCCGCGATGATGCGGTGGAAGGGTGACATGCCGCGCAGCAGGGCGGACCACAGGCCGCGGTCGTGCTCGTGGCCGAGGATGTCGGGCCGGGGATCCACGGGGAACCACGACTGGCGCTGGAGTTCGTTTTCGAGCTGGCCGGGGCTCCAGCCGGAGTAGCCGATGAAGGCTCGGACGATGCGGCCGGGCTTGCGGGCTTGTTGAGCAGCCTGATCGGCGGAGATGCGGGTGGCCCAGCGGAGGCCGAGTTTTTTGCTCCACCAGAATGAGGAAAAGGTCATCTGCTCGCGCATCACGGGGCCGCCGGAGTGGACCGCCAGGTGGCGCAAGGTGGTGAACTCACTGCCTTTCAGAAAATCACCGACGACGCGGCCGGTCGGTTGGTTGAGGATCAGGCCGGCGGCCCCCTCGTCCGGCCCGTGTGCGGTGAGCAGGATGACGGAGCGGTTGAAGGTGTCGTCGCGCAGCGAGGGATCGGCGATCAACAGGCTGCCGCGCAGCACGATGGGGGCATCGGACTTGGACGGATCTGCAGGCATGGATCAACCATAGTGCGGGAGGCGCTATCCGCCAATCATGGAATTGCGCGCGAGCCGTCAGGAGTAGGATGACTCGACGCGCTGGGCGACGTCGCGGTAACCATAGTCCACTTCGTAGATTTGCTTGAAGCAATCGAGTGCGGATTCCTTGTCGCCCATGTCCTCGTGGATGATGCCTTTTTCGAAAAGGACTTCCTTTTTGGTGTTGTCCATGGCGTGGAGGTCGGCGAGGGCGTCGGAGAGCTGCTTGATGGAGAGGTCGAACATGCCCTTGGCCTTGAAAGTGCGGCCGAGGAGGAGGAGGACCTTGGTGCGGATGTGGGGATTGCGGGTGGCTTGTTGGAGGTGCGGGATGGCGGCGCTGTAATCTCCGGAGTTGTAGAGCGCGGTGCCGAGTTCGAAGCGGAGCTGGGGATCTGTGGGGTTTTGGTCCACACGGCGCTTGGCTTCGGCCACCTGCTCGGCGAGGCGGTCGGTGCGGCGGGCTTCGAAGGCGGCCTTGAGTTCCACGTTTTCCGGATCGGCGGCGAGGTCGGTTTCGAGCTGCTTGAGGTCGCCCTCGAGTGCGCGGTCCTTCATGTTGGAGGCCTTGGCGGCGAGTGCGACGTCGCCGTGGCTCAGCGAGTGGGCCCACTCGTAGAAGGTCTGGGCGTTGTGCCAGTCTTCGAGTTGTTCGTAGATGGCGGCGAGGTCCTTGACGGTGGCGAGATGGTTGGGATCGGCGTTGTATTTCTCGATGATTTTGTCGCGACGTTCCTCGATCTGCTCGCGGGTGAGGCCGGTGCGTGAGGCTTTTTCGATTTCCTCGAACTGATCCTTGTCGCGCATGAGGGTGCGCATGTCGGCATTCTCGTCCCACTTTTGTTTCTGCATCGAGGCGCGGGCGGATGCGTCCTTGGAGCCTTTGATGGCGGAGCCGTCGGTGGGGTGGTGTTTGATGATGTCGTTGTAAACCTCGGCAGCGAGCTGGGGTTGTTCGCGGTCGAGGTAAAACCTGGCGAGTTTGTGCAGGAGTTTGGCGTTTTCCGGCCTGCCTTGGCGGACGGTTTCGAGGGCGAAGGCGGCGGTTTCGAACATTTCGAGTTTGACGCAAATATCGAAGAGGAGGTCGTTGGCGGCTTCGTTGAGGGGGTCCTTTTCGAGGTCTTTTTCGATGAGGACGATTGCGCCATGTGGGTCTTTTTTGGCGGTGCCCTGGATTTTCATGGTGCCCATGCCGCCGGTCTGGAGGCCGAAAAGACCGCCTTTTTTCTTTCCGCCGCCGGCGATTTGCAGTTCGCATTTGCGGAGCATTTTACGGGCTTCGAGGAAATCCGGGCAGTCCTTGAGCACGCCTTGGAGGAGGGTGACGGCGTAGGCGAGGTTGGTGGCCTGGACCGCGGTGAGTGCTTTGAGCCAGAGGGGCTTGATGTTTGCAGGCAGGTCTTTCTCGGTGATCTCGGGCATGGTGAATGCAGGGTGGGCGTTTTTGATATTCCGCGGCGCGGGTTCTCGATGACGCGGTCAAATTGGAGAATGGCTGCGGCCTTGGCAAGTGCCCGTCTTGATGAAAAAAGCGCAGGCGTTCAGATGGCGGATGTTTCGGATTTGCGGAATTTGAAAATCCGCCATGCTCGCGGCCGTGGATTCGATCACACAGGCGGTGCTGGGAGCGGCGGTGGGCGAGCTGATGCTCGGCCGCAAGCTGGGCAACCGCGCGTTGGCCTGGGGCGCGTTTTTCGGCACACTGCCGGATCTGGACGTGGTGGTGGGGCCGTTTCTCGACAACGCGGCGAACCTCTGGTGGCACCGCGGGCCGAGCCACTCGCTGCTGGTGATGGCGCTCGCTGCCTGGTTGTTCTCGCCATGGCTGGCAACGCGCTGGAAGCGCGACAAGATTTCCCGCGCGCATGCGGCGTGGTTTGTCCTCGCGGTGTGGAGCACGCATGTGCTGATCGATTGTTTCACCGTCTATGGCACTTCTGTCACGTGGCCGTTTTCCGGGCACCGCATGGGTTTCAACCATCTCTTCATCATCGATTTTTTCTACACTCTGCCGATGCTGGTGGCGCTGGTTTGGCTGGCGTTTCTGCGGAACAAAAAACAGCTGCCGAAGCGCCGCCGGCTCAATGCGTGGGGGCTAGGCCTCTCGACCGCTTACGCCGCGCTGGGAGTGTTGATGAAATTCAACGCGTCGGCTGGCTTCGATGCGGACCTGGCGCGGCGAGGCGTGGATTACCAGCGCCGGATGGAAGCTCCCACGGCGTTCAACATCGTGCTCTGGCGCGCGGTGGTGGACCGCGGCGATGAGCTGTGGGTGGGCTACCGCTCGGTGTTTGAAGCGCGCGAGAAGCCGGTGCGATGGACCGTCTATCCGCGGGGCACCGGGGCACTGGAAGGCTTGGAGAACATGCGCGAGGTGCGGCGCGTGCAGTGGTTTTCCGATGGCTGGTGGATCGCGCGCCGCCATGCCAAGGGCATCTGGATGGCTGACCTGCGCTTCGGCGAAAGCCGCGTCTGGGGTGTGAAGGAGGGCATCGTGGACCACCGGCCGGCCTTCGCATGGGACATTTTGCCCACCGCTGACCGCGACCGGCTGCATCCGTATTACCCGGCTCGCGAGCATGTGGGGGAAAACCTGCGACGGCTCGTCCAGCGGATGGCGGGCGATCACGACGCGTGGGAGGCGGCGCCGCGATTGGCGGGTGTGACTGGCAGCCTGCCGGAGTTCCTGCCGGTGGTCGAGTGAGAGCGTGCGGATTTGATTTGCCAGCGTGGTGCGATTCGCGGTGAATGGCGGAGATGAAGACTTTGTCATTTTCCATCCTGCTCGTATCCGCCGCCCTGTTCTCGATTTCCTGCCAACGGCCTGCCGGGGATTCCACTGCTGCAGCCACAGCGGAGAAAGCCGCGCTTTTCAACGGCAAGGATTTCACTGGCTGGAAGCACCATCTGGTGGATGAAAACGTGAACATGGAGGATGTCTGGAGCGTTGAGAATGGCGTGATCGTCTGCAAGGGCGTGCCGCTCGGCTATCTGGCCACCGAGGCGTCCTACCAGGATTTCACACTCACCTTCGATTGGCGCTGGGCGCCCGGCAAGGAGCCCGGCAACAGCGGCGTGCTGCTGCGCATCGCCGGCGATCCCATCGGATTCATGCCGAAATGCGTGGAAGCCCAGCTCAAGCACGAAAGTGCCGGAGACATCTGGGCCTTTCGGGGCGCGTCCATCCAGGGCGACACCGAACGCATCGTGGAAATCAAGGACCACGAGGACCTCGCTGATTTCACCGGTGTGAAACGCGCCAAGGCCGCCGAGAAACCACCGGGTGAGTGGAACCGCTACGAAATCACCCTCAAGGGCGGCGATCTCACACTCTCCATCAATGGCGAAACCGTCAACCAAGCCAGCGGGCTCGACGTCCTCTCCGGCCCCATCGGCCTGCAATCCGAGGGCGCGGAAATTCACTTCCGCGATATCGCCATCACTCCGCTCTGAGCCCGCTGTTTTCGCCAACGGCAGTCCGCGATTTTCCGGTGGGCTTGCCGGCACGCATCCCGCCCGCTAAAACAAGCCGCGTGTCCGGAAAAAACATCGTTTACTTCGACCTCGAAACCCAGCGCAGCTTTGGCGATGTGGGCGGCTATGCCAACAAGGGCAAAATGGGCGTCTCCGTCGCCGTGACCTACAGCACCGCCCGCGGCGGCTACCAGATTTACACCGAAAGCGAAATGGACCAGCTCGGCAACGAACTGGTCCGCGCCGATCTGGTCGTCGGCTGGAACCACGTCCAGTTCGATTACCCCGTTTTACAACCCTACATCTTCCCAACACTCGGCGAGCAGACGATCAACCTCGACATGATGCTCGATCTCGAGGCGCGGCTCGGATTCCGCCTCAAGCTCGATTCGGTGGCCGCCGCCACGCTCGGCACCGGCAAGACGGCCGACGGCCTCGATGCCCTGCGTTGGTGGCAGGAGCACAAGAAAACCGGCGCTTTCGCCCCGCTGCGCCGGATCGCCGAATACTGCGCCTACGACGTCAAGGTGACCAAGTGCGTGCATGAATACGCGCTCGAACACGGCTTGTTGAAATACGACGACCGCAGCGGAAACGTCGCCGAAATCGCCGTGGACTGGAAATAACGCGCCGCCTCACAGCCAGCCGAGCATCGCGGAGACCTTGGTCACGGTCCAGACGAAGGTGCAGATCAAGGCGACGATGAAAATCCAGATGCAGCGTTCAATGGAAGTGCGGGTCATGGCGCGCGATTTCTAGCCGCCCGGGCTCCCGCGGCAAAGGGAAATGCCGCGCGTGGTGGAAAATTTCCGCAATCGACGCGGATATCGTCGCAATAATCGCATGGCCATGTCTGCGGCCGGTTGCCAACATCGTCGGCAAAAGCAAGCGAACGGCTCACACTCCATGGCACAACACATCGGCATCCTTACCAGCGGCGGCGACTGCCCCGGACTCAACGCCGCCATCCGCGGCCTCGGCAAGGCGGCGCGCGAACGCTACGGCATGCGCGTCACCGGATTTCTCAACGGCTTCCGCGGCCTCGCCCAGGACCAGAGCATCGAACTCGACGGAGCCATGCTGTCCGGCATTCTCACCGATGGCGGCACCATCCTCGGCACCAGCCGCGACAAACCCCACCGCATGTCCATCGGCGGCAGGATGCTCGACATGACCGACGCCGTTTGTGCCACCTACCACCGCCACCACCTCGACGCACTCGTCTGCATCGGCGGCGGCGGCACCCAGAAAAACGCCCTGCGCCTCATCAAGGCCGGCCTCAACGTGGTCACCTTGCCCAAGACCATCGACAACGACATCGCTCACACCGACCGCTCATTCGGCTACGACACCGCCCGCCAGATCGCGACCGAGGCGCTCGACCGCCTGCACTCCACCGCCACCAGCCACGAACGCGTCATCGTCGTCGAGGTGATGGGCCACCGCGCCGGCTGGCTCGCGCTCGAAGCCGGCATCGCCGGCGGTGCGGACGTCATCCTGCTCCCGGAAATCCCCTACAGCCCGGAAAAAATCGCCTCCGCGATCCGCGCCCGCACCCGGAGCGGCAAGCGCTTCAGCATCGTCGTCGTCGCCGAGGGTGCGATGTCCGTCGAGGAAGCCGCAAAAGTGGACTCACTCGTCCGCGCCCGCGACAAGGCGGACTCGAAAAAACAACGCGCCGAGATCTCCGAAAAACTCAATCAATTCCATGCCGAACACGTCGGCCACACCATCCGCCTCAGCCAAACTCTCGAAAAACTCACCGGCCAGGAAACCCGCCTCACCATCCTCGGGCACCTCCAGCGCGGCGGCACCCCGTCCGCTGCCGACCGGGTCTTCGCCACTTGGCTCGGCACCGAGTGTGCGCGCCTGCTCGCGTCCCGCCAATACGGCGTGATGCTCGCCCTCCAAGGCAACCAGCTCAAGTCCGTGTCCATCGACGAGATCGCCGGCCACAAGAAGCTGGTGCCTGCGGAGCACCCGCTGGTCCGGTGCGGGCGCTTGGTCGGCACATGCTTCGGCGATTGAGCCAGATGCCAGCGACGCATGACATGCCAGCGGAAGCCGGCGAGCGCCTTGCTGCTGCCGGGCAAGGCATGGCAGCCACCCTATTCCCGTGGCACAGCATCGGGAATGCGGCGCGCAAACCGAACGGCACAAGTCCCGGAAAACTGCTGACATCTGAGTTCCACCGATCACGTTTCAAACCGCAAATCAACCCGTTCCAAGACCATGAAAAAAAGCAGCTATCCGAAAATCGGCATCCGCCCCACCATCGA
>JALRFY010000169.1 GCA_023253625.1 Akkermansiaceae bacterium | reverse complement strand
CCGCGCTGGCCTTGGCCAGGCGCTTGAAGGATCGCGGGCACGAGGCCTTGTTCGCCGGCGGCTGCGTGCGCGACCGTCTGCTGGGCCATGAACCGCAGGACTACGACATTGCCACCTCGGCCCTGCCGTCTGAGGTGCTGGAGATTTTCCCGGGATCCAATGAAGTGGGTGCGCACTTCGGCGTGGTGATCGCCAAGCACGGCGGCCATCACATCGAGATCGCCACCTTCCGCACCGATGGCAGCTATCGCGATGGACGGCGGCCGGAGAGCGTGACCTTTTCCGATGCGGTGGAAGATGCCAGGCGCCGTGATTTTACCATCAACGGGCTGTTCGAGGTGCCCGAAACCGGCACGGTGATCGACCACATCGGCGGCATGGCCGATCTCAAGGCGGGCGTGATCCGCGCCATTGGCGAGCCGCGTGCGCGCTTCGCGGAGGACGGGCTGCGCTTGCTGCGGGCCGTGCGTTTCGCCGCGCGCATGGGTTTTTCCATCGAGCCGGAAACCGACCGGGCGCTCCGCGATTGCGCGCCGTTGCTGGATCGCATCTCGCCCGAGCGCATCCGCGACGAGTTTTCCAAAATCCTCACCTCGCCGCGCCGTCGCGCGGGCGTCGGGCACTTGGTGGACACCGGCTTGATCCACCATTTCCTGCCGGAATTGATCGCGACCATCGGTTGTGACCAGCCGCCCGAGTGGCATCCGGAGGGCGATGTGTTCACGCACACAATGATCATGCTCGAGATGCTGGAGCCGGCCGCGCCGCTCGACCTCTGTCTGGCCGCGCTGCTGCACGACATCGCCAAGCCACCGTGCCGCAGCGTCGATCCCGACGGGCGCATCCGTTTCAACGGCCACGACGCGCTCGGCGCGGAAATGGCGGAGTTCATCCTGCGCCGCCTGCGCTATCCGAACCAGATCATCGCACACGTCTGCACGATGGTTGCACGCCACATGCAATTCATGAACGTGCAGAAGATGCGCGTGGCGAAATTGAAGCGCTTCATGTCCGAGCCGACGTTTCGCGAGGAACTCGAGCTGCACCGCGTTGATTGCGCTTCATCCAACGGCTTCACCGACAACTACGAATTCCTGCAGGCCAAGGAAGCCGAGTTTGCCGCCGAGCCGTTGATACCGCCGCCGCTGGTGACGGGGCGCGACTTGATCGCGATGGGCATGCAACCCGGCCCGCGTTTCAAGGTGCTGCTGGACGCTGTGCAGACCGAGCAGCTTGAGGGCAGGCTTCACGATCGCGAAACCGCATTGGCTTATGTCAAGGAGTTGTCCGGTGGATAACCTGGCGATGCCATTGAGATGCCCACAAGCGTCGCTATTTGAGCGTCGATGCGGATGAGCCGCCCGCAGCCTCTTCTTTCGCCCCGTCATTGGCATCCCGGCCGCATGGCCCGGCAGCGACGGCATGGCCCGCCGCGGCGTCGGAGGCGTGCAGGTGGTGGGCCAGCAGGATCGGACACGCTTTCACGGCATCCATCCTCCGGGCGATCACCCGGAAATAGGTCCCGAGCGCCACAGCCGTGGTGGCCAAGCAAAGCCAGCGCATCCCGGGTGCGACGCGTCCGCCGCCACGCCGCAGGTATCACGACAGCCAGCCGAGCCACACCAGGCTGAGCAGGGGAACCAGGATCCGTATCGCGAAAAACATGGTTGCGCGGAGCATGGACGATGTTGCCCGGGCCGGCAAATGCCGGGAACAATCCCTTGATCGTCGGCGCATGCTGCCCTAATTCCGCTCACACCGCACTTGAACCCAGCATACCGAAATCATGTCCGCCATCACCCCCGTCGAGCACACCGATCCCGTCAACGCGCGCATCCTCGCGATATCAGAAGACCTGATTGCCGGGTTTCAGCGTGAGCCGTTCCATGTGATTGCGGAACAATCCGGCGTCCCGCTCGATACCGTGCTCGAGCGCATCCGGGCGATGCTCGAGGCCGGCGTGGTGCGGCGCGTGCGGCAGACGCTGCTTTCCACCAAGCTGGCCCACGGCGCTCTGGTGGCGTGGAGGGTGCCCGAGGAAAAACTCAACGATGCCTTCGAGTTCATGGCAAAGCAGGATCCTTTTTCCGGCCACGTCGTGATCCGCTCCACGGACACCGAGGTCTCCGGTTCCGGCTACCGCCTGTGGACCACGCTGAAGGTGCCGGTGGGCGAGTCGCTCGACGAACATGCCACCACCTTGCTGCGGCTCACCGGGGCCACCGAATACCTGCTGATGCCGGCCAACGGCGTCTTCGCCCTCGGTGTCGGCCACGTCCGGCGCAAAGGGCTCGAACCCGGTGCCAAGGCCGATGAACCGGCGAAAATGATGACCACCGCCACCGTGGACCTGAGCCCCGAGGAGTGGAACGTCCTGCTCGCCCTGAAGGAGGAACTCACTCCGGAGGAAATCCGCGAAAACCCATGGGACGACCGCGCCAAGGCCGCCGGTGTCACGCTGGAGCGCTTCTTCGAAGTGGCCGAGACGCTCAACTCGAAGAAAGTGATCGGCCGTTTTTCGACCTTCCTTGAGCACGTCAAACCATCCGCCACCGGCGAGCGGGTCACCCGCTTCAACGGCCTGTTCCACTGGGCGGTGCCGAAAGGCCGGGAAATCGAGGCCGGTGCCGAAGTGGGCCGCCACTTCTGCATGACCCATTGCTACTGGCGCGAGGGCGGCCCGCAGTTTGGCAACGTCAACATCATGGGCGTCGTGCACGGCACCGAAAAGGACCGCGTGCTCGAACACAAGGCGGCCATCGATCGCCACCTGGAATCCGCCGGCATCCCGGTTTCCTACACCAATGTCTTCTGGGGCGGCCGCTCCGAGATCAAGCCTTCGGAAATCTCGCCGGTCGTTTACCGTGATTGGCACGCCGCGCATGCCGGTTCGTGACGATTGTTTTGAATAAATCCGCCCGCATGGCGGTATTATTACCTGCAATCCCGCACCACCATGAAACGCACGGTATCCGTCATCGCACTGGCAATTGCCACCGCCGTTTGTGCCACCGGGCAGGTCCGCATCGACCATGGGGCGTTCGGCAAAAGCCTCGGCGGCTGGGACAGGCGCGGGAACTCCGCCGCGCAATATCCGCTCTCCGGCAGCACTTACCGGACCTACCGGCCGGAAACCACCCCCACGCCCGACGGCGGGATTTTCGTCTCCGTGCGCATCGACCACGTGCGCGGCATTTTCTCCTCCGATGACCATGCCACGCTCGAAGTGACCATTGATGCCAAAGGCGGCATCCAGTCGGCGCGCTCCAATATTGCCATCCAGGGACGCTCGATTTCCAGCGATGTGATTCTCGGTACCGCACAGGCCGGTCAGTTGGTGGGCGGCGTGGACCGCGCGGTGCAGATCGGCACCGATCTGGTCGCCAATCTCTCGGCCAAACTGCTGCGTGAAAAGGTCGTCGAGTCCGGCCGCGTCACGTTTCCCGCCGCGGTGCGGCACAACTACAACCTGCTCTATCAGGCGATCCGGATGGGCGGGCCGGAGACGCCGGAGGCCGCGGAGGAAATCCCGGTCGCGATGGAACTCCCCGCCGGAGAACCCGCTGCAGCGCCCGAAACGACGCAGCAGGATGCAGCGGGGGAAGCAACCGCTCCGAACCACGCCAATCTCGATATCCATCCTTACGCCACGCCAGGGCAGTCGGACCCACAAAAGGGAAACTGAGTGCCTTCAGCCGCGCGGGTGGAAACTCTTGTGCAGCGATTTGAGCCGCTGGCGGTCCACGTGGGTGTAAATCTGGGTGGTGGAAATGTCCGCATGGCCCAGCAGTTCCTGGATCACGCGCAGGTCCACGCCGCCCTCCAGCAAATGCGTGGCGAATGAATGGCGCAGCAGGTGCGGATACATGTTTTGCCCGATTCCGGCGCGAGCCGCGCGCGTTTTGACGATCTGCCGCACGCGGTCCGGCGAGAGCGGCCCGCCGCGCACGCTGATGAAGACATGGGTGGAGGTGCGGCGCGTCACGAGTTTCGGGCGCTCGTTTGTCAGGTAATCCGCCACACACTCGCGCGCCTTGCTGCCGATGCGGGTGACACGCGTCTTGTTGCCCTTGCCGGTGACGCGCGCGAAGCCTTCCTGCAGATCGAGCATTTCCAGCCTCAATCCGCACAACTCGGAGAGCCGCAGGCCGGAGGAGTAGAAGGTTTCCAGGATCGCCAGGTCGCGGCGACCGAGCGGCTCGGCAATGTCAATCGATTCCAGCAATCCCACCACCTCGCTGGCATGCAGCGTCTCCGGCAGGTGGGCCTCGGCGCGTGGCGAGAGCAGCGGCTCGGCGGGGTCCATCGGCAGCCGCAAGCCAGCGGCGAGCCAGCGGAAGAAGATTTTCAAATGCACCGTGGTGATCCGCAGCGACGCCGCGCTCAAGCCGTCGGTTTTGCGTTGGCCGAGAAATGCGGCGAGTTCCTCCGTGCCGGTGTCATGCAACGCGGTGCCGCGTTTGCGAAGCCACGCAGCGAGCGCTTCAAGCGATTGCCGCACCGATGACTGATAAGCGGCGGACAGCCCCTTCTCGACGGCGAGATAGCGGATGAAGGCGTCGATTTCCCGTTCCATCGGATGGCGGAGAATGGCGCTATGGTTGTCCCACGGCAAATTCAAATCCGCGCCGACTCCCATTCCAGCATGGCGCGTTTGCGATCCGTGCCCCAGCGGTAGCCACCGAGCGAACCATCGCCGCGCAGCACGCGGTGGCAGGGGATGAGCCAGGCGATGCGGTTGGCAGCCACCGCCGTGCCGGCCGCGCGTGAGGCACCGGGATGGCCGATGGAAGCGGCGAGTTTGCCATAACTGGTGGTTTCACCTTCCGGGATGTTCAGGAGCGCCTGCCACACCGAGAGCTGGAACGGCGTGCCGCGGATGAACAATGCGGAGGTGTCCGCTTGCATGAAAATGGAATCCACCAGCTGGCGCGCCCGGTCGTGGTCCCTGCGGATCGCCGCTTCCGGCCAGTCGCGCTGGATGTCACCCACCGGCGAGTAGTTGTCATGTTTTCCGAGGAACGAAAGATGACATATGCCAAAGGGCGACAGCACGATGCGGCAGAGGCCGAAAGGGGAGGGGACGTCGCCGAAGCTCAGCGGGAGTCCGCCGGGCGGGACATCGCATGGTTCGAACCGTCCTGCGGCGAGAATGCCGGTTGTTGCTTTCACGCACGGGCCGTTGTGGGCAGAGATGCGGTGAGGCGGCCGGCGATCTCATGGAAAGCTGCGGCCACTTTATTCTCGCCTGCGGAAAGCAAGGCGACCGGCTGCCCGGAATCGCCGCGCTCGCGGGTTTCGATGTCGATCGGAATCCGGCCGAGCACGGGCACGCCGAGCGTCTCCGCTTCGCGCACGCCGCCGCCATCGCCGAAGAGATGATACCTTTTCCCGTGATCGCATTCGAACCACGCCATGTTTTCCACCAGCCCCAGGATCGGCACGTTGACCTTGCCGAACATGGCGACCGCCTTGCGCGCGTCGATGAGCGCCACTTCCTGCGGCGTGGTCACGATCACAGCGCCGTCCACTGCCACGGTCTGGACGATGGTGAGCTGGATGTCGCCAGTGCCGGGCGGCAGGTCAAGAACCAGGTAGTCGAGATCGTCCCAGGCCACCTGCCTGAGAAACTGCTGGGTGTAGCGGGTTGCCATCGGCCCGCGCACGATCACCGGCGAGCGGTCCTCCAGCAGGAAACCCATCGACATGAGCTGGATGCCATGCTCGACGATGGGAATGATCTCGTCGCGCTCGTTGGCGAGCGGCCGTTCGCGGCTGCCGAACATCATGGCGACCGAGGGACCGTATAGGTCGCAATCGCAGAGGCCCACGCGCGCGCCAGTGGCGGCAAGAGCGACGGCGAGGTTGGCCGCAACGGTGGATTTGCCCACACCGCCCTTGCCGGAGGACACGGCAATGATGCGCTTCACTCCGGGAATCGAGGACTTGCCGGTGCCACCCGCATCGGCTTGCCCGGCCGGGGCATCCTTGATCTCGATTTCCACCTTCACCGTGCCGATCTCCGGCAGCGCGTCTAGCACCTCGTGGCAATCGCGGAAAATCTGCTCAGGCACCTTGGGATCGCGCGTCTGGACTTCGATGCGCACCGTCGTTTGTCCTGATTCACAGCGCACGTCCTTGACGAGGCCGAAGGAGACGATGTCGCGGGAAAATCCCGGGTAGCGGACTTGTCGTAAGGCATCGCGGATGGTGTCGGGTGTCATGCCGCGGCAGTCTCGTGGATTTCAGCCCGTGCGCAAGCGGGGATGCTTTCGCAGGGCGGATCCACTCGCCTCAAGGGTCCTTGCGCGCGGCCGGCGGGGCTTGCGGAACATACAGCTCCGAGCCTTTGGCCAGCAGTGTCGATGCATCGAGATCCAGCCCGTTCAGTTCGTTGAGGCGGGCGATGTCGGTGCCATTCTTGGTGGCGAACTCACCGTATGTCATCTCGGTTTCCACCGCCACGGTGACGATGGCAGGTTTTTCCGCTGGCGGTGAGGACTCCTCGACGGCCGGGGTGGCGGGGCTTTCCTTGGCAGTCTCGACAGGAGATTCGGTGACGGCTTCCCGCGGAGGGGGGAGTTGGATTTTTTTTCCCGGCCGCAATGCCTTGGGATCGGTGCCCGGATTCGCAGCCATGAGCTTTTCAATGGAAAGGCCATGGCGGCGGGCGATGGAGGAAAAAGTATCTCCGGACTGGACGGTGTAAGTGCCGGTGGCGTCCGTCGGTGCGACCTGCTTCGTTTCCTTGGCACCCGGAATTTTGAGTTTTTGCCCCGGATGGATCATGGTGTTGGGTTTCAAGCCGTTTTCCTGGATCAGTTCCGCCACGCTGCAGCCATGCTTGCGGGCGATGCGGGTCAGGTTGTCGCCGGGCTTGATTGTATAGGTTTCCTGGCCGAATGCCATGCCGCCGATCGCCAGCGCGCATCCGAAAATCAATTTCCGACAACTTTGCATGCGTGGCTGTCTGTCATGGGTTGCGGCATCCATCAAGGACAAACAGGAATCCCCGATGATCCGGCAACCCAAGCTTCACACGGCGGACGCGCATCAGACGGTGGTCCGGAGAGCGTCATTCAGATTCGGATCGTAATACGCTGCCTTATACCTGCCGGGTTTGGGCGATTTGGTGACAGGGCTGCGTTCAAATATTCGATCACCCTGCGCTCTTGCGCATCTCGGGCTGGCGGCGTTTGATGCCCCGCATGCCCACCGTCGCCATCGTCGGCCGCCCGAATGTCGGGAAATCCGCACTCTTCAACCGCCTCGCCGGGCGAAAAATCGCCATTGTCCACGACCAGCCTGGAGTGACGCGCGACCGGATCGCCGCGCCGTCCAAAGCCACCCAGACCCGCTGTACACTGATCGATACCGGCGGCATCGGCGGCAACATCGACGATGGCTTCGACGCCCAGGTCACGATCGAGGCGGACATCGCGATGGAAACGGCGGACCTGATCCTGTTCGTGGTGGACGCCCACGACGGGCTGACCGCCACCGACCAGGCGCTGGCGCAGAAGTTGCGCAAGGCGAAGCCGCCCGTGCTGCTGGTGCTCAACAAGGTGGACGACAAGAAACACGAGTCGGCGTTCGCCGATTTCACGCGGCTCGGATTTTCCACCAGCGTGTTCGTTTCCGCCGAGCACGGGCGGAATTTCGGCCAACTCTGTGATGAGATCGACAAGGTGATTTCCCCGCTCGCCGCAGCAACGGAATCGCTCGCCGAGGAAGCGGAGGTCGCGGGCATCCGGCTGGCGATCGTCGGCAAGCCGAACGCCGGCAAGTCGTCGCTGGTCAATGCGATCCTCAAGGACGAGCGCACCATCGTTTCCGACATCGCCGGCACCACGCGCGACGCGGTGGACCTGCCCTACACGTTCCAAGGAGAGCCATTCACGCTCATCGACACCGCCGGCCTGCGCCCGCGCGGCAAGCGTGACAACTCGGTGGAGGTCTTCTCCGCCATGCGCACCGAAAAGGCGATCCGCCGCTCCGACCTCTGCGTGCTGGTGATCGACCTCGCCGCGGGCATCACCGCGATGGACCGCAAGATCGCCCAGACAATCCTGGAGGAGAAAAAACCGTGCCTGATCGCATTGAACAAATTTGATCTCTACCACCCCGACGCCGGCCGCAAGGCGCGCTTGGAAGAGGCCACCGAGCATGTGAAACGCGAGTTGTTTTTCCTGCACTACGCGCCCTTCGTCGCGTGTTCGGCGAAGACCGGCGGCTCGGTGGACCACGTGCTCAAGGAGGCGCTCAAGATCCGCGACGGCGCGCAGCACATCCCCGGCACCGGCCAGCTCAACCGCATCCTGCATGCCGCTTTTGAAAAAAATCCGCCGCCGGTGGACCGCAAGCTCAAGCGACGATTGAAGCTTTATTACGCCACCACCGCCATCAACGAGAAATACCGGATCATTCCGGTGCCGACCATCGTGCTGTTCGTCAACGACAAGCGGCTGATAACCGGCAGCTACGAAACCTATCTGACCAATCAATACCGCGCCGCGCATCCCGCACCGGGCGTGCCGGTGGTGTTTTCGGTGCGCTCGCGCTCGCGGCGCGAGTGGGAGCCGCCGCGGAAACCGCAGGGCCATTGACCCCGCGGCTCGACGCGAAATCAAAGCTGGTGATGCGCGCCGCCGAGGATGCTGCGGGCATCGAAGCCGTGATTGGCCAGGATGCGTGCCGCGAAGTAGCTCGTCTTGCCCATCTGGCAGATGGTGAAAACCGGTTGCGAGCGGTCGATTTCATCAAGTCTTCCGCGCAACTCGCCGAGCGGGATGTTTTTCGCTCCCGGCACCGGTTGTTTCGCGGCGGTGGCGGCTGGGCGGACATCGATGACCTGCGCGCCCGCACTTTGGAGATCCGGGACCGGAACCAGGAAACCATCACGCATGTTGCAGGCGGCGAAACCGGCAACATTCACCACGTCTTTCGCGCTGCCGAATGGCGGCGCGTAGGAAAGCTCCAGATGAGATAGATCGTCGATCGTCAAGCGACCCGTGATCGCGGTGGCGATGATGTCCAAACGCTTGTCCACCCCGTCCTTGCCGCAGGCCTCGGCACCGAGCACGCGGCCATCGTCCGGCGACCACATCAGCTTGAGCGTGACGGTTTCCGACCCCGGAAAATATCCGGCATGCGAACCGCCATTCACCGTGACGGTCTGGAATGCAACGCCCTCCGACTTCAACCGGCGCTCCGACCACCCGGTGATCCCCGCCGCGAGTTCAAACACCCGCACGATCGCGGTGCCGATGCCGCCCGGATAGGGCAGGGCCTTGTCGCCGAGGAACATGTGATCGGCCGCCGTGCGGCCCTGGCGGTTGGCCGGCCCGCCGAGCGGAATGGCGGCGCGTTTCCCGAACACCGCATCCTCGGTCTCACAGACGTCGCCCACGGCGTAAATATCGGGATCCGATGTGCGTTGATACGCATCCACCACGATGTGGCCGCGCGGACCGAGCGCCAGACCGGCCTCCTTGGCCAAGCCGCTTTCCGGCCTCACGCCGATCGATAAAATCACCAGCCCGCCGGCCAGCACGCGGCCGGATTTGAGCTTGGCATGCACTTCAGCGCCGGACTCCTCGAAGCCCTCGATGCCGTCTCCGAGCACCAACTCCACGCCTTTTTCCCGCATCAGTTTTTCCATCGGGCGCACCATCTCGGCGTCGAGCTGCGGCAGGACCTGCGGCTGCAGCTCGACCACGGAAACCCGCTTGCCGAGGGCATGGAGCTGCTCGGCCATTTCCAAGCCGATGAACCCCGCGCCGACAATCGTCACGCGGCTTGCATTGGCGGCGGCCAGCTGGATGCGGTCCATGTCCTGCATGTTCCGAAGTGTCATCACCCGCGCGCTGTCGATGCCGGGCAATGGCGGCCGCAGCGGGCTCGCGCCCGGAGCCAGGATCAGCTTGTCGTAGGCAATGGCCGCTTCGCCGCCGGCCGCAGAGCGCACCGTCACGGTCTTCGCGGCGCGGTCGATTGCCACCGCCTCGGTGAGAGTGCGCACGTCGAGATTGAGCAGCGCGCGCAGGCTTTCCGGCGTCTGCAAGAGCAGCTCCGAACGATCCGCGATCTCGCCGCCGATGTGATAGGGCAGGCCGCAGTTCGCGAAGGAAACATCCGGCCCCCGCTCCAACAGGATGATGTGCGCGTTTTCCGAATGGCGACGGGCCCGCGCCGCAGCCGATGCCCCGCCAGCCACGCCGCCGACAATTACTATGGTCTCTGGTATCGTTTTCATTTCTTCACTTTTTATCTCTTCGGACTTGAATCATATGTTTTGCAGATCCCTCCGCAGCATGCCGCAGGAACGGCAGACTCACGATGCCCCGGAGTGCAGGACCCGGTCCATCGACTGGCAAAACCGCCGCAACGCCGCCTCGTCCAGGCGGAACCAAACTTGATTGCCGCGATGCCGCGCCTTCACCAGCCCGGCCTTGAGCAATTCATTGAGGTGCCGCGAACAGGTCGGCTGCGACAAGGGAAGGGCCGCGACAATCTCCATGCACGCCACCTCTACCCCGCCCGCCAACAAGCGCAGAATCCGGATCCGTGCCGGATGCGACAAGGCCCGCGCAAACCCCGCCAGCTCCACCAAACGTTTCTCGAAAACCTCCAGTTTCGCGCGCGCCATGTATCGTATATTTCAAATATACGATATTTTTGCAAGGGGAAATCCCCGGGCGGCTGGGCAGGGCGGCTGCATCAGGGAGAGTAAATAGCGACGGTCACAGACCGGCTCACCTAGTTCACCGGCTTGTTGCCCATGTTGGCGCTGCCGTGTCTTTCCCGGCATTGACTTCCACGCAGGCGGGCGGGCAGGCTCATGACGTGATGGATGTGGTTTGCGGTGTGATTGAGGATTCCGGGGGGCGGTATCTGGCCTGCCTGAGGCCGGATGGACGGCATCTCGGCGGCCTGTGGGAATGTCCCGGCGGCAAGGTGGAGCCGGGTGAAAGACCGGAGGCGGCGTTGGTCCGGGAACTGGCGGAGGAACTCGGCATCCGGGTGGAGGTGGGCGCAGCACTCGAGCCGGTGGAATGGCGCTACCCACATGGGGCGATCCGCCTGCTGGCGTTCCGTTGCCGGATTCTGGAGGGCGAGCCGCAGCCGCACGAACACGAGCGGCTGATGTGGTGTGCGGCGGAGGATTTCGGCACGCTGGCATGGGCGGACGCGGATGTGCCGGTGTTGGATCAACTCACGGCGGGCATCCCGGCTCTTGCGGGCGGCCCGTTTGCTATCGCCAAGCCGCCCCGCACAGCCTAGTGATCGCGCGTATGGCGAAACGGCTTTACGTGGTGGCGGGCGAATTGAGCGGCGACGCGCATGGCGCGGGTCTGTTGCGCGCGCTCAAGCCGATGGTGCCCGCGCTGGAAATCCACGGCACGGGCGGGCCGCAGATGGCCTCGGTGGCCGGGCCGGGCCTGCGTGACTGGGTGGAGGACGCGGCGGTGATGGGCGTGTGGGAGGTGCTCAAGCGCTACGGCTGGTTCAAGCAGCGCTTCGCGGAAATGCTCGCCGAGTTGAAGGAATTCCGGCCGGACGTGCTGTTGCTGATCGATTACCCCGGCTTCAACCTGCGTTTCGCCGAGGCGGTGAGGCGCGAGTGTCCGGAAACACGGCTGGTCTATTACATCAGCCCGCAGGTTTGGGCATGGCACAAGGGACGCATCCCGAAAATGGCGCGGCTGCTCGATGAAATGCTCTGCCTGTTTCCCTTCGAGCAGCCGATTTTCGCCAGTGCCGGACTCAAGACGACCTTCGTCGGCCACCCGTTGGTGGACGAGTTGGAGGAGCAGCGTTTGACGGATGCGAAGCGCGACGACTTGCTGGTCGGTTTGTTTCCCGGCAGCCGCGAGCGCGAGGTGGCGCGCCTGTTTCCGATGATGATCGAAACGGCCAAGCGCCTGAAGTCATGGCGTGCGGAATTGAAGTTCGAAGTGCCGGCGGCCTCGCCGAAACTCGCCGCGCAGATCCGCGCGCTGCTGGATGAGACGGATGCGGCGGGCTTCATCGAGGTGGGCACCGGATCGAGCCACTCGCTGATGCAGCGCGCGTGCTGCGGCGTGATCGCCAGCGGCACGGCGACACTTGAAGCGGCGTTTTACGGGCTGCCCTACTGCCTCGTTTACCGGGTGGCTCCGCTGACCTATGTGCTCGGCAAGCTGTTGGTGAAAATCAAACACATCGGCCTGGTGAACATCCTCGCGGGAGAGGAAGTGGTGCGCGAGTTCATTCAGGGGGAATCCAATCCGCATGCAGTCACCACCGAACTGCGCGGGCTGCTGGAAGAATCCGGAAAACGCGGGGCGCTCACCGCGAAACTGCTCGAAACCGCGCAGATGCTCGGCGACGCCGGCACCCACGAACGCGCCGCGCGGGCCGTGGCGGGATGGCTGGTCGCGAAACCCGTGCCGTGAAACGCCAGCTTGCCGTGCCTGCGCGGGAGTGATGGCAGGTTTTGAAATACGGATGTCCGAACTTGAAACCGCTGCGGCAGGTGGCTGATTCCGGATTGATCCGCCGCGCCCTTCCTGCCAGCTTGCGCGATCCAATTTCCCAGCCGTGAACCATCCGCCAGCCTCCCCGCACTACAATTACCGCTATCTCTGGCTCATCTGCCTGATCGCCACACTTGGCGGATTCCTGTTCGGCTACGACTGGGTGGTCGTCGGCGGAGCGAAGGAATTCTACGAGGCATACTTCGGACTCAAGAGCGATCTTGCCAAGGGTTGGGGCACCAGCTCGGCGCTGGTTGGCTGCATCATTGGCGCGCTCGGGTGTTACGCCTTCAGCGACAAGCTCGGCCGCAAGCGCCCGCTGATCGTGGCCGGCCTGTTGTTCACCGTTTCCGCGATCGGAACCGCCTACGCCGACACGTTCTTCTGGTACAATTTCTACCGGATCGTCGGCGGGCTCGGCATGGGCATCGCGCTCAACCTCTCGCCGATGTATATTGCGGAAATGTCGCCGCCGCGCATCCGCGGCATGATGGTGTCGGTGAACCAGGTGACGATCATGGTGGGCGTGCTGATGGCACAGTTGGTGAACTGGCGCATCTCGCTCATCGACACCGCGATGCCGGTGGACGCCACCGCCGAGGTGATCGCGCGGCATTGGAACGGCCAGGTCGGCTGGCGCTGGATGTTCGGGGCCGAGGCGCTGCCGGCGGTGCTGTTTTTCCTGTTGATGTTCTGCGTCCCGGAGAGCGTGCGCTGGCTGGTGAAGGACGGCCAGGTCGCCAAGGCGCGCGAAATCCTCGCCAAACTGGAAGGCGAGGACCGTGCCGACGCGGAACTCGCCGAAATCCGCGCAACCCTCACCGCCGAGGAGACCGGGCACGTCATTTTCAAGGACCTGCTGGAGCCGAGGCTGTTCCGGATTATTCTGTTGGGCGTGTTCCTCTCGTTCTTCCAGCAATGGTGTGGGCTCAACGCGATCTTCTACTACGCCGCAGATATTTTCAAGGCGGCGGGCTACAACCTGAAGGCGATGATGTTGAACATCGTGGTGATCGGCACCGTGATGGTGGCGGCCAGTCTGGTCACGGTTTTTGCCGTGGACCGGATCGGCCGCAAGGCGCTGCTGCTGTTCGGCGGCGGAGCCTTGTTTTTCTGTTATCTGGCGATCACCTGGTGTTTCAAGACGGGCCGGCTGGGACTGCCGGTGGTGCTGCTCACACTGGCCTGCGTGGCGGTGTATTCGCTTTCGCTCGCGCCACTGCTGTGGGTGGTGCTTTCGGAAATTTTCCCGAACCGGATCCGCGGCGCGGCCATGTCGATCGCCGCCACCGCGCATTGGGTGGGGAATTTCATCCTGACCCTGGCATTCCCGGCGATGATCACATCGCTCGGCATGTCGAACGTATTCCTGGTTTTCGCCGGAGTCTGCGTGATCGGCGTGCTGGTGGTGTGGCGCTTCCTGCCGGAAACGAAGGGCCGCTCGCTGGAAGAGATCGAGCGCGACCTGGGGTGAAGATGCGCGGGTGTTGCCTAGTCGCGTAAAAATGCCGTCCGCATGAATGATCCGGCGGCTTCCGGGTGTATCAGGTTGCTTGAAATCCCTGCCATGATACGCCCTTCATTCATTCTTGGAGTCCTTGCCGCGACCACGCTCCATGCCGCGCCGCCGCCCGCTCCTCCCGCCCCGGGCGAACGCATCGCCCTCATCGGCAACGGCCTCGGCGAGCGTTTCCTCGACCATCCCTACTTCGAGGCGAATCTCCACCTGCGCCATCCGGATGCAAGGATCGTTGTGCGCAACCTCTGCCGGCCGGGCGACACCGCGGGATTCCGTCCGCATCCGTCGCGAAAATCCCAGTGGGCGTTTCCCGGCGCGGAGAAATTCCACCCGGACAAACAACGCCACGCGGGTGCCGGGCACCACCCCTCCCCGGACGAGTGGCTGGGCCTCGTCAAGCCGGACACCATCGTCGCGTTTTTCGGCTACAACGAATCCTTTGCCGGTCCGGACGGGCTTGAGAATTTCAAGGGCGAGATCGATGCGTTCATCACCCACACGCTGGCGCAGCAATACAATGGCAAGTCCGTGCCGAAGCTCGTGCTCGTCTCGCCGATCGCCTACGAGAACCTCTCGGCCAAACGCGATCTGCCGGACGGCAAAACTGAAAACGCCAACCTCGCGCTCTACGCCAATGCCATGCGCGATGTGGCCGCAGCGCGCGACGTGCCGTTTGTCGATTGCTTCGAACCGACTTCCGCCATCTATCAGAAAAGCGCGACTCCATTCACCCGCAACGGCTTCCTGCCCACGGACGATGGCTACCGCCAGCTGGGGAAAATGCTCGCCGACGCGCTTTACGGCCCCGCGCCGGTCAAGGGCAAGGGCGATGCCGCGAAGCTGCTCGCCGCCATCGTGGACAAGAACTGGCACTGGTCCCACGACTACCGGATGCTCAACGGCGTGCATGTGGATGGCCGCCGTTTCAAGCCCTTCGGGCCCGACAACTACCCGGCGGAAACCTCCAAGATCCGCGCGATGACCGAGGCGCGCGATCAGGCGGTGTGGCACGCCGCGCAGGGCAAAACCTTCGACCTCACCGCCGCCGACCGCGCCACGCCTGAGCTGCCTCAGGTGCAGTCGAATTACAAGCCTTCCAACAAGAACGGCGCAAGGAACTACCTTTACGGCGAGGAGGCCGTCGCAACGATCAAGCCGGCGGAAGGATACAAGGTGGAGCTTTTCGCCTCGGAAAAGGAATTCCCCAACCTCGCCAATCCGGTGCAGCTCTCGTTCGACGACCGCGGCCGCCTGTGGGTGGCGGTGATGCCAAGCTATCCGCACCACAAGCCCGGCGACGCGCCGCCGGACGACAAGCTGTTGATCTATCATGACACCGATGGCGACGGCCGCGCGGACAAGGAAACGGTCTTCGCCGACAAGCTCCACCTGCCCACGGGCTTCGAACTCGCACCGGAGGGCGTTTATGTTTCGCAACAACCGCACCTCATGCTGTTGCGCGACACCGACGGCGACGACCGCGCCGATCTGCGCGAGGTGGTGCTCTCCGGCTTCGACAGCCACGACACGCACCATGCCTTCGGTGCGTTTTGCGCCGATGGATCGGGTGCCATCACGATGGCCGAGGGACTGTTCCTGCACAGCAACATCGAGACGCCATACGGTCCGGTGCGCGGAATGGACGGCGGGTTCTTCCGCTTCAACCCTCAGCGCACCCAACTCGAACGAATCGCGCAGGTGCCCATCCCGAACCCATGGGGCATTGCCTACGACCGCTGGGGCCAGGATTTCTTCCTCCATACCTCGGGGCCCGCCTTGAGCTGGATGATGCCCAGTTCGATCAAACCAAGATACGGGGAATCCACGCCGCTCACCCGCGACCTGATCCCGAAGGGCAAGGCGGTGCGACCGACCGCCGGCCTGGAAATCGTCTCCTCGCGTCATTTCCCCGACGAGGTCCAGGGCGACCTGATGCTGGGAAACACCATCGGCTTCCTCGGCATCCGGCAACATTCCATCAAGGACGATGGCACCGGCTACCTGACCGAATTCCGCCACGACCTGGTCCAAGCGTCCGATCCGAATTTCCGCCCGGTCGATCTCGAGTTCGCGCCCGACGGGTCGCTCTACGTGGTGGACTGGCACAACATGCTGATCGGCCACATGCAGCACAACGCGCGCGATCCGCTCCGTGACCACGCGCACGGCCGGATCTACCGCATCACCTATCCGTCACGGCCTTTGGTGAAGCCTGCGGAAGTCGCCGGCGCGCCCATTGCCACCCTGTTGGAAAACCTCAAGCTGCCCGAATACCGCAGCCGCTATCGCAGCCGCCGTGCGCTGCGCGGCCTGCCCGCCGACCAAGTGCTGCCCGCGCTGAACTCATGGGTGGCCGCGCTCGATGCCGCCGATCCGCAGCACGAACATCACCTGCTCGAAGCACTCTGGACCAGCTGGGGCATGAATCATGTGGACGAGTCGCTGCTGCGCCGTGTCCTGCAATCTCCGGACTTCCGTGCACGCACCGCCGCCGTGCGGGTGTTGCGTCATGCCAGCCACAAAGTGCCGGACCATGGCACGCTGCTGATGCAAGCCGCCGCCGATCCACACGGGAGGGTGCGTCTGGAAGCGATGATCGCCGCATCCTGGCTGGACAACGCGCTTGGCAAGAAAATCGCCGCCGCTGCCGCGGCCCAGCCGCTCGATGCCTGGAGCGAGCGGACGGCCAAGATCGTCGCCGACCGCCTCGCCGGCGTCGCCGAGGTGGAAGTCGAGGAAAACCCCGCGCCGCCGCCACCCGCGCACCTCGATGAAATCGCCCAAAAACGCTTCCGCGCCGGACATGAAATCTATTTCCGCGACGCCCACTGCGCCACCTGCCACCAGCCGGATGGCAACGGTCTCGATCCCGCCTTTCCTCCGCTCACCCGAAGCGAATGGGTTACCGGCGACCCCGAGCGCCTCATCAAGCTCACGCTCCACGGCTTGATGGGTCCGATCGAGGTGAACGGAAAACAATACCCCGGCCAGGTGCCCATGACGCCCTTCGGCGGCCTGCTCGATGACGAGGAAATCGCCTCCGTGCTCACCTATGTGCGCAACCAGTTCGGCAACAAGGCCCCGGCCATCGATCCCGCGCAGGTGAAGAAAGTCCGCGAAGCCACCAAGGGACGCACGATGTTCTATCAGAGCACGGAACTGCTGGGCGAGCACCCGATGGAGAGCGGACGATGATATTTCCTGATCAGGCGCCTGCGGGAAGATGTGTCGCCCTGACCACTTCCTCCGCGATGATCCGCAACCCGTCGCGCACGGCGTTTTCATCCATGGCATAGGAAACCCGGATGCATTCCTGGCGGTGTTTCCATGACGGGTCGTCGTGTCCGAAGAAGAAATACTCACCGGGAATCACCAGCACGTTGCGCCTTTTGAGCCTTTGATAAAGTTCCTTCGAGGTGATGCGCAGGCCCGGAAAGCGGAACCACAGGAACAAGGCCCCCTCGCTGCGGTGCACCTGCCAATCCACCGCATCGCCGAAGGCCTCGCGCGCGGCATCGAGGGCGAGGTCGCGGCGGTGCTGATAGAATGGCCGCACCACCTCGCGGCTGAGGCGCAGGATCTCGCCAGACTCGATCAAGGGCGTGATGACCTGTTGGCCGATGTTGGGATTGGACAAGCCGACGATGGAATTCATTGAGCCGAGCGCACGGATGATTTCCGGCGGACCAATGACGATTCCGGTGCGGGTGCCCGGCAGGCCGATTTTCGACAGGCTGAAAGTGAGAATCACATGCGGCCGCCAGAACGGCGTGGCGTCCTCAAACAGAATGCCGGGAAACGGCGCGCCGTATGCGTTGTCAAGAATCAGCGGGATGCCGTGGCGCTCGGCGAGTCCCGACAAGCGCGCGACCTCGGCGTCGCTAAGCACATTGCCGGAGGGATTTGTCGGCCGCGAGGCGCAGATCGCCGCGATGTCCGGCGCGATCTCGATACCGTCGAAATCGACCCGGTATTTGAACTCGTGCGCACCGGTTTTCTCGATCCGCGGAGTGATCGCGCGGAACAGCCCGCCATCGGTGCCCTGGTCCGCGTAGCCGATGTATTCCGGTACCAACGGCAAAAGGATTTTTTTCCGCGAGCCGTCTGGCATCGGGCCGGCGAGGAGGTTAAAGAGCAAGAAGAATGCGGTTTGGCCGCCCGAGGTGACCGCCACGTTTTCCGGGCCGGTGTCCCAACCGAAGGTGTCGCGGAACAGGCCGGCGATGGCTCTCAGGAAACGCGGATTGCCCTGCGGCGGGTCATAGATGGTCAGCGCGCGGTCGAGACCACCGGGTTCGGCGAGGATTTCCTCCATCCGCCGCCGCCACACGGCTTCGACCTGCGGAATCCGCGCCGGCTGGCCACCGCCAAGCATCTTGAGATCGGCTCCGCCGCCAGCCAGCGCGTTGCCGAGATCGTCCATCAGCTCACCGATTCCGCTGCCGCTGCCGAGCTGGCGGCCCATTCGTGAAAATTCGTATGACATGGCGGGTGGCTTGTTCTACGCTCGCGGCCGCACCCCAACAACCCCATAAACAACATGTCCGTTAAAGTAGGCGACCAAGCCCCTGATTTCACCCTCGTCACCAAAACCGCCGAAGGACCGCAGCTCTTCAAGCTCGGCGAGCACATCGGCAAATCAAACCTCGTGCTGCTGTTCGTGCCCATGGCCTTCACCGGCGTCTGCACCACGGAGTTTTGCGACATCTCCGCCGGCATCAAGGACTACGAGGCGCTCGATGCCAAGGTGATCGGCATCTCCGGCGACAACCCCTTCGCGCAGGCCGCGTGGGCGGAAAAAGAAGGCATTACCATCCCGTTGCTAAGCGACTATGAGCACGCGGTGGCCAAGGCCTACGGCGTAGCCTACGACCAGTTCCTGCCGGAGGCGAACCTCATCATGGGCGGCGTGGCCAAGCGCTCGGCCTTCGTGATTGATAAAGACGGCCTGGTCCAATACGCCGAGGTGCAGGAACATCCCAAGGACCTGCCCGATTTCGAGGCGGTCAAGGCCGCACTAAAGGCACTGTGAACGCCACGGCCAACACACCGCCGTTGGACTACCGGCACCCGCCACGCCCGGCGGGTGCGCGATTCCACCGCACCCAAACGGGAACCCACATCTGTCCCATGCCATTGCAGCCATCCGGAAATTCTGGAAAATCTACTTGCCGCGCTACGCGGATATTTCAGAGTCCGCACCGTCACTATTGAATCCAACCCAATATCTCATGATTTCCCAACCGCCTCGTCGGAATGCCGTCTTCCTCATTGTCGGACTCGCCACCCTCGCACTCTCCAGCCCTGCGCTGCTTGCGCAGGACGCCGCGCCGGCTACCGAGACTTTGCTGCAACGCTGGGTACTCAGTGGTGGCAAGACCATGTTCTTCATCGGTGCCGCGGTGGTCGCCTTCATCGCCCTGGCCGTTTACAATTTCATGGCCTTCACCAGGGTGAAATATTGCCCGGATGATCTCAAGGCTGCACTCATGGACCACATGACCAATTGCCGCGTCCGCTCCGCGATTGAACTCGCCGCCAGCCACCCGTCCTACCTTGGACGAATGGTGGCTTACTCTTTCCCTAACATCGATGCCACCCGCCCCGAGGACCTCGGCCGCGACCAGGTCGAGGACGCGATGGCGGATTTCACCATCAATGAAAACCGCAAGGCCATGACTTGGATCAACTACATCTCGGTCATCGCCCAAGCCTCTCCGATGCTCGGACTGCTCGGCACCGTCATCGGTATGGTCAGCGCGTTCGGAACGCTCAAGGTCAGCGGCGGCGCGGACCCTTCACAGCTCGCCGGCGATATCTCCGTTGCCCTGCTCACCACCCTGTGGGGCCTGATCAACGCGATTCCCTGCATCATCGTGTTTTACATCCTCAAAAACCGCTTCAATGGGCTGGTTGCGGATTGTGTCCACTCCGCCGAGGAACTCCTCAACGCCGCAGTGGCCACCGTCAATGCCGATACCCTATACGCGAAAATCCCCGAAGGCATCGCCGAGTAAGGCCCAGCGTTGCCAGCCGGCTTAAAACCCTATCCTGACCCATGGCATCGAGACTGCGCAAGAGCACCGCCGAACCCGAGGCGGAGTGCAAGATGGACATGTCGCCCATGATCGACATGGTCTTCCTGCTGCTCATCTTCTTCATCGTCAACGCCACTGCCATCATCGTCAAAACCGATCCCAAGGTCGAACCACCGGTCGCCAAGAACTCGAAGCGCCAAATCGACAGCAGTGGCCGGATCGTGGTGAACGTCCATGAGGATGGCACCTACACCGCCGAGGATTTCGACAGGGTCAAGCTGGAGGACGAGGATGCTATTTACGAATATGTGCGGGACATGAAGACCCGCCACGAGAAACTGGCGGTGAAATCCAAACTCCACCTGCGCGGCGACAAGGACACCGTGTTCCGACACAGCCGCACCGCCATCCGGGCCTCCGCCCGCGCCGGCGTGGATCAGGTCGTTTTCGCCGTTTTCACCCGCGAGCCGAAGCGCTGAAACCCACGCACCCTTACCGCCATGGCACGCCACCGCAAATACGAAGCTCTTGAAGAGGCGGAACCCACCCTCGACATCTCCTCTCTCATCGACGTCTGTTTCCTGCTGCTCATCTACTTCCTCGTCACCTCCACCATCACGCCGCGTGAATCGGATCTCGGCATGTCGCTCCCGGCCAACAATCCGAACCCGGACTTGCAGCCCGAACTCGATCCCATCTTCATCCGGATCGACGCCAATGGCCTGATTTCCACCGGCGTCGGAAACTCCGCGCAGCCGCTCGATTCCGATGTGAACGTGCGCGACGTCCCGATGCTCAGGGCGCAACTCGATCTCTACGCCAGCACCGCACGTGCCGCCAACAAGAACCCGCTGGTGCAGGTTTACGCTGAGGGCGAAGCCTCCCAACAGCGGGTCATCGATGTGCTCAACGCACTTGCCGCCTTGAACATCACCTCCGTCACATTCACCGATCTGGTGGATTGACGGTGGCGGTCCGGCCTATTCCCTGACGAGAGGATTTTCCCCGGTTCCACCGGCCTTTCGCCTTGCCCACGCGCGGCAGCCGCGCATTGTTGCACATTATTATCAATAATTTCTCCACCAGCTTGAACAAACTCACGTCGCCATGATTATGATCAGACGCCTCAGCCGCCAATGTGCCCTGGCCACCGCAGCCTGCGCGCTTGCAGCGGCATCCCTCACCCCGGCACACGCCCAAGTGGACATCGGGTCCCTTGTCGACAATGCCCTCAAGGCCATGAAGGCGGAACAATGGGAGGAGGCGCTGGAGTTCAACAAGCAGGCTGTCGGAAACCGCAACCCCGAGCAGCTGAAAATGCTTTTCGGCCCGAAGTTCGGCACCATCTTCTACCGCAAGGGCATCTGCGAAATGAAACTCCAGATGTGGGATGATTCGATCCGGTCATTCGAAACCTGCTACAAGGAATTCCCCAACAGCAAGGAACCCAGTGCCGCCCGCGAGAACCCATTCGAAAAAATGGCACTGCTGCGCTGGGCCGAAGCGGCCACCAGCAGCGGCGACTGGCAGGTCGCCATCGACAAATTCCTCCTGTTCCTCAAGGAGCGCCATCCGACTCAGGATTCCTATCAGCAGGGTCCCCTCCACATCAGCATGGCCATCTGCCATTACAACCTCGAAAAGATCGAAGAGGGCAACAAGCACCTCCAAACCGCCATTGATAACAAACTCACCTTTCCCACCCCGGACCACCTGATCATCGCCGCGTTCCAGGAACTAGTCGCCGCAAGCCTCCGCGCCCAGGACGAGTCCGCTCTGCTCGCCTTCATCGAACAAAACCGCGGCGGGCTCGTCGTCGAGCCTTACTTGATGCAGCGTTATTCCAATATCTTCCTCAAGCTCGCGGGTGACAACGTCAAGGCAGGCAAGGATCGCGCCGCGATGGCGCTCTATCAATTCATCCCCGCCACCGACACGGCGATCGACGATCTGCGTGCCCGCATGCGCTCGATCGGGGCCCTGCAACGGCTCAACGACGGCTCCAACAGCCTGGTCCGCGCGGAACTCGAAAAGGAACTCGCCGACCTCGAGGCGTCCCGCCGCAGCGGCAAAACCATCGAGTCCATCAAACTCGCCGTCACCGCTTTCCTGCACGAGAAAAACGGCAACGTCCGCGGTGCCCACGCCGCCTACCTGCTGCTTGAGCAATTCCATTCCAATGCCGAAAAGCGCGAGGACAACCTCTTCAACCTCGCGCGGACCAACTCGATCGTCGGCGGTGCCGAGGACACCCGCCGCTACTGCGAGAGATTCATCGCCGCTTATCCGGACTCCCGGCACATTTCCTCGCTGCGCCGCATCATGCTCGCCTCGCTCTTCTACGACGGCGAATACGACCAATGCATCGAGATTGCCGGGCCGATGCTCGACACCCTCCAAGCCGGCACGCCCGAGCACGACATGTGCCTTCACGTGCTCGGTGGCTCCTATTTCTTCACCACCGGCTTCGAAGAGGCCCAACCGCTGCTCGACCGCCATGTGAAGGAATATCCCGAAAGCCGTTTCGCGATGGCGGCCGCATACTTCCAGGCGTCCAACCAATACCGCCTCGGAAACTGGAACAAGGCCGGCGAACTCCTCGATGCCTTCATCGCCAAATATCCCAATGCGGGTGATAACGAATATCTCCCGCTGGCACTTTTCGACCGTGCCAACTGCTACTCGTCCCTTGAACAGCCGGATCCCGCGCTGGAAATCATTTCGCGACTCGTGCTCGAGTTTCCCAACGCCAGCATCATCGATCAAGCCTACATCCTGCGCGGCAACATCGAGCAACTCCTCAAGGAAAACCCCGAACGTGCCGAGCAAGCCTACCTTTCCGCACTCGATGCCGCCGAGAAGCTCAATCACAAGAACATAGCCGGCGAGGCGCTCTTCTGGCTCATCAACCTGATCGGCCAGCCAAACAGCGAACGCCTCAAGGAGGCCGTGCCTTTTGCGGACCGCTTCTGGAGCGACTTTGCCGAAGGCTCACCCCTCCGCGCCAACATGGCGATCTCGCAATTCCCTGCTCTCGCCGCAGTGGATAAAACCGATGACGGCCTGTCCCGATTGAGCGAGATGATCGTCGAGCATACCCGCTCCAATCAAACCGACTTGCTGGAAGAGCTCATCCCCGCCTACACTGACGCCTATCTCACCAAACACACACCTGCCGACATCAAGGAACACTACCTCGCGTTCCCAGGCATCCGGAACGAGGACATCACCACCCGGGCGCTGCTGCGGGTCTCGGTCATTGGCGTTTACGAAACCATCGCCAGGGAAAGTGAGAATGAGGATGAAAAACGTTCTGCGGTCGCTTTGGTCAAAGTGCTTTTCCAACAGCTCAAGACCGACTTCAATCTGAAGGATCTCTCCACCTCCGTCCTCGTCCAGCTCGGCGATTTCCTCCGCCTCAAGACCGCCACGCCGCGCGAGGCGATTCCCTACTACGACGAGGTGCTCGCCCGTGAGGCTGCGGAATTCCGCTTCCGCTCGCTGCTTGGCCGTGCCAAGGCACATGCCGATTCCACCGCGGCGGAAGACATTGACAAGGCGCTCGCCGACTTCGCCACCGTTTACGCGGAGTCCGATGACGACAAGCAGGACGAGGAATCGCTTCACCGCACCGTGGAGTTGCTGGTCAAGAAGGGTTCCTACGCCGAGGCCGCCAAGCAGGCGCTCGTTTATCTCGACGAGCGCAAATTCAAGACCCAGGCCGCACAAGTCGGCATGCTGCTCGCCCAATCGTTCGACAGGCGCAAGATGATGGAGGATGCCATTTCGATGTATGGCCAAGTGTGGTCCGGCAACAACATGGGGGACATCTCAATCTCCGCTCCCGCCATCAAACGCTGGATGGAACTCTCGTGGCAGCGCAACCGCTCATCGAAGGACCCGCGCACGCCTTCCGACCGCCAGGCGGCCTACGAAGCCTCATTCAAGTATATCAAAGGCACCGCCCCGTTGAAAAGCCAGATGACCGAGGAGGAACTCAAGGCATGGAACGAGGTCGAGGAGCTGGTGAAAACCTACGAGGCGGATCCGGACATCAAGTCAATGGCCGAGATTGAAAAAGAGAAGGAAAAAGCCGGCGGAATCCGGCTCATCCAGTGAAACCGAGCCGTGTCCAGCACCCAATCCCAGATTTTCCCCATCATGAATCTCCGCGCATCCTTGCTACTGCCGTTTGCCCTCGCCGCCAGCGCCATCGCCCAGAACGACCAGGATTCCTTCCAGACGCCGGCGCTTTTTGTCAGCGAAAACGGCACCACCTTCCAGCGCGTGTGGATCGTCAATTCCTCCAAGAACACCGTCCGCTACCGAGAGACTGAAATCGCTACCAAAATCGAGGAATCTCGCATATCCCGCTTCGACACGATCTACATTTACGAGCCGCCTGACTACGCCAAGGCCCTGGACCTCTATCAGGCACGCAATTATTCGGAGGCCCGTGAGCTGTTCTCCAAGGTCAAGGAGACCTACCGCCCGGTGGCTACCATCGAGAACAATCCTTCCACGCTCGCCGCCTATCACGAGATGGAGTGCCTGCGCAAACTCGGGGACCTGGAGGCACTCGCCGCCGCGTTGCGGGAATTCGACAAGGCGCCGCTCACCCGCGAATACCAAATCCGCCAGATCGAGCTTTACCTGATGTGGGAAGCCGTTCGTACCCAAAACTGGGAGCAGGTCAAAAAAATCGTCGAGGAACGCGCCAAATCGCGGCTACCAGGCGACCAACTCGCACAACTGGCCCATTGCCATGCACTCGCGCTCGAGGCCACCGGCAGCCAGCAGGAAGCCATCGCCGCCTACCAGCGCGCCATCGTCGCTGACGCCGCGGGTTCCGAGGAGATCAGCCGCGAGGCCGTGCTCAAGGTGCTGGCCATTCTCACCGCCAAACCTGAAGTCAAAAGGGCTATCCTGTATTGGGACAAGCCGGAGCAGAATACCGCCAGCCCCGGATACAGCCAGCTGCTTGAAGCCGCTGCGCTCGCCAATCTTTACCTGATCAACCTCGGCGGCGGCCAGCCCTTGCCGGAACCGTTCAAGGATCTCCCGAACTATCGTCCCAAGCCGGAACAGGATGCCGCGCTCCAGGCCGCGCCTCCGGAAACGGACTGATCCTCGTCACCCTGCAGGCGTCTGGGCCAAAGCCTTCAGGCGGGCCGCCGCATCCTCTTTTGAGACCGCCATGTCACCGGTTCAGGCGAGCCGTCGGATAGTTTTGTCAAGAAAACCAAAATATTTTGCTGGATTAACGAAGTGTTTCGAGATACGGGCCATGCGTTACCCATTTGCAAATCAGGCCATGTCCGCGACGACCGAGCACACCCACCATATCAAACTCCGCTCCACCCAGTTGGAAATGCCCACCGCATCCGGCGGCGGTCGGGATTCGGACGATTACGATCGCAAGTTGAGGGCGGCGCAGGAGGAACTGCTCCGCATCCAGCAACAACAGGAGGAACTCGAGCGCAAGAAGGCGGAACTCGAGGAACTCACCAGCCGCAAGCGCGCCTTTGTGGCGCAGCAGGTAGAACTCACCGAGAAGCTCACTGCGGCACTCACCCACATCGACCGCGAGTTGTTTGAGATGCGCAACGAGACCGAAGACCTCGAGCACTGCCGCAGTTGCTTCGCCTCGCATTTGGACAAGATCCA
>JALRFY010000121.1 GCA_023253625.1 Akkermansiaceae bacterium | reverse complement strand
GGAAGACGCCTTCGGCGAAAAGCAGTCCGCTGTGGGTATCGTTGACGATCGCCTTGTAGCCGAGCGGAGTGCGTGAGAACACGGTGAGTTCGACTTTATCGCCGGGTTTGAAGTGGTGCGGCGTGCCGTCGAGGAAACGCGCGAGGCGCGCGGACGCGGCGATGCGGCCGGACACTTCGTCCAGATAAACGTGCACCAGATAGGATTTTCCGGGAAGCATGCGTGTTCGTTGTTCGCGGAACGGGACGAGCAGTTCCTTCGGCAGGCCCCAGTCGAGGAAGGCGCCGAAGTCGGTGACGGCCACGCATTTCATCATGGCGAACTGGCCGGGCATGGCCTTCGGTTTTTTCAAGGTGGCGACCGGGCGGTCTTCGGAGTCGGTGTAGAGGAAGACGTTGAGCGTGCCGCCGATGACGTTGTCCTTGGGGACCTCGCGGTGGGGCAGCAGGATTTCACCGAGCGCGCCGCCATCGAGATAGAGTCCGAACGATTTCTCGCGCAGGATTTTCAACACCGCCCGTTCGCCGATCTTCGCCATGCGACGGAGGGTGGCGCGGCGCGGCGGGAGAGTCGATGGAGTTTTCCGCTTTTCCGCCGGTGAGGCGGGGGCTAGGCTGCGGGCGTGTTGCAGATTGTGTTCAACGAGATCAGCGCGGCCGAACTCTCGGCGCTCGACACCCTGGAGCAGCTCGAACTGCTGGAGGAATTCAAGGTGACGCGTGACGACTTGCAGAAGCTCAATGGCGAGCGCTTCGGCCGGATCGAGCGCGACGGGCTGGTGCTTTACCGCTTCCGCGCGCAGGAATACCGGTTTTACTTCGAGGTGAAGAACGAGTTGGTGATCGTGCACCGGGTGCTGCACAAGGGGACGTTTTCGGATTTTCTGTTCCGCTCGAAGATGCCGCTGGCGGAGGACGAGGCGCTGGCGGGATCGAAGCACTTCTGGAAGCTCATCGACGAGGGCCGCAACGCGCGCCGGATGTGAGCGGGCGGCGGATTTTTTCCTTTCGCCCGCTCGCTGGTGTCGGATAAATCCACTTATCATGAAATGGGTTGGCAAGCTGGTGTTGTTGTTCCTGGTGTTGGGTGCCTGGTGGGTGTTCGCCAGCAAGGGCAAGGAGATCGAGAAGCTCGAACGCCAGATCACACAGATGGAGGAAACCGACTTCGGGAACCAGGAGCTGCCGGAGATGAAGACGAAGCTCGACGGCTTGGAGGGCGAGCGGACGTTCAGCGGCATTCTGCTGACGTTCCTGACAGCGGGATTCGTGGGAATCCTGTTCGTCTTTGTGGTGCTGCCGGTCATGGCGCACAAGGTGACGCACGCGGTTTACGACAGTGCGGAAATGATCGAGCGCGACGTGATGCATGACGCCCGCGTGCTGGTGGCGCAGGGGGAATACGAGGCGGCCATTGAGGCCTTCAAGCAAGCGGCCAAGGCGGAGCCGCTCAACCGCCTGCCATGGGTGGAAATCGCCAAGATCCAAAAGGACAACCTGGAAAACCCGCAGGCGGCGATCGATACGATCCGCAGCGTGCTCGAAGGCCAGCGATGGGAAATCAACGATGCTGCCTATTTCCTGTTCCGGCTTGCGGAACTTTACAACGAGGAGCTGGGCGAGCGGGAAAGCGCCGTGGCCATCCTGCAACAAGTGGTGGAGCAATTCCCGCGCACACGCCACTCGGCCAACGCCAAGACCCGCCTGCACGAATGGGGCGTGGACGAGGCGGGCACGCCCCAACCGCAAGTGGCCGCCGTGCAGCCACCACCACCGGAAAGCATCCGCTACGAGCTGCCCGACGTGCAGGATGACCCGGAAAACCGCGGCTGAGCCACAGTGGGATTTCATCGGCCATGCGGATCGCCGGAACACGGATGGGCGCTTGGCTGGATGGTTGCGTACGGCGGCATCCGTTGTTTTGCGCCGCGCTGGTGACGGTGCTTTGCGTGCTGGCGGCACGCTTGCATCCGGCGTGGGGAGTGTTGGCGGCAGCGGCATGCGGTGCGCTCGGATGGGCGGTCGGCACGCGGCAGCGGACCAGTGCATGGCTGGCATGCGGCTTAATCGCCGTGGCCGTCTTCGTGCTCAGGGATGCGGCGCGCATTCCGCTCGAATCGGTGGCCGGATCGCATGCGGGGCTGCCCGCCCGGGGAAAAGTGCTGGAGGACGCCCGCGGCAGCGAGCGCTACTGGGTGGCTCCGGTGAAACTGGCCAGCGGCGAGCCGGGCGGCGTGAAAATCTGGTGGGAAGGCGATGGCGAGCTGCCAGTGGCCGGGGCCCGGGTGCGCGCGCGGGGCGGATTCAAACCGCTGCCTGAACCACGGAACCCGGGTGAGTTCGACCGCGCCGACTGGCTGCGGCGGCAGGGCATGGCGGCGGTTTTCCGGGCGATGCGCGATGACACGGTGGTCGAAACTCCCCCGCTTGCGGAAATGGGCGCGCGCATCCGGCAGGGTTTCCGCGGGCGGGTGACCGCCGGGCTGCCTGCCGATTCACGCGGCGCGCATGTGATCCGGGCGGTGGTGATCGGCGAGCATCCGCCGGACCAGCCGGAATTGATCGATGCATTCCGGCGCAGTGGCGCGCTGCATGTGTTTTGCGTGAGCGGCCTGCATGTGGCGATGGTGGGCGGGATCGGCTGGCTGGTGCTCGGGTGGCTGGGCGTGCCGCGGCGGCGTGCGGTGTTGGTGTTGGTGCCGCTGGTGTTCGGCTATGCGTGGGTGACCGGAAACGGCCCTCCGGCGGTGCGCGCGGCGTGGATGGCGGCGGTGTTTCTCGGGGCTTTTGCGTTCCGGCGTCGGCCGGACCTGCTCAACTCGCTCGGCGCGGTGTTGCTGATCCTGATGTGGTGGAACGGCCACCTGTTGTTCCAACCGGGCGTGCAGTTGTCCTACGGCGTGGTGGCCGCCATCGCCATCGGGCTGGCGTGGACCACGAAAACCTTCGCCTGGATGGCGCAGCCCGAGCTTTACCTGCCCGTCAAAATGATGAACCGCACGCAACGCGCGTGGCTGTGGCTGCGGCGCTGGACTGCGGGCACCATGGCCGTCTCACTGGCGGCGGGGATCGGTTCCGCGCCATTGACGATCCTGCATTTCGGCATCGTCACGCCGGTCGCGGTGCTCGCCAGCCTGGTGTTGCTGCCGCTGGTGTTTGTGCTGCTGGCGGCAGCCTTGTTTTCCGCGGCGGTGTTTCCGGTTTCACCCGCAGTTTCTCACGGGATCAACCGTCTCAATGAGGGCGTGGCGGAACTCTGCGCGGTCTCGGCCGGCGGATTCGCCTCGCTGCCCGGCGGGCATCATTTCATCGGGCACGACCAACGCGCGCGGTTGATGATCTACGATCTCGAATACGGTGCGGGAGCCGCTTGTTTCACCGATGGGAATGGTGCGGCGGCAATGATCGATTGCGGATCGAGCGGGTCATTGCGGTATCTGGTGGCACCATCACTGGGTCGGCTGGCGATTGCGCCGGATGCGGTGATTCTCAGCCATCCGGACGGCGGCCATCTGGGTGGCGGCGCGGAGGCATGGCATTTGCTGCCGCTCCGCCAAGCCTGGCTGCCGGTGTCCTATGCACGCAGTCCGTCCTATCGCGAGTGGCTGGAGCAAGCACCTCTTGACGGCATCCGGGTGATCCATGGCAAGCCGGGCGACAAGCTGCCGTTTCCCGGCGAAGCCTCGCTTGAAGTCCTCCACCTGCCCGACCCGGCGCAGCGCCACGCGCTGGCAGACGAGCGTGTGGCCGTTTTCCGCCTCCACTGGCGCGGCTGGAAAATCCTGCTCACCAGCGATGCGGGCATGGGCACCGAACTCCGCATGCTGGACGCCGGCACCGACGTTTCCGCAGACGTGATCGTCGCCGGCCGCAACCGCACCGATGTCTCGCTGTGCGACCGCTTCATCGATGCGGTGAATCCGCAAGCCATCGTCGCCAGCAACTCGCCGTATCCGGAAAATGAGCGGCTGCCGCCGACCTCCGTCGCCTACTGGCGGTCGCGCGGCATCCAGGTGATCGACCAGGGCGAGTCCGGCGGCGTGACCTTGAGCATCGATGAAAACGGCGCGCTGGTGATCGAGGGTTTTCTAACAGAAAAGCCGCTGGTACTCACGGCGCGGTGAGTGGCTTGCGGCAACGCAGCCGCCACATCGTCTTGCCCTGGGCCTCCCACTGGATCTGGAAATCGGTCTTGGGATGGAAAAACGTGTCTTCATCCCATGCCAGCCGCTCGAAGCCGCCGAACTCCGCGGTTTCGTGTTCCGCCCAGCGGAAGTATTCCTCGTGGTCGGTCATGAACAGGAATTCGCCGCCGGGCCGCAGCACGCGCCGCACGGCGGCCAGAAACTCGGCCTGCACCAGCCGGCGGCGGTGGTGGCGCACCTTCGGCCACGGGTCCGGGCACAGCAGGTGGAGGCGCGAGACGGAGTTTTCCGGCAGCAGCCACTCGACGGTGTAGCGGCTCTCCAACCTCAACACGCGGGCGTTCTCCAAACGGTTGCGGGTGATCTTGCGGCAGACCTTGCGCACGCGGCCGAGCAGGCGCTCGACGCCGAGGAAATCGCGCTCGGGATGGTGCTGCGCCATTTCGATCAGGAACGAGCCGTCGCCGCAGCCGAGGTCCACTTCCAACGGCCGGCCGGGGCGGAGGATTTCCGTGCGGTCGAGTTCGCGGAAGTAATGCGCGGGCACCATTTCGCCCGCCATCGGCGGACGCGGCAGGACGTGGAGTGGCTGGGCGGTCATGCGCATGGATTAGAAAGGGAAATGAACCGCAGATGGACGCAGATGAACGTTCATTTTATGGGACTTGTGCAGAAGTATCATGTCACCCGGTGAATGAATCTGAGGATAGATCCAACTCATTGATTATCTGAGTTTATCTGCGTCCATCTGCGGTTCCATTTTCCAATTTGAGCTAACCGTTTCGCGCCAGCCCGCGCAGCGTGCGTTCGAGGATGGCGAGCGCCTCGTCGATCTCGCCTGCGGTAACGTTGAGCGGCGGCAGCAGGCGGATCGTTTCCGGCCCGGCAGCGGGGACCAGCAGGCCGTTTCCCATGAGCTGGGAAACCACCGTCAGCGCGGCGGTCTTGCCCTCCGGCACATCGATGCGCGCGGGGTCGAGCCCGACACCCAACAACAGCCCGCTGCCGCGCACCTCGGTGATGCATGGCAGCTTCCACGAACGGACCGTTTCGCGGATGCGCACTTCCATCAACAGCGCATGGGCGGCGAGTTCATGCTCGCGGATTTCCTGAAGCACGGCCAGCGAGGCGGCGCAGACGAGCGGGTTGCCGCCATAAGTCGAGCCGTGCGACCCTGGCCCCAGCAGCGAGGAAAACGCGGTGCCGGCACCGTCGATCGCGCGGTCGCCCAGCCAGAACGCGCCGATCGGCACACCGCCGCCCATGCCCTTGGCCCACGAGATGGCATCAGGCTCGATCTCCGGCGCGATCATGCGCCATGCCATCGAGTCTCCGCAGCGGCCGAAGCCCGCCTGCACTTCGTCGAACATCAGGAGCAGGTCATGTTTTTTACAAACGTCGGCCACGGCGCGCAGGAACTCCGGCGTAGCGACATTCACCCCGCCCTCGCCCTGGATCGGCTCCAGCAGAACGGCCACGGTTTCCGGGCGGATGCCGTTTTCCAGCGCCGCGATATTGTTGAAAGGAAGATAGCGGAATCCCGGCAGCAGCGGGTCGAAGCCTTCGTGGATCTTCGCCTGCGCGGTGGCCGACATGGCACCGAGCGTGCGGCCGTGGAACGACTGGCTGAACGTGATCACCTCGAAACGCGGCGAGCCGCCGGCCTGCGGGCGCTTGTGGCCGAAGCGGCGCGCGGACTTGATCAGGCCGTCATTCGCCTCCGCGCCGGAGTTGGAAAAAAACAGCTTGCCCGGCAGCCGCACGTGGTGGGTGTTGATCTCCTCGGCCAGCTCCGCCTGTTTCGGGATCTGATAGAGATTCGAGCAATGCATCAGCGTGCCCGCCTGCACGCGGACCGCCTCCACCAGCCGCGGATGGCAGTGGCCGAGCGAGCACACGGCAATGCCGGTGCAGAAATCGAGATACGATTTCCCCGCCTCGTCCCACAAGCGCGCGCCCGCCCCGCGCACCGGCACCAGCGGCAGTCGGGCATAGGTCGGCAGGACGTGGGTGGCAAAAAGATCGGCGGTGGTCATGGGCGGGCCGCAACGTAGAGGCGCGAACGCCGGCGGGAAAGCGGGATTTGGCGCAGCCCTGCAGCGGCGCTCGATGAGCAGCGATGCGCATGGCAGGGCGCTGCCGCCGGGAGCGCTGGCAAATGCGAGTCCCATGGCAGCCGGAACGGCGATTTCATTGCCCCCATGATTCACTTCCCATTCGCGCGGTTCCCCCGGCGGCGGAACCCCACCTATCGTTTTTCGCGGGCCTCACCTTGAGCTGGCGCTCGTTGTTTCTGTTTGGGTAACAATCGATCCGACTTCACTCCACCGGCAGGGCGCGGGGCGGCGGCGGGGCCTCGACGGGCAACGCGCGGGGCGGGTCGACGGGCTCGGCGGGGTGGGCGCGGGGCGGGGTTGTTTCCGGAGCGGGGCGGGCGAGGCTGGGGGTGGGTCCTTCGCTATCCGGGGTTTGCCCGATCATCATGGCGCGGGCGGGATGGATCGGGCAGAAATCGGTTTCACCGGGGAGGAGGTCGCGCGGGAGGTCGTCGCTGAAGGCGGTGCCGGCTTCACGGCAGCCGGCGGTGGCGCGCTTGCCGGAGAGGCGGCAGAGATCGGTTTTGACGGGATTGGTTTTGTCGTGGAGCGAGCCGGCCTTGTAGTCGAGGCGGTCGGCGGTTTTCATGATATCCACCCACACGGGCAGGGCGAGGATGGAGCCGTAGCCGCCGTGGATGATGCGTTTGGGTTGATCGAAGCCGACCCAGACGGCGCAGGTGAGGGAGGAGGTGTAGCCGGCGAACCAGGCGTCCTTGAAATCATTGGTGGTGCCGGTTTTTCCGGCGCAGGGTTTTTCGAATCCGAGCCGCCTCACAGACGCAGCGGTGCCACGGGTGGCGACTTCCTCGAGGATGTGCGAGACGGCCCGGGCGGAGCCGCCGGATGCGGCTTGGTAAGGCAGCGGCAGGGTGGAGAAGAGGACATTGCCATCGCGGTCGCGTATTTCGGAGATGAGATAGGGCCGGTAGCGCGCGCCTTCGTTGGGGAAAATGGTGTAGGCGCTGGCGACTTCCCACGGCGAGGCCTCCCATGCGCCAAGGAAAGAGGCTGGGGTTTCCGGCATCGGGGTGGAGAAGCCGGCCTTGGCGGCGAATTCCTTGACGCGGGAAATGCCGGCGAGGTTTCCGACGCGCACGGACATGGTGTTGCGCGAGCGGATGAGGCCGTGGGAGGCGGGCATCATGCCGCCGAAGGTATCGTCCGAGTTGCGCGGCTGCCATGAGCCGCCGCCCTTGATCTCGCCGGGGAGGATGGGGCCGTCACTGACCGGGGTGTCGGGGCCCATGCCGCTGTCGAAGGCGGTGAGATAGACGAAGGGTTTGAAGACCGAGCCGATCTGCCGTTTGGCCTCCTTGGCGCGGTTGAAGCGTGACTCGCGGGCATCGCGGCCGCCGACGACGGCGAGCACGCCGCCGGTGCGGTTTTCGATGACCACGGCGGAACCCTGGAGATATCGTGGCACGGTGCGGGATTCCTCGGGAAGGTTTTGCCAGGCACCGCGGGTGGGGTGGGCGTAGCCGGAGCGTTTTTCGGTTTCGGAAAGTTGTTTCTCCAGCGCCTCCTCGGCCTTCTGTTGGATGCGGAGGTCGATGGTGGTGAAGATCTCGAGGCCGCCGAGCTGGATGTCCTCGTCCTCGAGGATGATTTCGAGGTCGCGGCGGATGGCATCCATGGCGAACGAATATTTCGCCGCGCGGCGCATCACGGGGCGGACGTCGATCTTGTCGTGCTTGGCGGCATCGGCCTCGGCGCGGGTGATGGCCTTGGCGTTGACCATGCGATCGAGCGTGGTGTCGCGCTCGCGGGTGGCGGCTTCCATCGACTTGAAGGGATTGAAGGAATCCGGTCCGCGGACGATGCCGGCGAGCAGGGCGGACTCGGAGAGCGTGAGTTGCTCGGGGTGTTTCTCGAAATAGATGCGCGTGGCCTCGCCGACGCCGCGGATTTGGCGGCCCCAGTTGATCTGGTTGATGTAGGCCTCGAGGATGGCGTCTTTTTCCATGATGGCCTCGATGCGGACGGCGATGGCGATTTCAAGCAGCTTGCGGTCGAGCTGGCGCGGAAGGTCGCCGCGTTTTTCGCCGCGCTTGAGTTGGAAGACATCGGAGGCGAGCTGCTGGGTGATGGTGGATGCCCCCTCGCGCTTGCCTTGCAGGTTGCGCAGGAAGGCGCGGACGATGCCGATGGGATCAATGGCTCCGTGCGAGTAGAAGCGCTCGTCCTCGCGGGCGAGAATCGCCGTGCGGAAGTTTTCGGAAACCTGGCGGAGTGGGACGACTGAGCGTTTTTCGCCGTGGATGCGGCCGATTTCCCCGCCCATCCGGTCGAGGATGACGCTGCGCTCGGGCATCTGGTTGATTTTGCCCAGGTCGTAGCGCTGGGCGCGCAGGCCGTAAACGAGTGCGAAAAACAGCAGCAGATAGAGACCCGCGACGGCGGGAAAGCCGAGGAGCCGCAACAGAAAACGCTGCGACCAGTGACGCTTGCGGATCAGGCGGTTGAAGAGCAGGAAGGGCCAGAACAGCAGCCACGTGGCACCGCCCGTGCGGCGCTTGCCCGTGCCGGGGTCCTTGCGTGGGCGGGTGGTTTCCGGTGGCTGGCGTTTCGGCATCGGCGGAGAGACGCTAACCCAAGGCGCACGCTGAATCCAATCCGATTCCGGCCGCGGTCCAGCCATGCGGAAACGGAGGGATTTGGTGGTTTAACGGAGCGATTCCTGATTGAACCGGGGCACGATGATGGTCCGCACGCGATTCGCACCCAGTCCGACGGGGCGGCTGCACCTTGGTCACGCGCTGGCCGCGCGGGTGGCATGGGAATGGGCTCGGCGCGCGGCTGATGGTGTGTTTCTGCTGCGCTTCGAGGATATCGATGCCACCCGGGTGCGTGAGGAATTTTACCACGGCATCGAGGAGGATCTGGAATGGCTGGGATTGACGTGGGATGGCGAACCGCTGCGGCAGAGCGGGCGGACGGCGGCCTACGAGGCGGAGCTGGCTGGGCTGCGGGCGAGGGGGCTTGTTTATCCATGTTTTTGCACGCGGCGGGAAATCCAGGAGGAATGGTCGCGCATGGCAGCCGCTCCGCACGGGCCGGAAGGACCGCTTTATCCGGGAACCTGCCGCGCTCTAACAGCCGAAAAGCGCGAGGAAATGCTCGTCGCCGGCGTGCCGCACTCGTGGCGGCTGGATGCCCATGAGGCCGCCGCGCTCGCCGGGCCGCTCACGTTTCACGACCTGCGCTTCGGCGCGATCGCGGTCGATCCCGCACTGCTTGGCGATGTGGTGCTCGCCCGCAAGGACATCGGCACCGCCTATCATCTCGCAGTCGTAGTGGACGACGCGTTCCAGCAAATCACCCACGTCACGCGCGGCCAGGACCTGCTGCCGTCCACGCATGTCCACCGCCTGTTGCAGGAGTTGCTGGGCTTGCCGCAGCCGCTTTATCTGCATCATCCGCTGCTGTTGGACGATGAGGGAAAACGCCTCGCCAAGCGCCATGACGCGCTGGCCATCGCCACTTTGCGGGAAGCGGGGATGGCACCAGCCGAAGTGCTGGCACGCACGGATGCGTTGATGCGCGCAGTCAGTGCCGGCGGACTTGTGTGACAAGAATACCGCCGACAAGCAGGCCCACGGTTTGCTGTATCCAGCCAACGCGGTCGAGTTTCGAGAGACCGGAACTGCGCCTAAGCAGCCCACCCATCAGCGTGGCGGTGAAAATTTCCGCGAAGGCCATGCCGTCCACCTCCTTGGCAAGGATCCCCGCTTTTTTCCGGTCTTCCAGATAGTTCGCGATGCTGCGGTGAAAGGGCTCGAGCACGTTGCCGATCAGTTCCTTGCACAAGGTCGGCCGCCGCCGACCTTCGCCGATCAGCGCCCGCGTCATGCCTTCGCAACGTTCCAACGAAGCGTTGTAAACCCGCGCGAAACGCTCGAGATCCTCACGCGGATCGCCGCTGAAATCCCCGGAGCACTCACAACCGCCGAGAAACTCCCCCGCCACTTCCTGCACCACCGCCGCCAACAATTTCTGTTTGGACTCGAAATGGCGGAACAAGGTCACCTCGTTGCAACCGGCCCGCTCGGCGATGCCGCGGGTCGTCGCGGATTCAATCCCCTTCTCGCCGAATTCCGCCCGCGCCGCCTCCAGCAGCCGCTGGCGGGTTCCGGGGAATTCCTGCCCGGGAGGCTTGCGGGTCGTCGTGCTCACGTCTTGAAAATTTGCAAGTAATCACTTGCATGCAAGAAAAAAAGCGCTTGAATCCGGCAAGTCGATGCCAATCCGAATCCGACACAGCCATCTTCTGCCGTTGTCGGCATTCGTGACGCTGGCCGCATGCGCGCCGGTGGGACCGGACCATGAGGCACCGGTGATGGAAATGCCGGCGTCGTTTTCCAGCCAGGGTGTGAAGTGGAAAAAAGGGGCACCGGGATCGCTGCCAAAGCCGGGCACCTGGTGGACGCTTTTCAGTGACGGCACGCTCAACTTGCTGGTGGAACGCGCGCTCGAGCGCAACCAGGAGATCGCCACAGCCGCCGCGCGCGTCCGCCAAGCGCGCGAGTTCAGCAGCATGGCACGTGCACGGTTTTTCCCCGCCGTGGACATGGGTGTCACCACAGAGCGCACGCAGTTCCGCTTCCGTGGTCCGGGCGGCGGATCCAGCATCGCGAACAATTTCACCATCCCGGTGGACCTCAGCTACGAGATCGACGTCTGGGGAAAAGTCCGCCGCCAAGTGGAATCCGCCACCGCGACCGAGCAAGCCACCGATGAGCGGCTCAACGCGCTGCGCCTGACCATCGCCGCCGAAACCGCGCAAACCTATTGGGCGCTGCGTGCCGTGGACGCCGACCGCGCCGTGCTCGCACGCACGTTGGAAATCCGCCGCAAGGCGTTTGATCTGTTAGGCAAGCGGCGCGAGGCCGGCAGCATCAGCGGTCTCGACCTCGCCCGCGCCGAGACCGAGGTGGCCACCGCCGAGGCCGACCGGATCCGCCTCGACCAGACGCGGGTGGAGCTCGTCAATGCGCTCGCGGTGCTCACGGGATCGCTGGCCACCGGTTCCTCGCTACCGGAAAAATCCGACTTGCCTAAGCCGCCGGCGATTCCCATTTCGCTGCCCTCCGAGTTGCTGCGCCAGCGGCCCGACATCCGCGCGGCGGAACGCGGCGTTGCGGCCGCCAACGCGGAAATTGGCGTGGCCCAGGCTGCCTATTTCCCATCCATCGGCATCAACGCCAGCACCGGCATGGATTCGGACATCTTCAACAACCTGTTCGAGGGTTCCTCGCTCGTCTGGTCACTGGGTGCCAGCGCGATCACACCGCTCACCAACCTGCGCTTCCTCCAGGCCCAGAAACGCGCCACCGTGGCCGCGCACGAGGCCGCCAGCGCGGAATACCGCCAGACCGTGCTCAATGCCATCCGCGAAGTGGAGAACGCATTGCAAGGCACCACGATTCTAGAACGCCGCCAAGCCGCGCAGGACCAAGCGCTGGCCGCCGCGCGCAAGACCTTCGAACTCTCCGTGAAACGCTTCGAACAAGGCCTCGTCAGCTTCCTCGATGTGGTGGACGCCGAGCGCACCCGCCTCGATGCCGAACGCGCCGCCAACGCCATCCGCGGCGAGCGCCTCGCTCTCGCCGTCTCCCTCGCCAAGGCGGTGGGCGGAGAGTGGTGATCCAGAGTCCAGTGTCCAAAAACCAGATGTCATATTCCAATCACATCCGATCCATGCCGGCCAAACATGCCGCCGGAACTTTTCTCGGGATGATGGCTGCGGGTCTCCTGCTTTCCTCCTGCGGCAAAAAAGATGTCACCGGAAAAGCAGCCCCGGCTCCGAATCCGATGGACCGCGAGCAGCCCGTCGAGGTGATGGAAGTATCGCTCAAGACGCTCCAGGAAACCGTCAGCCTCGTCGGCAGCATCGCCGCCAACGAAAGCGCCGAGCTGCGCCCCGAAATCCCCGGCGTCATCGAATCCATCCACTTCCAGGAAGGACAGCCCGTCAAACAAGGCGACGTGCTCGTAAAACTCGACACCCGCGAACTCGGAGCCCAGCTCGCCGAAACCCGCGCCGGCTTCGTGCTCGCCGGACGAAACCTCGATCGCAACCGCCTGCTGCTCGAGGACGCGGCCGTTTCACGTCTCGAAGTGGACGCCGCCACCGCCGAATACGACCGCCTCAAGGCCGCCATCGAACTGTTGGAAGTGCGCCTCGCCAAGTCTGCCATCGTTGCTCCCTTCGATGGAATCGCCGGCGGCCGCACCCTCTCCGTGGGCGACTACGTGAGCCCCCAATCGCTCATCACCACTGTGGACGATCTCGGCCGCCTCAAGGTGGAGATGGAGGTTCCCGAGCGTTATCTGCCGAACCTCCTGCCCGGTGCCAGCTTCGCCATGCGCGTCGCCACCTCCGCACCCGGCGAGCAAGTCAAGGGCGAGGTTTATTTCGTTGCACCGCGCATCAATGAAACCACCCGCGCCACGCAGGTGAAGGGACACGTCAACGATCCCCCACCCTATCTCAAACCCGGCATGTTTGCCAACATCACGCTCGTCCTGCGCACGATCGAAGATGCACTCGTCGTCCCCGAAACCGCCATCCTCAGCACCCCGCGCGGCAACGTGCTGGTCACCCCGCAGGAAAAGGACGGTGGCTTCGTCGCCGCCTTCACGCCCGTCAAAACCGGCTTGCGAATCCCCGGATACGTCCAGATCACGCCAGTCGGACCACCCGTCAAGGCCGGCGACAAGATCGTCTCCGCCGGCGTCGGCGGCCTCATCCTGTTTCCCGGCATGAAACTCAAACCCGTGGAACCCGTCGTCACCCCCGGAATGCCCGGACAAACCGACCGCCGGCTGGAATAGCATGATCATATCCGACACCTCGATCAAACGTCCCGTGCTGACCACCGTTGGCGCGTTGATTGTGATTTTGCTGGGGCTGCTTTCCTACAAGCAGCTGCCAGTCCGCGAGTATCCGGACACGGACGTGCCGACGGTTTCGGTTTCCACGATTTACCGTGGAGCCTCGGCGGAAGTGGTGGAAAGCCGGGTGACGGAGCCGCTGGAGGAGCAGCTCGCGGCAATCGACGGCATCCGGGTGATGAAATCCTCGTCTTACGAAGAGGCCTCGGTGATCACCATCGAGTTCCTGCTGGAACGCGATCCCGACGAGGCGGCCAATGACGTGCGCGACCGCGTAAGCCGCGCGCGCGACCAGCTGCCCGACGAGGTGGACGAGCCGATCATCGCCAAGGAGGACGCCGATGCGCAGCCGGTGATCTGGATGACCTTCACCTCGGACCGCTTCACGCGCACCGAACTGACCGACCTGGTGGACCGCATCGCCAAGCAGCGGATCCAGACGGTGCCCGGCGTGGGCACGATTTTCATCGGCGGCGAGCGGAGATATGCCATGCGCCTGTGGCTGGATCCCGACAAGCTGGCGTCCTATCAGCTCACGCCGGTGGATGTGGAAAACGCGCTGCGCGAGCAGAACGTGGACATCCCCGGCGGTCGAATCGAGTCGTTCGCACGCGAGTTCACCGTGCGCACCCAGGGCGACTTGCGCGACGCCGCAGCCTTCGAGGATCTCGTCATCGCCACCCGCGGCAACAGCCAGATCAAGCTCAAGGACGTGGGCCGCGCCGAACTCGGCTCCGAGGACTACCGCACCCGCACGTTCTTCAACGGTCAGCCGACCGTCGGCCTCGGCGTGGTCCGGCAGTCAAAATCCAACCTGCTCGAAGTGGCCGATGGCGTGAAGCAACTGATCCCGGTGATCAGGTCCGACATGCCGGAAGGCATCCAAGTGGAGGTGGGCTACGACAGCTCGGTGTTTGTCCAGCGCTCGGTGGACGAGGTGTTTGAGACCTTCTTCATCGCCTTCATCATCGTCAGCGCGGTGATTTTCTTTTTCCTGCGCGACTGGCGTGCGGTGGTCATCCCGATCACGGCGGTGCCCATTTCCATCATCGGCACCTTTGCGGTGATCGCGGCGCTCGGATTCTCGGTCAATATCCTCACCATGCTCGCGCTGGTGCTCGCCATCGGCCTGGTGGTGGACGATGCGATCGTGATGTTGGAAAACATCTACCGCCGCATCGAGGACGGGGAAACCAAGATCCGCGCCGCAGTGCTCGGCTCACGGCAGGTGGCCTTCGCGATCATCGCCTCCACGCTCACGCTGGCGGCGGTGTTCCTGCCGGTGGCCTTCCAGACCGGCTCGACCGGCCGCCTGTTTTATGAGTTCGGCATTTCGCTGTCGGTGGCGGTGATGGTTTCCTCGGTGGTTTCGCTCTCGGTCACGCCGATGCTCTGCTCGCTGCTGCTCAAGGGGGCGGATCCGGCCACCGGCCACCCGCGGCACGGCTGGCTCTACCGCGTGACCGAGCCGGGTTTCGATTTCACCACCCGTCTGTTCGGGAAATCCCTGCGGCTCTCGCTCAAGGCATGGCCGGCAGTGGTGCTGCTCGCCCTCGGTTTCGTGGCACTCGCGCCCTTTGCCTACAAGGGCTTGCAAAAGGAGCTGACGCCGCTCGAGGACCGCGGCAGCTTCATTTCCATTTTCAACGGCCCGCTCGGCTCACATCCGGACTACACCATCGAATACATGCGCAAGATGACCGATGTCATCGAGCGCACGCCCGAGCTGGAACGTTATTTCTCCGCCACCGCCTTTGCCCGCGGCCGTCCGGGGTCCGGCAATACCGGCCTCGTTTTCTCCACCCTCAAGCCATGGGAGAAACGCGAGCGCTCAACCCAGGAGGTCGTCGGGGAAATCAACGCCGGCTATGCCGGGGAGGTCACCGGCGGGTTGTCGTTTGCCATCATTCCCAACCCGCTGGGCGGACGCCGTCTGAGCGAAAGTTTCGAGTTGGTCCTGCAAGGCAGCGATTTCGACAAGCTGCAGGAATACGGCGAGGCCATTCTCGGGAAAATGCGCGGCAGCGGCATCTTCGAGGGCGCGCGGCCCGAGCCCAAGACCGACAAGCCGCAGCTCGATGTCACCATCGACCGCGCCCGCGCCGCCGATCTCGGCGTGCCCGTTTCGCGGGTCGCCACCACGCTCGAATCGCTGTTTGGCGGCCGCCAGGTCACCCAGTTCAAGCAGCAAAGCCGCCAGTATGACGTGATCCTCCAGATCGAGGACGCCGCGAGGCTCGCGCCGTCCGACCTCGGCCGCGTCTATGTGCGCTCCGACAACGGCGGGCTGGTCCAGCTATCGAACCTCGTCAGCCACGAGGAAACGATCACTCCGGAGGAATACCCGCACTTCAACCGCCTGCGCTCGATCAGCCTCAAGGCGCGGCTGGCCCCGGGATACACCGTCGGTGACGGTGTGGATTTCATCGCGAAAACCGCGCCCGAAATCCTGCCGGAGGGCTACAACTACGCATGGGACGGTGAGACGCGCGAATACGTGGACAGCGCCAGCGACACCATGATGTTGTTCCTGTTGGGTCTCCTGTTCACCTTCCTGATTCTCGCGGCGCAGTTCGAGAGCTGGATCCACCCGGTGACGATCTTCACCGGCGTCGCCCTCGCGCTGACGGGCGGGCTCATCACACTGTATGTCACGCGCTTTTTCGGCCCGCCGATGACCAACAACCTGTTCGCGCAGTTCGGCCTGATCCTGCTCATCGGCCTGATCGCCAAGAATGGGATTCTGATCGTCGAATTCGCCAACCAGCTCCAGCTCCAGGGAAAATCCGCCTTCGACGCCGTATGGGAAAGCACCACCCTGCGATTCCGGCCGATCCTGATGACCTCGATCTCCACCATCGGCGGCACCCTGCCGCTGGCGCTGACCAGCGGAGCCGGCTCCGAAACCCGCAATCCACTCGGGCTGGTCGTCGTCGGCGGTCTCGGCATCGCCACTTTTCTCACACTCTTCGTCGTGCCGGTGTTCTATCTCCTCTTCGACTGGCTGGCCCGCAAGGCCACTGGCCACTCCAGCGCCCAAGGCCTGCGCCGCGCTGCGCGCGTGGAAGAGGAAATGAAGGCCCAAGGAGCGTGACCGGGCGTCTCCGGTGATCACTCCGCATGGATTTCCGGGCAGGCCTGCGTCGCATTTCCCTCTCCCGGCTTTCCGCTTGCCGCAGCTCCGCACCGGGGGAATCCTCCCGCATGGAAATCCGCGCCGATGCCCCGGCCGAACGTCTTGACGCCTGGCTTGCCGCCTCTCTTCCCGATCTCTCGCGCTCCCGTATCCAGTCGCTCATCCGCGAGCAGTTCATCCTTCTCAACGGGCAGCCCGCCAAACCGCGCGACACCGTCAAGCCCGGCGACCTCGCCACCATCGCCTTGCCCGAGGCCGTGCCGCTCGAAAACGCCCCGCAGGACATCCCGCTCGACGTGCTCTACGAGGACGATGATCTCATCGTCATCGACAAGCCGCACGGCATCGTCGTCCACCCAGCGCCTGGGAATCCCGACGGCACCCTCGTCAATGCACTCCTCCACCACTGCCGCGGCAATCTCTCCAGGATCGGCGGAGTCGAGCGCCCGGGCATCGTCCACCGGCTCGACAAGGACACCTCCGGCTGCCTCGTCGTGGCCAAGTCCGACGCCGCCCACCAATCGCTCACCGGCCAGTTCGCCGGGCGCAGCACCATGGAAAAAATCTACCTCGCCGTCACCCACGGCCCGCCCAATCCCGCCCAGGAGACCATTTTCACCCACATCGGCAGGCACCCGGTGAACCGCCAGAAAATGGCGGTCGTCAATCCTCCCGGTGGCAAGCCCGCCATCACCGATTACCAAACGCTCACCACCGACCCCGCCTCCCGCACCGCACTCATCCTTTGCCACCTCCACACCGGCCGCACCCACCAGATCCGCGTCCATCTCCACCACAAAGGCTGCCCGATCGTCGGCGATCCCATCTACGGCCGTCCGTCCAAAGATCCCTCACTCCCGGATCGCCTCATGCTCCATGCCTGGAAACTCTCCTTCCTGCACCCGATCAACGGGCAGCGCCTTCAGTTCGAAGCGCCGATTCCACCCGAATTCGTGCCTTGGAAAATAAAAACCAACTGATTGGTTTTCATGAACGGGAAATCGATTGATCTCAATGTGGACCTTGGCGAAGGCTGCGGGAGCGATGTCTCATTGATCGCCCATGCCAGCTCCGCGAACGTTGCGTGCGGGGGCCACGCCGGGGACGAAACCAGCATCCGCACGGCCATGGATGCCTGCCTTGAGCGTGGCGTGGCCATCGGTGCCCATCCGGGCCATGAGGATCGCGAATCCTTTGGGCGGCGGCCGCTCAACCTGCCACCGGAGCAAATCCGGACAGCCATCATCCGCCAGCTCGAACGATTCATCCGCCATGCAAGCCTCGCCGGCGCCTCCGTTCACCACGTCAAGCTACACGGCGCGCTCTATCATCAGGCCAACCACAACCCCGAACTTGCGCACACGCTGGCAAAAGCCATCTCCGGTCTCGTTCCCGGCTGCCATGTTTACACTCAGGCGAACCGTGCATTCGCCAGCGCTGCCGCCGAGGCCGGCCTGATCTGTGTCCCCGAGGCCTTCGCCGACCGCCGCTACCAGAGCTCTGGAAACCTGGTGCCGCGTGATTGGCCCGGTGCGCTCTTAAATCATCCAGACCAGACGGTATCTCAATCGTTGGAAATTGTGAATTTCCAGCGCGTGCGGTCCGTGGAGGGTGCCTGGGTTTCGGTTCCGGCGCTCACGCTTTGCATTCATGGTGATACGCCAGACGCGCCGCACATGCTAGCGGTCCTCGCCCGGGCGCTCGTCCGGCACGGGATTCGCTTGCAGGCTCCTTGAACCCGGATTCGGAAGTTGATTTGGGCATAACTGCGGGAGAACCACTGAAACACTGAAACACTGAGAACCGCTGAGTTCGCTGAGAACAATGCCGAGGCATCAAAAACCGCTTCCGTCATCCATTGTGAAAATTTCAGTTCCCTCAGTGGTTCCCAGTGTTTCAGTGGCATCCACGGCCCGAACGCATGGTTGGACTTCGATTTCCGGGTTGAATCCAGACGAGCTGCCGGTTGTTCAAGGAGCGGCGGAGCATGTCCGCCGACGCCCATGGAAAGCCAATCTCCGTCGCACTCGCCCATCTCCTGGCCCACTCAGGGAAATCGGCGATCACGTTTCACCGCGCTCTGGCCCTTGATTTGACGCGCATGCGTTCCGGGGCGGGTTCATTTTCCTGTCCGGCGGCGGGTCATCCCGGGCGGACTGAAGTCCGCGCTCCGTTCGCTCCGTTTCCGGGATCGTGCAAACTGCCTGAGATCCGTGATGTCGCTGCGCCGCAGAAAGAGGCTGGTCGTTTGGCACGAGCCGGCTACATTGCCCGCCATGCTCAAGAAACTCGCTGCGCCCTGCCTGCTGCTAGCCGGCCTTTTCGCCGCCGTTGCGGAAAACGATTCCTCCGTTCCTGCGCGCAAGGTCGGCTGGGTGGAAACCGTGACGCTCGATCTCCACGGCTGGACGGTCCATGCGGACAAGCGTCTGGTCGATGGCGAGGCCAGGGAACTCGGTGCCCGCGCGCTAGGCATGCTCGCCAATCACCTCGAGCGCATTGACATCCTCATCGAGGACAAGCCGCTCGCAGACTTGAAGAAAATGGAGATTTTCATCGAGCACTCGCATCCTGAACTCGGCAACATGCAATACCATCCGGGTGTTGATTGGCTCAACCAGCGTGGCTACGACCCGCGGCTGGTGAAAAAAGTCCACATCCCGCAGGCCGCCGAGCTGCTTTCCCGCCAGCAGCTGCTCAAGCATCCGGCGGTGATCCTCCACGAACTGGCGCATGCCTATCATGACCAGGTGCTGGGTTTCGAGGAGCCGGAAATCATCAAGTCCTACCAGGACGCGATGAAGAAGGGCATCTATGACAAATCCCTGCTCTACACCGGCGAGACCGTGAAGCACTATGCCACCACCGACCACAAGGAATACTTCGCCGAGTCCACCGAGGCCTATCTTTATCACAACGACTTCTACCCGTTCGTGCGCGCCGAGCTGCGCCGCCACGACCCGGCAGCATTCGGGTTGATGGAAAAAATCTGGGGCAAGACCGAATGAGCGCGCACTGAGACACGTTTTCCATCCGCACCCGTGGCAAGGGGACCATCGAGATCACGGAGGTCGTGACCGGCACGACTTGAGGGGGAACGATTCCGCAATTCCAAGTATCGCAAACCGATGGACGACACCGACTTCATGCGCGCCGCGCTGGTGCAGGCACGTCTCGGTGTGGGGAAAACCGCGCCCAATCCGCCGGTGGGTGCGGTGGTGGCCAAGGACGGGATTTTGCTGGGGCAAGGCTGGCACCGCGCCGCAGGCCAGCCGCATGCCGAGCGCGAGGCGCTGGCCGATGCCATCGGGAAATACGGAGTCGATGCGGTGAAGGGAGCCACCGTTTTTGTGACGCTCGAACCATGCAGCACCCACGGGCGCACACCACCGTGCACGGAGGGGCTCATCGATGCCGGCGTGGCGCGCGTCGTTTACGCCTGCGTGGACCGTAATCCAGGCCATTCCGGACGCGCCGACGCCATTCTGGCCGCCGCCGGAATCGCGGTGGAATCCGGTCTGCTGCGCGATGAGGCGGAGAAACTTTTGCGACCGTTTTTCAAAGTACGCGAGAGCGGCCTGCCGTGGGTGATCTGGAAAACCGCGATGAGTCTCGATGGCCGCCTCACCCGTCCGCCCGGCGAAGGCCAGTGGCTCACCGGCGAGGCCGCGCGCGCCGATGTCCAGAAACTGCGTGCGGAAGTGGATGCCATCCTCACCACCGGTGCCACCGTGCGGCGCGACAAGCCCGCGTTGACGATCCGGGTGCCGGAATTGCTGGACGGGCGCCCGCAGCCCTGGCGGGTGGTGTTTTCCGATCGCCCGGAATCGCTGCCGCGGGATTGTGCATTGTTCACCGACCCATGGTGCGGGCGCACGCTGGTCCGGCCGCGCCATGACTTGGAAAACAGCCTGCGGCGGCTTGCCAGCGAGCAAGGCGTGTTGAGCTGCATGACGGAGGCCGGCGGGATCTTCTCCGCCGCCTTGTTCGAGGCGGGTCTGGTGGACGAGGTGGTGGTTTACCATGCACCGCTGCTCTGCGGCGGCCCCACGCCCGCGCTCGCCGGGGTCGGTTTGCCGCAGGCGATCCGGCTTGAGGAGGTGGAGTTCCTCCAACTCGGCCAGGACCTGCGGACGCGCGGTGTGCTCAGCGGTCGATGAAATGGCCGGCCACCTTCACATCCACCGTGTAGAGCGAGGTGCGGGCGGTGATGAAGAGGGTTTTGCCGTCCTTGCCGCCGAAGCACAGGTTTGCGGGAACCTCCGGCACCGGGATCGATACTAAAGCCCCATTGTATGGCAATGGAAAGAAAAACGAAATGGGCTTGTGCCCAGTCCCCCCGAACCAGACACAAACCCGTGCTGCAGCCGCGGATCATTTTGGGTTTGATGACTAACCGCTACCAATCAGCAATCGCAATCAAGGCGGGCGTTTCGGGGGTTGTCGAGGAATCCGCCGCGGATTTTTCATCGACACTGGGACCGTGATGGGGCAGGTTTTTCGATGATGAACGGATTCAGGCCTGTAGGTGTAGCGGAACAGGCTGCGGATTATCTGCGCGCCATGATCCTCCGCGGGCATTGGGGCGATACGATGCCCGGAAGGCATGAGCTTGCCGCGGAAATGGGGATCAATCACAAGACGGTGGAAGCGGCACTGAAGCATCTGGAGCAGCAGGGTTTGTTGATGAAGCAGGGCATGGGCCGTGGTCGGCGGATCCGCAGGCCCGAGGAAAGAAAGAGCGGGTGCTCGCTGCGGATTGCAATTCTCACGTGCACGGTGGCCGACCGTTCGTGGGACTATGTGGTCGATATGAGGTATCGACTGAACGAGGGCGGGCATCTGGTATTCCACACCCGGTCATGCCTGCATGATCTAGGGATGGAATTGCGGCGGGTCGCCAAGCTGGTGCGGCAGACTGAGGCGGATGCGTGGGTGGTAATGGCCGCATCGCGCGAGCTGTTGGAGTGGTTCGTCACGCAGCGGATTGCCGTCTTTGCGCTGTTCGGGCAGCGGGACGGCCTGCCGCTTGCCAGCGCGGGGCCGGACAAGCCACCGGCCTATGCCCGGGCGACCCGCAAGTTGTTGGAGCTCGGGCACCGCCGGATTGTGTTGCTGGCGCGCCGGCTGCGGCGGCTGCCGATGCCCGGGACCAGTGAACGGGCATTTCTCGCCGAGCTGGAAGCCGCGGGAATCACGCCGGCGGCTCATTACCACTTGCCGGACTGGGAGGAGACCGTGGATGGATTCCACCAGCGGCTGGATTCGTTATTCCAAATCAGCCCGCCGACCGCGTTGATTGTGGACTCCGTGCCCTTGTTCTCGGGTGTGGAGCAATTCCTGGCCAGGCGGGGGCTGCGGGTGCCGGAAGACGTTTCACTCGTCTGCACCGACGAGTCGCCGACTTTCAATTGGCACCGGCCGTCGGTGGCCCATATCCGCTGGGACAGGCGTCCGGTGGTGCTGCGGGTGGTGAACTGGGCGGCTCACATCAGCCGCGGCAAGAAGGATATCCGACAAGTGCTCACGCCGGCGGAATTCGTGTCCGGCGGCAGCATCGGCCCGGTCTGCCCCGGATGATTCAGGCCGGCCGGTGCGGCAAGCTGTCTGTGGATGGGGGCGCTGCGGTTTTGGAATGGGTGCAAGGCCCGCGTTATTTTCGGTTGATTCGTGGCCATGGTGGGGAAAGTTGCGGGCGTGCCCAAGCCTGCCCATGAAATGCCGATTGCTGACAACGATTCCGCTGGTATTGCTTCTTGCCGCCTGTCTGGGCGCGGAAGAGAAGAAAACGATGATGGAAACCCGTGAAAAAGCACCCGCCGAGCCCGGGGAGAAAGTGATCAAGACGGATGCCGAGTGGCGCCAGGAATTGACTGCGGAACAATACCGTATCCTGCGTGAGGCAGGCACCGAGCGCGCGCATGGCGCGGTCTACAAGGAATTCAAGCAACAAGGGGCGGGCAGCTACCACTGTGCCGGCTGCGGGGCCTTGCTTTTTTCCTCCAAGGAGAAATTCGACAGCGGCTGCGGCTGGCCGTCGTTCTACGATCCGGCCAAGGCGGAAAACGTGAGAATCAAGCTGGATCTCAGCCTTGGCATGAAGCGGCTGGAGGTGATTTGCGCGAAGTGCGATGGACACCTCGGCCATGTTTTCGAGGGCGAGGGATACAATACGCCGACGGACAAGCGCTACTGCATCAACGGCGCGGGACTGGTCTTCGTGCCGGCCGGGAAAACGGCAAAGCCAAAGCCGGAGCCGGCCGAGGAATCCAAACGCTAGCGCCACCACTCAGCCAAGGCTCCCGCTCAATCCAGCCCCAGGCATTCCCGCTGCCAGCGCATCAGCAATTCGCCCGCTTCCCCCTCGCCCGCGGCCAGCGATTCGAGCGCGGCGCGCGGCGCGATGAGTGAGCCCTCGATGTCGAGCTTCCTCGCGACCTTCTCGCGCCGCTTGAGCAGCTCCTCGACGCGGCGCTCGAAGTTGCGGTCGTGCTTGCGGCGTTTGATGATATTGCGTTCCGGCCATTGTTCCGGCGGAAGGGCCTCAAGCGCGGCCACTGCGGAGCGGAAACGCATGACTCGGTCCTGCCGGAAATGCCGTGGCAGGGAAACCGGCTTGCCGGAGACCAAGTCATCGCACCACTCAAGCAATTCACGATTGGGCAGCACCATGAACGACGGGCGGTCCCATGCCTCGGCCTCGGCGTCACGCCATTCCCACAGCGCGCGCAGGCAGGCGAGTCCGCGGCGGTCGAGCTTGCCGGAGCCGCGGATGCGCCACATTTCCTCCTTCGTCTCGTCGCGCTCCAGCACCTTCTGGCGGGCTGTTTCGCAACTTTCCACGAACCAGTCCCAGCGCTCCAGCTCACGCAGCTTGCCGCTGACGATACCGCCCATTTCGAGCAGGTAATCCACGTCGTTGAGTGCGTATTCAATCATCTTGGGCGAGAGCGGACGCCTGCCCCAGTTCGCCTTCTGCGAGGATTTCGAGAGTTCAACGCCGAAGTAAAAGCTGACGAGATCGCCGAGGCCGAAGCGCCGCACACCAAGCAAGCGCGCACCGATCTGCGTGTCGTAAACCACCGCCGGCAGCCGCCCGAATTCGCGCCTGAACATCGTCATGTCGTAGTCGGCACCGTGCATCCACACGGTAGCCTTCTCCAGATAATCACCCAATGGCGTGAGATCCTCGATCGCCAGCGGATCGATCAACACCGACTCGCCGCCCGCCGCGAACTGCACCAGGCACAAGGCCTCGCGGTATCGGTGCAGGCTGTTCGCCTCGGTGTCCACCGCGCACAGCGGGGCACCGCCGGGCGGGTCGTGCTTTTCCAAATGGAGGATGAGGCTTTCCGTGGTTTCGATCATGAATCAGTGGCTTTCCGGGAGCGATAGGTAAAGCGACAGGTCGTCAAACGACCCGCAAGGCCTCGGCTTGGGCGGTGCCGAGCTCCACACACTTCCACGGCAGGCCGTGCGCATTGAGGTCGGCCATGAAGCCGTCCGGATCGTGTTGCTCCATGTTCCAGACGCCCGGCTTGTTCCAGCCGCCGGCGAGCATTTGCTTGGCCCCGATCATCGCCGGCACGCCGGTGGTGTAGGAAATCGCCTGGGATCCCACTTCCGCGAAGCAGGCCTCGTGGTCGCAGATGTTGTAGACATACACCGCCTTGGGCGCGCCGTCCTTCACGCCGGTGATCACGTTACCGATGCAGGTGCGGCCGCGGGTGGTCTTGCCAAGCTCGCCTGGATCGGGCAGCACCGCCTTGAGGAATTGCAGCGGGATGATTTCCACGCCATTGTAACGCACCGGGTCGATGCGGGTCATGCCGACATTGCCGAGGACCTCGAGGTGCTTGAGGTAGTTTGGTGAGAACGACATCCAGAATTGCGCGCGGCGGATCGTGGGGATGTGTTTGACGAGGGATTCGAGTTCCTCGTGGTACATGCGATAAATTTCGTAGGTGCCGACGCCGTCGGGACAGGTGAACGATTGGTGGAGCGACATCGGTGGGCTTTCGACGAAGCTGCCATTTTCATAATGGCGGCACTCGGCGGTGACTTCGCGGATGTTGATTTCCGGGTTGAAGTTGGTGGCGAAGGCCTTGCCGTGATTGCCGCCGTTCACATCGATGATGTCGAGCGTGTGGAT